>JBDHFY010000234.1:0-9429 GCA_039590195.1 Gemmatimonadota bacterium | reverse complement strand
GTCCACGCTCACGTGGGCAGCGGGCCGGCCGATGACGATGGCGAGCTCGCATTCCCAGTCGAGCCGCTCGCGGCCGGGAGGCATCCGAATGGCATCGCCGTGACCGATGATGGCCGTGCGCGGTTTGATGAACAGGTACGGATTCTGTCGGTCGTCGTCGGGCGCGCGCTCCCAGATGCCCGGCATGGATCTGGGCGGGTTGGGGGCGGCGGCGGCCGGCGTGTTGCCGGGACGGTTGCGCATCTCCTCGGCGTGCGCCCGATGTTGCCGGGACGGTTGCGCATCTCCTCGGCGTGCGCCCGATAGTTGACCGCGGCGTTGAGCATCGTCTCGGGATTGTCGATCGGCGGCAAAATATCGAGCGATTCGAGGTCGTGAACGTATCGCAGCCTCTCTCCCGCGCGGGTGCGGCCGTTCACCTCGTTCACGATGCCGTAGATGCGTTCCCGCAGGCCGTCGAACGCATAGCGGCCGATCAACTCCCTCATGTCCCGAGCCATGGGCAACGTGACCCAACCGGATTGCCGCTGGAGGTGCGCGTTCGCCGCCGGGAGGTCGATCACCAGCGTGTCTCCGAGGACCGCCCCCACGAACGTGCGCCCTCCTGAGTCAAACGTGCCGAGCTTGAAAGGCTGTGAAGACGCCTGGGCCGCAAGGTCCGACACCAACAGCGGGATGCCCGCCGCGAGAATGAACGTGTAGATAGCACGCCTCATCGTTGTCCTCCGCTTTTTGTAAGACACGGCCATGCCGTCGAGACTATGGACTACGCCGAGGCGACCAACGACCGATCGATGTCCGCGATCGTCGGCGCGCCCGCCAGCCGCATCGCCAGCTCCAGCTCGGACCGCAGGATATCCAGCACTCGTTCCACTCCCACCTGCCCGAACGCGGCGAGCCCCCACGCCTGCGGGCGCCCGATACCGACCGCCGTCGCGCCCAGGGCCAGCGCCTTCAGTACGTCGTTGCCGCGACGGATTCCACCGTCCACCAGAACGGGGATACGCCCCCGCACAGCCTCCACCACTTCCACCAGGCTCGCGATGGTGGCGCGACCGCTTTCTTCGGCGCGGCCGCCGTGATTCGAGACGACGATGCCGTCCGCCCCGTAGCGCACGCACCGCGCGGCGTCCTCCCGGGTCACGATCCCCTTCACCACCACCCGCATCGACGTGGTGTCCTTGAGCCGCCCGATGAAATCCCAAGTGAGACCGGGAGCCATCAGGCCGCCGTTCACCTCCAGCCCCTCGAACATCGGCTTGCTCAGGAACCCCGACCGCCCCGGCTGGTGACACACGGAGCAGTCCCGGGTGTCGCGGCGACGAAATCGCTGCGCCGTCTCCCGGTTGCTTCCCACCGGAAGGTCTACCGTCAGCACCACCACGGGGCTCCCCGCCCCTTCGGCCCTGCGGAGCAGCCCTTGCGTTGCGTTCCAGTCGGACGTCGGGTAGAGCTGATACCACACCGGCGCGCCGCGCGCCGCGGCCACGTCTTCCACCGACGTGCTCGAGACGGTCGAGAGAAGTTGCAGATGTCCGCGACTTGCCGCGGCCCGGGCAGTCCCAGCTTCGCCTTCCGGATGGAACGCCCGCTGGCTCGACACCGGGCAGAGGAAGATGGGCGTCTCCCACCGCTCGCCGAACAGCTCGACGCTGCAATCGACGTTGCGCACGTCTACGAGACGCCGCGGCCGCAGGTACAGGCGAGCGAGTCCTTCGCGGTTGGCCCGCACCGTCCGGTCGTCGTCCACGCCCGTGGCGAGATAACCCCAGTGAGCAGGCGGCAACGTCGCCCGGGCGACCGCCTCGAGATCGAACACGTTGATCGCCTCATCGGCGGAGGTAACCAGCTCCTCGAGTTCCGACATGCCGGCACTCTCTCGTCGCCCGGTACCGCGGTCCGCGCATGCGGGAAGACCCAGCAGCGAGAGCAGCGGGCTCCCGGCGAGGAAACGAAGAAAGGCGCGCCGGGATGGCGGCGGCTCGTCGAACGCCGTCATGAAACCTCCGTGTTTTCCTCTAGAACGTTGCGATGGCGTTGAACGGACCTGCGGTTCCGCCAGGCACCTTGGTGATCTGCCAGGAAACCATGAACTCCCACCGCCTCCGCTGCGCCGCTTCCCTGGCGACGTCTTCGAGATAGCCGTTGTCCACGAGCGGCAGCCCGATGAAGACCTGCGTCAGCTGGTGAATCGGGCGGTTGAGGCCCTCCACGCCGGACGGCTGGACATCGTTCACCGCGTCGCCCACGAGCATCGCCACACCCCGCTCCTTCAGCCACGGCAACACGGAAGCGTGCAGACCGGCTCCCTGCCGCGCGTAGTTCCACGGCCCCTCCTGCTCCCGCTTCGCCCAGCGGCCCGTGCGAACCAGGAGCACGTCGCCGCTGGTGATATTGACACCGGCGAACTCCTCCCACTCCTCGAGGTCCGACAGGTAGATCGGCGTGCTGGGCTCGAGCCACTTCACACCCCTGAGCAACGGCATGTCCACGAGCACGCCGCGGGTCACGTAGCCAGGGCCCATGCGGTCGATGGCTAGATCCTTGCACCCGTCCTCGTCGAGATTCTGCGGATAACCGTTGAAGATGACCAGCTCCCCATCTTTCTCCGTGCGGTAATGGCACAGCGCGTCCATGTGCGAGAGCTGGCCGTCGTGCAGCGAAAAGCTCATGGCATCGAGGGCAAAGCGGATTCGACCCGTTTCCGGGTCGATCGCCGTCATCCAGTGCTTCGTCGGGGCGAACGTCTGGCTGTCGATGGCCTCCTCCTCGCTCACGAAATGCGCAAGCGAGACGGACACACCGTCTTTCACCAACCACCAACCCGGCGGCCGTCCTGGTCTTATCCGGCGTGATCAGGTTCAGCGTGCCGCGCTGATCGTCCGGGCCCCACCGCCCCCAGTTCGACAACTCGGTTTCCCAACGCTTGATGTGGTCGGGGGTGACAAGCACGGTCGGGTCCTGCGTCGATGGATGCGGCGTGAACGTGGGACGCGCTTGTTGCGCGACGGCCCGGGACTTCGACCCGCCGGCGGCGAGGGTCAACACGCCTGTCAGAAACACGGCGACGACGATGCGCTTCATCGGGATTACCTCTCTCGATGTGGGCCCAAAGACGACTCTCCATACCCTGCCACGGGGCGGGGGGGGGGAGCGCGCACTCCGGTACCGGTAGGTTGTGTTTAAGTCACGTTGACGATCGTTGTCCCAATGCCAACCACTGCCGGGATGGCCGATGCCGCGCCATCGATGGCCTCGACTACAAAGACGTATCGACCTGCCGGCAGTGCGATACGCAACCGCGTTGCCGCGCCGTCCTCCACTCTCTCCAGCATATCGGCCAGGGCAAAGCCTTCCTCGGGACCGAGGACGGCTTGTCCGTGTTCGTCTGTCGTGAACGCCGACCAATCGTCCTGCTCAGGAAGTCGATGTTCAAACGTGCGATTGGCCACCGGAGTGTTGTCTCTGCTCAACAACGTCACGCGATAACGCAAACGCGTGGCACTTCCAGCGGCGGAATTGCCGATGGCGTCGGCCGGCCGCGCCTTGAACGCCACTTCAGTGTCAGTGTCCGGCGCGACCTCCTCGAACCCCTCGAGGGTGAACGTGATTGGAGGAGGGGTGGCAACCGTATCGACGCCTTCCAACCAGTCGTACACCATCGCCAACTCGGCGTCGGACACGATAAAGTCGGCGAAGGGCGGCATGATACCACTCGGCAGTCTCAGCTCTTTGACGAACTGCGACAGCGTCAACTGAGTGTTGCGAAGAGGTCGCCCTTCCCCTCCCTCTCCGACCCGTCCGTGGCAACCCCAGCATCCGAGGCGGTCAGAGTACAGGGCCTCGCCCACAAGCGAGCCCTGCTGAGCACGACTCACCGCCGGAGACGCGAGGATGAGGAGACCGCAGAGGCCTCCCACCGCGCGGGCAGGCAGCCGCCTCAGCCGCCTGCTCGCGCGCCGTCGGGACACGGGCGTCGTCATGTCGATCTCAACCGAAGGATACGATCTCCCAACCGCCCCGCGGTTGTGGCTGCCGCGCCGCGTTTGCTCCGGAGATGTAGCCGAACACCGCGCCCATGCAGAGATTCCCCATATACGCGTAAGTGTTGAAACCGCCGATATCAACGCCGGCCGCGTAGAGCCCGGGTAGCGGTCTTTCGCTTCTGGACAGCACCTGGCCCTGGGCGTTCGCGCGCAAGCCACCGAAGGTTGACGTGATTCCTGCCGTTCCCAGCGCCGCATAGAACGGCGGTTGGGCCAGGGGATTTGCATGCGTGGGACTCACTTTGGGAATGGGAAGCATCCAGGCCTTGCCGTTCTTGGCCGCCTCGTTGTATTCGGTGAGCGTACTCAGTAATCGCTCCGCCGACATCCCTCTCCCCCAGGCCTCCATCTGATTGACGAGCGCTTCCAGCGTATCGGCCTTGGCGACCGGTGCACCCGAGTCGCGATAGGCATCGTACTTGTCGAGGCTCCCAAGACCGCAGTCCGCGCACGCGCGCTCTACGTTCACCGGTTCATCCCAGATGTAGGCGGCCGTCGCTTCGGGTTGTCGCGCGACCTCTTGGTTGATGATGTGCTCGCCGTTACGCGTCAGTCGTCTGCCGACCACCCTGCCCTGACTCTCGTCGGCAAAGCGTTGACTGTACAGGTTCACGGCGACAGACCACGCGCCATGGTACATGGAGTAATCGGCCTGGGGATCTTCGATTCTTCCGGGTCTTGCAGGGAGGATGTGCCCGTAAAAGGCATCCCAGCCGCTCACGGCCGGTGCCGCGCCGATTTGCGAGGCTGCCCAGTAACCGTCACCCGTGAACGCCGGTTTCTTCCCACCGAAACCCGCGTTACGCTGGCGTAGTGCACCGAAATGGCGAGTGATGTTTTGCGTCACGAGCTGACCGTTGCCTGCAAATCCCCCCGTGGCGAGCACGACGGCTCTCGCCATGATGCGAATCACGCCGTTGGGTCCCTCCGCGAGCACCCCGATCACCTCATGCTGGGCATTCGTGAGCAGCCCGAGCAAGGCGGTTTCTACCAGCACTCGCCCGCCGGCGCGTTCGATAGCCCCCGTCATGAAGGTGGTGAAGACCACGGGTGGGATCCTTCGCATTCTCGTTCTACCTGGTCGCGGCGCCCCCAGCGGCGCGCCGACACTGTCGTAGAATTCGTAGGCGGGGACGATGGTCTCGAAGACTGCGCGCTGTAGCTCGGGATCACCGTCCGGAGCATCATTGCGCATGTCCTCATAGCTCTCGTAGGTCCAGACCGCTCCTTCGGAATGCTTGGTGGTGCCCCCTGTTTCGTAAGCCTTCTCGAGAAGGATGACATTCGCACCCTCTTGCTGGGCCCTCACAGCCGCGGTGAGACCGCCAATGCCGCCACCAACGACGATGACGTCGGTCCTCAGGTCCTGGGCTGGCTTGGGTGGAGCACCTTCGGCACGAGCGTTTGTAAATCCCCCAAAAGCCCCTGCGGCGACGCCCGCTCCTGCGGCGCCGAGGAAGCTCCTCCGCGAAACCTTCGAGTCGTGTTCGGCATCTCTCGAACCGCGGTCCATGGCTACACCTCCGGGAATGGGTGGCACGCAATACTTCACGGGCCACTGCCTATATATGGAAAGCGCGGTCGGTCGGGAGGAGCGTCACGAGCGCCTCCCGGTCGAGGCGCTACTGGGGTTTCCCGTCTCGTGTTCGGATCGTCGGAGCGTTCAGCGACGCCGCCCGGCCGAATCTCAGCCCACTTGCGTGGACGGTTCGAGCTTGTTCGGATGGCAAGCCTCCCCGTCGCACAGAGCGAGCACCGTGGAGGTGAACTGGCGGGCGATCTTCGGCTGAGTCAGGCGGGACTTGGCAACCCCACCCAGAGGGAGTGGCACACGGGGTCGTCCTCGCCGCCCGGATCATGCCGGCGGCTGACCCCTGAAGACGCCCTCCATAGTATATGGTAGAAGTTCCGTTTGGGACGGTGGCTGTCAAGGATCCCCCTCCCTTCACGTCCCCCCCGGGCGGACCGGCGGACAGTCCCCTCCCTTCACCTCCCTACCGGGCGGGCCGGCGGGCCGGCGGGCAGTTCCCAACCCTTCACCTCCCTACCGGGCGGGCAGGCGGGCCGGCGGACAGTCCCCTCCCTTCACCTCCCTGCCGGGCGGGCAGGCGGACCGGCGGACAGTCCCCTCCCTTCACCTCCCTACCGGGCGGGCAGGCGGACCGGCGGACCGGCGGACCGTTGGCTACGTGAGCATCACGGACGTGGTCGCATGCATTGGGAACGCGACGACCTTTATCTGTGTAGAGTGGTGTGCCGGAACGGCGCCGCTCCACCGCCTACCCACCCACCCGCCTAGCAACATCAAGGACTGTCGCATGGTGAAGTTGGTCTACTGCTTCAAGAAGTCACCGACCATGAGCCACAGCGAGTTCTCTGAATACTGGGAAAATGTCCATGGCCCGATCGGAGCACGCATCCCCGGTTTGCGGAAGCTCGTGCAGAGTGTCGTCCTCGAGCCGCACCCTGGTCACAAAGCTCCGGACTACGACGGCATGGCGGAACTGTGGTTTGATGACGTGGCGGCCCTGATGGCTGCGCGGGAGAGCGTGGAGTGGGCGGCATCGAGTGCGGATGAGTACAACTTCATCGATCCCGAGCGCACGGCCTACTTTGTCACGGAGGAGCGGATCATCGTCGATTCGCATTGAGCGACAATGACCCATCGCGACACTGCCCGAACTGCCTGCTTGTTGTTTCTAGCACTGGCCGGCTGCACGCAACCCGATGATTTCCCGGTCTTGACAGGCCCTTATCTGGGCCAGGAGCCCCCGGGCCTGACCCCCGAGGTATTCGCTCCCGGCATCGTGTCAACAGACAGCAGCGAAGGGTGCGCCGCCTTCTTGAAAGGCGGCACCGTCCTCGTGTTCGAGGGCCTCTCGGGACCCGACGCGGATTGGAGATATGCTCCGACCTATGTCACGGAATTGAAGGACGGCCGTTGGACGAAGCCCGCGCCGCATACGTTCAACGGTCTCTATCCCTACAACTTCACCGCGGCACCGGACGACAAGACGCTCTACTTCACGTCGATTCGATCACCTGACGGCAGTGGCACGCTCGGCGACGCCAACATCTGGGCCGTTGAGTGGACGGGAGAGGGTTGGTCGACGCCAACCGTGCTCGGCGCTCCAGTCAACACCGAGCGGTTCGACAACTACCCGTCCGTCACGGACGACGGCACCGTCTACTTCATGAGGAAGACCGAGAGCGGCTTCGGTGAAGACGATATCTACCGCTCAGCCTTGCTTGACGGGCGCTACGCCGAAGTGGAGAACCTCGGCAGGCCCATCAATAGGGAATACCCGGAAATCGACTCATTCGTCGCCGCCGATGAGAGTTATCTCATCTATGCCTCCAACATGCCTGGCGGGTACGGCGAGTTCGATCTCTACGTCGCCTTTCGGCAGGAAGACAGTTCGTGGACCGAGCCCCGCAACCTGGGGCCGGACGTCAATACCCCGGGGTTCGAGTTGCGTCCCAGTGTCACGCCCGACGGGGAGTATCTCTTCTTCACCAGGGGCTCGCCGGGTGGCGAGGACGCCGTTTACTGGGTTGATGCAGGAATTATCCAGAGCACGCGTCCCTCAACAGCTCGGTAGGGCTGGAGGTAGAAGTCAGCCGCCGTTATCCCGTAGGTGAGTCCCGGCCTGAGAGGCTGGGCGTGCTGCCCTGACCACACTGCAGGCTCCGGTCGGATACTTTGCGGCTGCCGGATGGCGCCCATGACATTCGCAGCGCTTCGTTTTGCAGACGGCCGGGCGCTGCCACAACAACAAACCAACTCACAATGGGGAATCCATGACGCATGATAGGAAACTGCCAACGACGCTTGAGATGGCCGGCTACGCGCTGCTCTTCATTCTCGTGCTAATCGGTTTCTCGTTCCTATTCATTGAACCCGGTCGGCGTGTCGGCTTTGTCATTTTCGCCGTCTTTGTCACCAGCCTCGGCGTTGCAAACGCCTTCAGCCCGGGCGTTAAGATGGCTTTCTTGAAGTTCTTCGGAGCCTACTTGCTATTTACGATTGGGCTCCTGGTTGTGCTCGGACTACTGCTGGCGTTTCGTTTTCTGTCCGATGTGTTGGTGGCCGGCACGTCCGCATTGCCCCGGGTTCTGGTTCTGACGACGTGGGGGGCGCTGCTTGTCTCAGCATCGTTTGTTGTAGTGTATGGTAAGACCCGAGAGTTGCTGTTCGGCCGGCTAGAAAAGACTGGAGTGCTGCTGCCTTTGGCCTATTCCCTTACCCTCCTCATGATCTCAATTCAGTTCTTTGCCGTTGCGACTTTTCTTTTCCACCGAGCTGGGAGCGTGTCGCTTGCCCTCGGCAGTGCGTCGGCATTGACCTCGGACGCTGTCGCCGACTTCTTTCTCTGGCATTTCTTGAACGCCATACCCCTTCTCAAGGTGACCGACACGCTACTGTGGGATGCACCGCTCACGTACAAGGCGTCGAGTGTCGGCTGGATAATACTGGCGTTCAAAATCTCCGTGATAATCCCGGTCATCGCGGCATTCACGTGGTCCTGGAAGCGGTTTAAGACCGAAGCGACGCCACAGACTCAGTAGACTGGTTGTATGGTGGCAACCGGCTGCCTCTCAAGCCTTTACAGTCTGCGCTTGGGCCTTGAAGTTCTATGCACGACAGTGCGGCCTGATACGCCTATGCACGTACCGGCGCGCCGGTCCTTGCGCCCGCCTGCGTTTCGTCCACAGCTTAGGCTTTGTGCGTGAGACGGACCATCTGGAAGCGGTCGTGAACGGAAGGGCAAGTCGGGTTGCATGGTTTTCAACGGGAGGCGGGACATGAGAACGAAAGGCGTCCTGTATTTCGGAGTGGTCGGCTTCGCCGCATTCCTGGCGGCCGCCGCGGTCCTAACCAGCGCCTGCCAGCTCGGCGGGCAAATGGTCCAGGTCGACGATGACGACATCGGTGGTATGGTCACCGGCCCGAATGGACCGGAAGCGGGGGTCTGGGTGATCGCGGAAACGACCGATCTGCCCACCGGGTTCGTCAGGATCGTGGTGACCGACAATCGGGGGCGCTACCTGCTGCCAGACCTACCGCAAGCGGACTACAGCGTGTGGGTGAGAGGCTACGGCTTGGTGGATTCGCCAAAGGTGCAGGCAGCGCCCGGCCGAATGCTCGACCTGACCGCGGTCGCGGCCCCCGACGCCCGCGCGGCGGCAGAGTACTACCCCGGCGGCCACTGGTTCTCCCTACTTCGCGTGCCGGAGAAGAGCGAGTTCCCTGGCACCGGGCCAGAGGGGAACGGCATATCGCCCAACATGCGCAGCCAGGCCCAGTGGCTCAGGATCCTGAAGTCGGGCACCTGCTGGGCCTGTCACCAAATCGGTAACAAGGCGATGCGGGAGATCCCGG
>JBDHFY010000233.1:0-6625 GCA_039590195.1 Gemmatimonadota bacterium | reverse complement strand
GGCAGCGCAAGCCACAGGGGATCGCCGAATCAACTCATTCGGCATTGGCGGCGAGATCGAGATCCGGGCGGGCCTGCTCTACCAGAAGCAGTTGATCGACGCTCCGACCGTCCATTTCGGAACGGGGGAGTCCCCGCTCGTCGACGTCGCCCGCATCATCTGGCCGAACGGGACCGTCCAGGCCGAGTTCAACCTCGCCGCGATCAACGAGACGATTATGACGCGCCAGCGGCTCAAGGGCTCGTGCCCCTGGGTGTTCACGTTCGACGGCGAGGGGATGCAATTCGTCACGGATTTCCTCTGGCGGACGGCGCTCGGCCTGCGCATCAACGCGCAAGGGGAGGCGGCCGTGATCCACAGCGAGGACTGGATCAAGATTCGGGGTGATCAGTTGGTACCCCGCGACGGGTTCTACGATGTGCGCATCACGGCGGAGCTGTGGGAGACGCATTTCTTCGATCACGTGGCGTTGATGGCCGTCGACCATCCAAAGGGCACCGAGGTGTTCGTCGACGAGCGCTTCACGCTTCCGGCACCGACACCTGCCGTTCATGCGATGGAACCGCTTCGCCCCATGGCACGGGCTTGGGATCATACCGGCCGCGACGTGACAGAACTGATTCGCGAACGCGACGAGCGGTTCTTGGACACGTTCGAATTGGGTCCCTATCAGGGCATCGCAGGCGAGCACTACGTCGAAGTAGCGCTCGGCGACGTCGTTCCCACCGAGGGGCCGCTCTGGCTGGTCGCGTCAGGATGGGTCTATCCTACCGACGCTTCGATCAACGTTGCCGTGAGCCAGGGCAACCATCCGGTGCCACACGGGCTGCAGCTCGAGGTGCCGGACGGCCAGGGGGGATGGGCGATTGTCGAGGCCGACCTCGGATTCCCGGCCGGGAAAACGAAAACAATCCTCATCGATCTCGAGCACGCGTTTCGGCCGGGCACGCCGCGTCAGGTGCGGCTGCGTACCAACATGGAGGTTTACTGGGACCAGATCGCATGGGCCGTGGGGGCGCCTGACGCGCGGGTCACCACACACCGGCTCCTCCCGGACACTGCCGAGCTGCGGTACCGGGGCTTTTCGGAGGTGACCCAAGCCAGCCGTACCGCGCCCGAGCTCCCTGTGTACAATAGAATTGCGACCGCTGCGCCACTGTGGCGGGACCTCGTAGGGTTCTACACCCGCTTCGGCGACGTGCGCCCGTTGAACGAGGCGGTCGATGACCGGTATACGATCATGAACGCGGGAGACGAATTGGTCCTCCGGTTCCCCGCCCCACCTCCCCCACCCGACGGCTGGACGCGCGACTTCGTGCTCATCGGCGATGGGTGGGTGAAAGACGGAGACTACAATACGGGTTTCTCGACGACCGTCCTCCCGCTGCCATATCATGGGCTGGCTGACTACGCGCGCCCGCCGGGCCGCTTAGAAGATGATCCCGCGTACCGTCGCTACCCGAACGACTGGAACATCTTCCACACCCGCTATGTGACTCCGCGGGACTTTCACCGGGTACTCGCGCCAAAACGTGACCGCTAACGGAACGCCGCCGCCGCGTCGCCTCCTCAGCGTTCTCGCGGCACTCGTTTTCATCGCGCTCCTCGCCACGCCACTCGCCATTCGGCGCTTCTCGTCGGCCTCCCGAGAGGCCGAGGCCGCACCAAGCGCGGCGGCGGCGCTCGAGCGGCATGGCTTCGTGCTCGAGGAGGTTTCGGGCGCTGCGGGCATTCGGTTCAGCCACGAGCCACCGGCGCTCGACGCCAAACTGGAACCGATCATGCCGGCGGTGGCTTCGTACGGTGCCGCCGTCTCGGTGGTGGATTTCGACCGCGACGGCTGGCAGGACCTGTACGTGACGACGAGCGCGGTGGGCGGCCGGAACGCACTCTACCGTAACAGAGGTGACGGCACCTTCGAGGATGTGGCCGATCGGCTAGGGGTAGCGGACGTGAATCAACGAGCCACCGGCGTTTCGATGGGCACCGTCTGGGGCGACTACGACAACGACGGTGACGAAGACCTGTTCCTGTACAAATGGGGTCGCCCCGAGCTGTTCCGCAACGATGGCGGCCGGGGCTTCACGCGCGTCACCGAACGTGTCCCACTCCCTGCCTGGATCAACGCCAACACGGCCGTCTGGTTCGACTATGACCGCGACGGCTCGCTCGATCTCTTTGTGGGCTGCTTCTACCCCGCGGAGGTGGATCTGTGGGATCTGCCGCATACCCGCATCATGCCGGAGAGCTTTGAATACGCGCAGAACGGTGGCCGCAACTATTTCCTCCGTAATCGCGGCGATGGCTCTTTTGCAGAAGTCGCTGAGGTCGTGGGTCTAACCACCAGGCGCTGGACACTCGCCGCGGCGACGGCAGATGTGGACCGCGATGGCGATGCGGATCTTTTCGTGGCCAACGATTACGGGATCAACGAGCTCTATCTCAACGAGGGAGGCCGGGCCTTTCGGGAGATCGGCCGCGCGGCAAACGTAGCCCGCACCCCCAAGAGCGGCATGAACGCCTCGTTCGGAGACGTGTTCAACCGGGGCGAGTGGACCTTGTACGTGAGCAACATCTCTGAGCCTGGGGTGCTCATCCATGGGAACGACCTGTGGGTGCCCACGCATGAGTCGGGCGAGGAACCCAGTTATCGCAACCTGGCTGGAGCCATGGGTGTCGAGCTGGCCGGTTTTGCGTTCGGCGCGCAGTACGGCGATTTGAACAACGACGGTTGGCTTGATCTCTTCGTGACGAACGGTTTTGTTTCTGGCGAGACGCGGGAGAGCTACTGGTACGATTACTCCTTGGTTGCCGGTGGCCATCGGAATATCATCGCCGACGCGAGCAATTGGCCGGCCATGCGTGGCCGTAGCCTCTCCGGTTACCAGGAGGACCGGGTGTGGCTGAACGACGGGGCCGGCCGCTTCCACGATGTCACCCGGGCGGTCGGAGCCACAACGCCATACGATGGACGCGCGGTGGCATTCGCCGATCTCAGGAACCGCGGCGTGCTGGACGCTATCGTGGCAAACCAGCGCGGGCCGCTCCTGCTCTATAAGAATACGGTTACCCCGAAACACGGCTGGATCGCGTTCGCGTTGGAGGGCACGCAGAGCAACCGCAGCGCGATTGGAGCGGAGATCCGCTTGTATTGGGCAGGCATGGAGCAGGTGCAGCAGATCGAGGGTGGCAGCGGCTTCGCTGCGCAGAACCAGCGCCGTGCACACTTCGGGCTCGGCCAGGCGTCACAGGTCGACTCGGTTGTGATCCGTTGGCCTTCTGGCACCGTGCAGGCGATTCCGACGCCCGCCATCAATACCCGGCACGACGTCAAGGAGCCTGGGTGAAGTACGACAGGCGGCTGACGGCCCCCCTCCTCATCACGCTCATCCTGCTCGGCGCCCACTGGTCATTCGGGGTACTGCGCGGGTACGAGGCGATCGCCCTCGCCGTCTTCGCGAGCATTGCGACGGAAGTCTCGCTGCGACGCCTCTTGACGGGCCGGTGGCCTCAGCTCGCCAGTGCCTACATCTCCGGCATCAGCATCTCCATCCTCGTGCGCTCGCCCGTGCTGTGGCCCTACGCGTTCGGCGGGGTGATCTCTATCATGTCGAAGTACGTGCTGCGCTGGAACAGGCGGCACCTCTGGAACCCAAGCAATTTCGGAATCTGCGCTCTGCTCTTCCTGGCACCCTTCGCCGTGGCGCCGTTGAGCGTACAGTGGGGGAACGACCTCTGGCCGATGCTGGTGATTTGGGTGGTCGGTCTGTTCACGATCTGGCTGGCCAAGCGCGCGCACATCACGCTGGCCTACGTGGCGTCGTTCTTTCTCTTCGCCTTCGTCCGGAGCCTGATCACCGGAAGCTCTTACGCGGCCGAAGTCGCTCCGATCACCGGGCCCATGTACCAGCTCTTCGCACTGTTCATGATTACGGACCCGAAGACCACCGTGTCATCCACGCGGGGTGCCGTAGCGGTTGCGTGTCTCGTCGCGTTCGTGGAGATGCTGCTCCGGCTCGGCGAGGTGATCTACGCGCCGTTCTACGCGCTCTTCCTCGTGGGGCCGGCAGCGCTGCTCGTCGAGATGTGGTGGAAATCGCGAGTGAAGGCGGCGCAGCCCGATACCGGGGCAGCTGTGTCGCTCACTCCGCAGTAGCGGTTCCTAACGCCAGAAACGCGATATCACCGCAGAGATCGCGGAGGGCGCAGAGACTCATGTGAGTGATGGTGCTGACACCTTTGGAGCGGCTCTCGACGTCCCTCCGCGGTCTCTGCGTTCTCTGCGGTGAACAGGTCAGCGGGATTCCAGCACCAGAGAACGGAGGATCTGAAGCGTGTCGTCGTTCCGCGCAACGACGATCAGTGGGTTGCCATCCGCATGCCGCAGCCACTCCAGGTCCCGTACCTGGCCCTCGATCACGAGGTTGCTGGCCTCCAGGTCGACCGCCGCCAAGCTGCCTGCGCCGTCGCCGCGAAGCAACACGCCATAGCTAGCATCATACCGCCCAAGTTTGGGCGGGACTCCCAAGAAGTTGCCTGCCACGACGAGATCCGTGTTCCCGTCGCCATCGAAGTCTCCCGGCAGCACGGCGTAGATCGGGGCGAACTGGGCCTCGGTAGGTAGCGGCTGGAGGTCGAAGGAGCCGTCTCCGTTGTTCAGGGCGACCGAGCTGGCAAAGAGATGCGCCTCGCGGACCTGTGCCTGTCGTAATTCCGACTCTTCAAAAATGTCCTGGATCCGACTGGCACCGAAGTCGGCATAGGAGGCGTACCGGCTCTGCAGCTGCGGAATCGCTCGGACCAGTTCGTCCCGACCCGCCAGCGGGTAGCTCACGCCGTTCTTATAGAAGGTGAGAATCTGCTCAACCGCGGCGTTCTGAGAAAAATCATGGATGTACAACCGGGCAGGTTCCTCGGGTGATGCCCGGATATAGGAGTTCAGCCCGAGGTTACCCAGGATGAGATCCGGGCGCCCGTTTCCCTCGAGATCGACCACCGTCACGCTATTCCACCAGCCGTTCGTGCCCGAGAACCCAGACTCCGCGGTTCGGTCCACGAAACGGCCATTCTCCTGCCGAAAGACACGTATCGGCATCCATTCCCCGACCACGATGAGGTCGAGCCGGCCGTCGGTGTCGTAATCCACCCAGGCGGCCGAGGAGACCATCCCGGCATCGGCCAGCCCCTCCGCCTTCTCGACAGTCACGTCGCGGAACCGCCCCATGCCGTCGTTTTGCAGCAGGTAGCTGCGTGGGATGAGACCGTACCGGCGGGAGACCACTCGGCTGCCAACGAAGAGATCGAGGTCACCATCCCCATCGAAGTCGCCTGGCACTACTGACGACCCGTTCTCAAAGAATGCCGGGAGCGCTTCCTCATCCCGACGGAAGCGGCCCTGCCCGTCATTGAAGTACAGGCGGTCCCGCAGCGCCTCATGGTCTCCCGAGAACTCGTTCCCGCCGCTCACGACATAGAGATCTGGCAGACCGTCGCCGTTAGCATCGATGAAGACCGCGTCGACATCTTCCGGCAGGCTGTCGGCCTGGAAGACACGCTCATTGGTGGGGCGGAACGTCCCGTTAGGCTGCTGCACCAAGAGTTGTCCGGGCTGCCACTTGGCGCCGCCGACGAAGAAATCGTCGAGGCCGTTGCCATTCACGTCACCAACGGCGAGGGCGGGTCCTTCCGTCGAGAGTTGGTGCGGAATGAGCGGTTCGCGCGTGTAGTCGAAGAACCTGTTCTCTTCATGTTCGACCTCGATGGCCAGCCGGGTCGTGAGGTCCGCGAACAGCGGTGTCCCCGCCGGCTCATCCTGGTATGCGTATCGGCCGGCGGCATCCTCCTGGGAGAGCGTGACCGTCTGGTCGACCGCCACATCCCGCAGTACCTGATAGCGATGATCCGGCCAGACGACGATGAGCGAGTCTATCCGTGGGGAAGCCCCCAAGCCGAAATGCAGGCGAGGATCGATGGAAGACTGGAAGCCGCGGGTTGGCATCTGTTCCAGCAGCTGCATCATGCCGTCATGTTCGACGATGACCTTCGTGCCGATACCGCTCGTATTCGCCCCAGATCCCTGCAGGCGTACCGTCAGGTAATGGTGGCCGTTGATCGCGCGCGCGCGGTTTCGGTAGATGCCGGCAGGCGCGTTGATGTTGTTCACTACCAGGTCGAGCGCGCCGTCGTTGTTCAGATCCACGTAGACGGCGCCGGTCGAGAACTCCGGATCTGCCAGGCCCCATGCTTCGGCCATGTCTGTGAAGGTCAGATCGCCTTTGTTCCGATACGCGTAGTTGGGAATGCGGACCTGGGGCATTCGCTCCAGAAGCGCCCTCAGGTTCTCCTCGGTGGTCCCCTCTTCCAGCGACGCCTGGACGGTGCGGTCGGCCACGTAGCTGATGTAGTCCAGGTCGTTCGGCCGTCGGTAGATGCCGTTCGTGACGAAGAGGTCCTTGTGGCCATCGTTGTCCAGGTCGGCGAAGAGCGGAGCCCAACTCCAGTCGGTCGCATACACGCCGGCCAGATAGCCAATCTCGCTGAATCGTCCCTGGCCGCGATTCACCTGCAGCGTGTTCCGCACGAACTGCGGATGAAGGCCGATCCGGAGCTTCATCTGATGGATCTG
>JBDHFY010000232.1:0-6669 GCA_039590195.1 Gemmatimonadota bacterium | reverse complement strand
GAGGAACGAGTCATTGTCGCTTGTGGACTCGGTATCGACAATAGTGTCGTTGACGATCAGGGAAGGGACATAGTCGGCCGCCGCCTGCTGATATGCCTGGGCCCAGGCCACCGAAGGCGGGTGCTTGGATTGGGCCTCCAACTCGGCATCGATGACCGTATGTGGATCAACGTCCGAGCCCGGCCGTAAGATCATGTCCATGTTGATCATGCCCACGATGTTCTCGCCGCCCGGGATCACATGGTTGTTGACGTAGTCCTTGCTTCCCGCCCGGCCGTCTTCTTCGGCGTTGAAGCCGATGAAACGAATGGTCGACTCGAATTGGTACTGGCTCAAGACACGGGCGGCCTCGAGCACGCCGGCCGTGCCCGAGGCGTTGTCATCGCCGCCGGGCCGGTCGTCTTCGAGGTGATCGTAATGGGCGCCAATGATGTAGATGTTCTCGGGGGTCGTCGTGCCGGTCAGTTCGCCGATCACGTTCAAGTAGCTGCCTTGCACGGAGACGCTCAGGCCCATTGCCGTGAACGCGTCCTGGAGGTACAGACGGGCTTCCTGATTGCCGAGCGAACCGGGGCCTTCCCAGCCGTCGCGGTTTCGATAGCCCATGTCGTAGCCGGCCCCGCCGTACAGCCCGAGCCCCATGTTCTCCATGTCCAAGTGATACGTCTGGTAATGCGTCTGAGAAACGCGATCGGCCACGACCTGGACAGACAGTTCGGCAGCCTCTCGGGTGCATCCGACCACCGGCAATGAGAGTAGGATCGCCGTAGCCGGCACAACCCAAGCGTTGGAACGATTAAGCATGATGTCTCCTTTCGTCAGCCGGCTGGCCAACACATTCATCGCTGAGAAACTAGCGAGATAGAAGCAAAAACGTTACTCAACCACCACGGTCGCAGGGTGGTTGGGTCATTGTAGTGACCATAGATGGTCATGCTGGCGAGAAGTGACATCGAGCAAAGGAGGTAGTGCCTTGACTCACATCCAATCGCGTTAGGTTGACAATACCAGTTGACAATACCGAACAGGGGGCAACGTGTACGCATTGGCAGTCAATGGCTGTCTCAACGCAGCCCTGGTGCCCTTGTCCGCAGCCGGCTGGGAGACGGAACTGGTTCAGGTGGGCGGGAAGAAGATCGAAGGGTGCAAGGCATGCTATAAGTGTTGGGAGAAGAGGGATTTGGAATGCGCCCAGAAGAAGGACATCTTCAACGATTTCATGGCCAAGGCCGTCAAGGCCGATGCCCTGATCTACGGATCGCCCACCTATTTCACCGACGTCTCGGCGGAAATGAAGGCCTTTATCGACCGCTCCGGCATGGTCGGGCTGGCCAACGACCGCGCCTTGCGCGGCAAGATTGGTGTGGCTGTGGTGGCCGTGCGGCGTACGGGCGCGACCCATGTGTTCGACTCTATCAACCACATGTTCCCTATGTCCCAGATGATCGTGCCCGGCTCCAGCTATTGGAACCTGGGCATCGGTAGGGATAAGGGCGAAGTCAGTCAGGATGCCGAAGGTTTGACGAACATGCGTTGTAGTGCAATACCACGAACTGGGTGGGGTAGTTCTGTGCTGCCTCTTGGTAACGTGGACAGTAGGCAGGTGACTTGGGAAACGCGCTTCTCTAGCTTGCGGAAGCGACGTGATTTGGGACGCTCGATATCGTCTCGCTAGATCACGGCGGAAGTCGTAATCCTGGGGGCGCTTAGCCCCGAGGATGGCGGCGAGAGAAAAGGGGAGAAGACCGACCAGCCGAGCCCCGTCGTAATGACATGGCTTGCTGTGCTCGGGCCGGGCACGGATATGACTCCGGTCGCGTGCGAGAGGCTTCGCATTGCGCCCGTTTTTTTTGTTTCCGGGCGCCAACTTAAGCGCGCGGAGACAAGCCATGACGGCTCCCACCAACCCATATGCGCGGGGCGGGATTCGAGGCCACAGATTACACGGAAACGCGCAGATCCACGCTGAAGCACCAGCGTCGACGATCTACCTACCGCCCTACCGTCTTACCGCCCTACCGCCTTCGATGCCCGGGGCGGGATTCGAACCCGCATGGGATTGCTCCCAAGGGATTTTAAGTCCCTTGCGTATACCGATTTCGCCACCCGGGCCAGTGTTGATAATCTATTCGGTTGGGGCTACCAAGATAGAGGCCCCACCCTATTCTGACTGCTTGCGCTCGCTGAAGAAGTTGGAGACCACCATAATGACAATGAAGAGAACCAATACGCCAATCGACGATAGGAAAAACAGCAGAACAAAATTGGCCGAGTTGCCGAGCAGCTTCAGAACACCTGCGATGACCAGACCAAAAAGAAAGACTTTCCACCACAGTTCTATCATCATCGCTCTACACCTTCCCGGGCAGGTCCTGCTCGAGCGCGAAACGGCCCAGCTCCACGCCAGGCGCTCGCCACCCAAGCCGCGACCCCAAACTTCACATGGTGCAACCGCTTGTTCAAGGGGCGCGCCGGTGTAACAGCCAACCGTAAGCTGCAGAGGTCCTTTTCTGAGGTATCGCCCTACTGCACCACCAAAGTCGCCGTCGTCGAATGCTCGAGCGCTCCTGCGCTGGCGGTGATGGTGAACGTGTGCGATCCCGTGGGCGTCCCGGGAATAGGAGTGCCGCCATTGCCTGGTCCTGTAGGCTCTTCGCCGCCGCACGCCGTGTACAGCACCAGGGCGGACACGACCAGCACCAGAATCAACGGTGAGGCAAGGCGCTTGCGCCGAGGCGCGCCACGGGTTACGAAGGACAGTCCCAACACCACCCCAACCGTGCCAAACCACAGCCAGCCCAACCGACCCGCGTACAACGGCGCGTTATCCCGGTTGTGAAGCGTCGGTGCCAGCGACACAGACGGCGCCGTTGTGGAAACAGTGAGAGTAGACGTCGTCTCGGTGTCACCCGGTGTCACGCTCGCCGGCGCAAACGCACAAGCGCTGAGGTTGGGCAACCCCGAACACGTGAGTGCGACAGCGTCGTCCACTGCGTTCGCCAGCGGGCTCACGGTCACCGTGTAGCCCGCGCTCGTCCCGGCGTTCACGGTGTTCGACCCCGGAGAGACGGCCACCTCGAAATCGTTCACCACCGCGACACACGCCGAGAACTCGGAGGTGTTGTTGTCGGGATCGGTGGCGGTCGCCGTGAGATACGCGTGATTGGCCGGAGGTGTATGCGGGGAGGTACCCGTGAAGCTCGCATCCCCGTTGGCGTCAGTGCTGACCTCAGCCGTCTCGAGCAGGCGCTCCCCTTCTCCGTGATCGAGAACGTCACAGGTGGCGCTCGTGAAAAACTCCAGGTAGAACTCGGTGTCCGCTGTGCTATTGAGCGTTCCTTCAATGGTGGTGCTCCCGGCGATCACCGACGTCACCACCGGGAAGTTCTGGAGGCCGTTGGCGCCGACGTCCCCATCCCCGTCGTCGTTCGTGTCCACATCGTTCGAACCGAGATCGATTCCCAGACCAGCGTTGGAGTGGATGGAGTTGGAGAGGATCGCATTTCCTGTGCCCGTTTCGACAAACACTCCATCGCCACCATTGAAGGCGATGGTATTCCCCTCCCCACTTCCCATTCCTCCAATCGTGTTGTCTGAGGCGTTCGTGTGGACAATGATGCCATGTTGGTCGTTGCCCAGGTCAGCGTTGCCCGCGGCGTCAGTCCCGATGTAGTTCCCCTGAACGACATTGTTGACCGCGCCACTTCCCTCAATCACCATGCCGGTCCCATTGCCGGAAATGATGTTGCGTGCCTCCTCGGCGGTTCCGCCAATCGTGTTGAGAGCCTGGACCAAGGTCACACCAGTGCCATTCCCCAGCTTGACGCTGCCGTCGGCATTCGTCCCGATGTAGTTGCCCTCAACCACATTCCCCGTGGCCCCAGCGTCGCTGACACGGATGCCCGCCTCGGCGTTGCCGGATATCACGTTTCCAGCGCCCGTGGTGGTCCCACCAATCTTGTTGTCGGCAGCCCCGCTAATGAAGACGCCCTGGCCATCATTGCCGAGGACTGCACTGCCGGCAGCATCGGTGCCGATGTAATTGCCCCGAATCAGGTTCCCGGTCGCCTCGCTTCCGCTAATGAAGATCCCGTCCCCGTTCCCGGAGATGACATTCCGTTCCTCGACGAGGTTCCCGCCGACTTCGTTGTTAGGTGCGCCCTCGATGTGCACTCCTGCCACACTGGTGTTGGGCACCGTTTCGCTACCGGTAAGGTCAGTACCGATGTAATTGCCCACCACCCTATTACCCGTCGCCGCGATGCCCATGACCACCACACCGTCCGAGTTGCCGGAGATGATGTTGCCCGCGCCGCTCGCCGTCCAGCCAATCGTGTTGTTTGGAGCCCCGTCGATCAAGACGCCTGAGGCGTCGTTCGGTAAGGCCGTCGTGCCGTTCAGATCGGTCCCCATGAGGTTCCCCTGCACGAGATTGCCGGTGGATCCGCTGCCTGTGATCTTTACACCCTCGGTGTTACCGGAAATGACGTTACCCGCCGCCGTCGTACCGCCGATGGTGTTGCTGTTGGCACCAAGGAGGATGTGCACACCACGGTCCGCGTTACCCAGCGGTGTAGTGCCGGTGACGTCGGTACCGATGTAATTGCCCTGCACCACATTCCCGGTCGCCGTGTTTCTGATCAGTACACCATCGATAGTGTTTCCCGAGATTATGTTACGCGCCCCTGCCCCTGTCCCACCCACCGTATTGTTTGGCGTGTCGTCCAGATCCACGCCGGAGTTGCCGTTGCCGACGGCTGCCGTCCCAGCGACGTCGGTGCCAATCAAGTTGCCCTGCACGATGTTTCCGGTCGCGCCCGAAAATATGATGCCCACGCCGAACACGCTGTTCCCAGAGATGACATTGCGTGCTGCGCTCGTCGTTCCTCCGACAGTGTTGCCCGGTGCCCTGACGATGGACACACCGTGCAAGCCATTCCCCGCCGCGGCCGTCCCCGTGATACCAGTCCCGATGAAGTTGCCTTGAATCACATTGCCTGTCGCACCGGCTTCAGAGATCAGCACACCGTTGACAGCGAAACGGTTGATCACCAACCCCTGCACCGTGCTGTTGCTCGCGGTAATCTGCAGTCCATCGGCGCCGCCGCCGGCATTGCTCCCGTCCAGCTCGATCTTGAGCACGGCGTTGCTGCCCTGCCCCGGGCCGTTCGTGTTGACACTAGCCCCCAACTGCGTGTAGCCGTCGATGATGACGGGATCCGTGATCGTGGGTAGCGCAGACGTTGGCTGGATGGTGTGAGGGCCGGCACCAGGGATACTGAACTCGATCACGTCGGGCACGCCGGCAGTCGCGTTCGAGACGTTGATGGCGTCCCGCAGGCTGCAGTGGGCAACATCACAGACGTTATCGTCCCCGTCGTCCGTAGTGTTGACGGTGAGGGTCGCAAAAAAAGCAACCTCGACTGCCGCGGTTGCTTTGCTCGGTGGATCGGGGTTCAGGTTTTCGAACGGCCCGATGACACTAGACGGCAAGAGGGTAATCGGTCCAACAGTCAGGATGCCGACCAAACCCATCAACGCTCTCATGGCACCTCCCAAGCGTGCACGAAATACAGCCGCTCGTCACATGGCGGGCGCAGGAGCCCCAGCGCTGATGTATGTAGGGAGCGGAAGCCGCCAGGGGGCTGCCTGCTCTTAATGCCGTGTTGGGTCTTGATGGCTGACTGCGCGGTGGGGAGGTCGGCGGGGACTTGAATTCCGATACGGCCACTACGGTTTACTTGTCACCACGCATACTAAATAAACACCTGCGTATATGGTCTGCAACCGTGGTGGCCACGCAGCACCGGGTCCTGCAAGGGGTTGCACGTAGAAGGGAGAAGGGAGAAGTGAGACGGCCCCACCCCCCGCTCCGGGGGGGTTGAGGGGGCCTTCTCACGTCTCAACTCTGTGGAAGCGGGGTCCCAGGAGCGTTCCCAGAGCGTCCACTCACGCGAACAAGCTCACGTTGACGACGATGGTGAAGGTGCATTGCCTACCGTCACTGTCGGTGGCGGTGAGCCGGATTTCGTGCGTGTTCCCGAACGGTTCGGGCGCGAAGAGCCGCACCTCTAGCGGCGAGCCGGTGCCCAACAATTGGGACGGTCCGCCGTTGACGCGCTCGCTCCATTCGAGTTGCCCCCCCGTCAGATCACCGTCTTCCGGGTCTGTCGCGCCACCTATCAGTTCGACTCGCTTGAACCACTGGTCCCCATCGAGTTCGTCGGCCGTCCACGACGCCCCGTTTGGCGGTGCGGTGATGGAGCAGGTCGGGGCGCGCCCGCCTCCCGTATCGGCGATGATCTCGACCGTCACCCTCGCACGGCCGACGTCGGAGCCGTCGTCACCGACGAAATCGACGAAGTGCGAGCCGAGGGAAAGTCTCCCTCCCGGGATGAGTGCGCTGTGTCCAATGGCGAAGGGAAGATCAGTCCCATCGAGGAACCATCCCACCTGATCATCCGGCAGCGCCGCGAGGTCGTTGGGATCGTAGCTCGTGCCCGAAAGCGGGATGTCGTCACTGCGCTCGAACGTCTGACGATCCGTCGGGGTCGTGATCGTCATGAGTGGTGGATCATTGACGATCGTGATGGTCACCCGGTCGCTGGCGCTGCCACTTGGCCCGCTGGCGCTGGCAGTGATGACGTGCCTGCCGGGCACGCGGAAGAT
>JBDHFY010000231.1:0-6686 GCA_039590195.1 Gemmatimonadota bacterium | reverse complement strand
CGAGCTTGAGCTTGGCTTCTACCTTTTTCTGCCAGTTGCCGGTGAGAGGCTCCTTCACGGAATAATCGGCGATTTCGAACGGTGAATCTTCATTCCTTGATTGACCGACCAGGAGATTCCGCAGGTCTTCATCGTGAGCAAAATCGAAGCTTATAAAAGCACGCGTCTTCGCCACAACGCCCTTCCTCCAATCACGATGCCTGACAGCGACGGCCAGGTCTCTATGAAAGCTAGTTTGTATTAAGGTGCAACACGTCCAATATGGCAGCCTAATGCCGGAGCGAACAAGGCGAGGTACTCGTCTCGCCAGCGAGCCGTCCTCAGCGCCCGATCAAACGGTTTCGAGAAGTTCGTTCCGAAACCGCTCGCTGACCGTCCGTCGGACGGTCCAAAGCTGATCGACACGAGCACCAGCCAGGTGGTGGTGGCAGCCCGGGTGGTTGGACCAGACACGATCGAGATACCACAGGGGACCTTCTCTACCCGTGCCGGACACCGGGTGGAGATTCCCCCTGCGAGCTGCTGCATTGAGGGCGTGCCGGTGGGCCAGAAGGTGACCGACAGTGGTGGAGGCGCGGTCGCGATCGGATAGTTCCGCCTTCGCTCCACCGTGTGGCACGGCGGAAGTGGGCCATGCGCGCAAGCGGCAGCGGTCCGCATTGTCGCTCCTGCCTCCCCTTTACTCCGAGTCCTCTCCGACCGGCAGAAACCGCCGGACCGGCTGGCTCGCGCCGCAGCGTCGGCGAGTCCCAGGAACTCGGCTGGCCGGACGGTCGCAGCCTCGATGATGTGGATGGGGCTCAACCCAGCGGCCGCGAGGTGTTCCAGCTCATCGTGATAGCTGAACCCTGGAAAGACCATCGTGTCGAAGGCGTCGGTGCCAACCATGATCTTGACGCCGGCTGCGTCCGCCATCCCGGTGACCTTCAGTCCCAGCTCGAAGAACTCGCGATAGAAGCGAAGGAGATCCTGGGGTCCCTTGGCCGTGTTGGTCAGATCACGGTCCCATCCACGGAGGCGGGCCGGGGGAACGAAGACGCGACGGGGATCGTTCCGGTAGGCCGAGTCGCTGGCCATGGCATCCATCTCGCGCGTCAGGTGCGTCGGGACGAGGTATACGTCGTTCTCGACGAGCGCTTCGAAAATCTCAGCGCAGAGGCCCGCATCGAACCGGGACACGACGGCGTCACGAAACTCTTTGAACACTTGCGTGTCGAAGTCACTCTCCCCTCGCGCGAAGCTCTCGTACATGGCGCGGAAGGACGGATACGCCGAGTTGCACGCCAGCGCGGGCCACCGTGCGTGCTCGATCGTGCGGACGCCCCGCCGCGCCGCTTCTGTCGGGCGCACCGCCCAGGGAAGATGCCCGGCGACGTCGAGACCGGCGCGGCGAGCTTCGTCGAGCAGCCCGAAGTACGCCTCGGGAACCAGCGACTGGTACGCCTTGACGAAATCGACGCCCCTCGCCTTGAGATAACGCGCCACCTCGCGGCCCTGCGCCTCGGTTCGCGGTTGCCAGTAGTCCGGATAGTTGATGGGATACCCGAAGGCACCGCGTTGCCCGTGGACCACCGGGCTCGAAAGCGCCTGCAGGCGTGGCGCCAGCACCTCGCCGTCCTCGATGCGTCGCTGCAGCGCCCGCATCTCGGCGAGCGTTCGACGGCCAGCGCCGCAGGGCTCCCAGCAATCGCCCAGCATGTCGCGCACACTGGTGATCCCGTGGGCGATCATCAGCGGCGCCATGACACGAAGCTGTGTCGCCGTGTCGCGATTGAAGTGGACGTGCATGTCCCAGAACCCCGGGAGCAGGAACATGCCACGACCGTCGATCGTTCGCACGCCGTCCGGTACCGGTGTCGAACTCGTCGGTCCGATGCGCGCGATACGGTCGCCGTCGACGATGACCGTCCGATTCGGAATCCTCACCTCGGCGAGCGACCCCGCTGTTGGGTCGATGATCGTCACGGCTTGGATGGCGAAGCGCGAGTCGGCCGCAGCCGGTGACTCGCGCCGCTGAGCGCCCGCTGTCGAAGCGAGAAGAGCCAGCAGACAGAGCGTGAGATTGACGGCGCGCAATCGGCAGACCTCCTCGAAGCGTCTTAGCAGACTACTCTGCTCATCGGCGTCCAGGCACCCCGAAGCATGTTGCAGTGTCATTTATCTATTGACACCCAAGCGCGGGAGATGGTTGCACAAGGTCTATCGAGAGCCGAGGCCACCTCGCCCCACGATCTCGATTGAGGAGGTGGATGAAGGCAGCGTGTTATCTTACGCACGCGATGACTGGGCTGTCGGATGGCTTCCTCGATGCAGGATCAGTGACACGTCATGTCGTTTCGCTTCATTGCGCTGCTCGCCGCGATCGCTTGGGCGATCGTTGGCAGTCCCGGCGGTCAGGATCCGTCCCTGCAGCGCCTGACGCGACATGAAGCGAACGACCGTTATCCCGCGTGGTCGCCCGACGGGGAGTGGATGGTGTTCGAGTCCGACAGGGACGGGAATTGGGAGCTGTACCTGATGCTGAGCGATGGGACCCAGCTCCGCCGCCTCACCGAGCACCCAGCCTCTGATCGATACCCCGCGTGGGATCCGGGTGGGCGGAAGCTGGTCTTCCAGAGCGACCGATCGGGCACGCCGGACCTGTACACCCTGGAGTTAGCCAGCGGTGTCGTCACTCGGCTTACGCAACTCGAAGGCGATGAGATATTCCCAGCGTGGTCGCCCAACGGGAGGCAGATCGCTTTTTCTCTCCAAGTGGAAGAGAAGATCAACCTGTTCGTGGTCGAGGCGGACGGCACGGACGTCGTGCAACTCACCCAAAACGAGTTTCGCGACGTGTGGCCGCGGTGGTCACCCACGGGCGACCGGTTGGCCTTCTTCTCCAGACGGGACACGGAGGGAGAAGATGATGAGCTCTACCTGCTCGACGCGGCCACCCACGCGATCACACGAATCACAAACAGTCCTGGCCACGACTTCTGCCCCGCCTGGTCTCCGGACGGACGCCATCTGGCCGCAGCGAAGATCGCACCGGGTGGAGAGCGTAGCATTCGGATTCTCGATGTGGCGGGCGAGCCGCGTCACGAGTTTGGTGCTGGCTTCGAGCGCATGACCGAGCCAGACTGGTCGGCGGACGGGAAGCGCATCGCGTTCGCGGGGCGTCGCGATGGTGCTTACGAAATCTTCGTCTACACGTTGCCGAACTAGCCACCGTTGACGGCGGGTAGCCTCCGCCTCTCCAAGTTGCTCCCACATCCACGTTGCCGACATACCTCTTGTTTACCGAGAGAAGGTCCGCTACCTTATCCCGGTTACCGAGAGGAAGGCAACGTCATGGGCGAAGACAAGCCGGACATGATCAAGGGGACCCTCGACATGCTCATCCTCAAGGTGCTCTCCCTCGAGCCGATGCACGGCTGGGGGATCTGCGAGCGCATCCAGCAGGTTTCACGGGACGAGCTCACGGTGAATCAGGGCTCCCTCTACGCCTCGCTGCACAAGCTGACTCGCGAAGGTTGGATCAAGTCGCGCTGGCGTACCACGGAAAACAACCGCCGGGCCCGCTACTACGAGCTGACGCGTGCCGGGCAGCACCAACTGGGCAAAGAGGCCGAGCACTGGACGCGGCTCTCGGCGGCGGTAACACGGATCCTGACGACGGCCTGATCGAGACGGGAGAACCGCACGATGCGCTGGATCTCGGATCTTCTCTTTCGCCTCCGCGCCATCCTGACGTGGAGAAGGATGCAGCGGGAGCTGGATGAGGAGGTGGCATTCCACCTCGAGATGGAGACGAAGAAGTACATCGAGCGGGGAATGGACCGCGCCGAAGCTCGGGGCCAGGCGCTGAGGGCCTTCGGGGGTGTCGAGGGCCACAAGGAGTGGGCCCGCGATGCGTGGGGCGTGCGCCTCGTGCAGGACCTGCGGGCCGACGTCCGCCATACGCTTCGGCAGTTGCGCAAGAATCCACTGTTCACTGCGGTGGCGGTGCTAACCCTGGCGCTGGGGATCGGAGGCACGACCGCGGTCTTCAGCGTGGTGAACGGCGTGCTGCTGAAGGCGCTTCCCTTCGGGGACCCGGACAGGCTGGTGGCTGTGCTACACACCATGCCCGGGATCGGCGCCGACGAGACGCCGCTGTCGCCGGCAACGTATTTCACCTACCGCGACGAGTCCCGGGCCTTCGAGGACATCGCTCTCTACAAGCGCACCGCGGTGACGGTGACGGGGCTCGTCGAGCCCGAGAGGGTCGAAGCCATGCTGGTGACTGACGGCCTTTTTCCCCTTCTGGGCGTGAGCCCGATCCTCGGCCGCGGCTACGGCTCGGACGACGTCTCCCCGGGCAGCGCCTACCCGGTCATCCTCTCGCACGGTTTCTGGCAGCGGCGCTTCGGTGGCGACCCCGATATCCTCGGCAGGATAATCCGCTTGACTGCCAACGACCTCGAGATCGTCGGGGTCATGCCCCCGGACTTCCGGATGGGCGGAGACGACCCCGCCCTGTACCTCCCCTTGGTGTTGGACCGGTCCAGGGTCCGCATGGGGAACTACAGTTTCCCGGGTGTCGCCAGACTCAACCCGGGCGTCACCGTTGAGGCGGCCAACCGGGATGTCGCGCGCTTGATCGCCGTCGCGGTGGAGCGATTCGGCGGCAAGACCATGGCGGAGTTGGAGGACATGGACTTCAGGACGATCGTTCGGCCGCTCAAGGAGGAGATCATCGGCGGCGTGGGGACGGTCCTCTGGGTGCTGTTTGGGGCGGTGAGTTTGGTGTTGCTCGTCGCCTGCGCCAACGTTGCCAACCTCTTTCTCGTCAGGGCGGAGAACCGGCGCCGAGAGATGGCCATGCGGACGGCAATCGGGGCGTCCCGGGGCCGCATCACCCGCCAGCTGCTCACCGAGAGCCTGGTGATGGGGATCCTCGGCGGCGCGGCCGGCCTGGGCCTGGCGTACGCTGCGCTCCGACTCATCATCACCATGGCACCGGCCAACCTGCCGCGCCTCGCGGAGATTGCCATCGAGCCCCCAGCGCTCGTTTTCACGTTGACCGTTTCGGCGCTCGCCGGACTTCTCTTCGGCCTCATCCCCGTGCTGCAGTACGGCCGTCCCGTGCTGGTGACCGCGCTCAAGGAGGGCGGGCCCGGTGCCGGCACGAGTGGGGGTCGGCACTGCTTGCGCAACTCGTTTGCCGTCGCACAGATCGCCCTGGCCCTCGTGCTCCTGGTCGGCTCGGGCCTCATGATTCGCACCTTCCAGGTGCTGCGGAACGTGCGGCCGGGGTTCGAGCGGCCGGAGGAGGTGCTCACACTGCGGCTCGCGGTCCCATCGGCGGATGCCCCCGAAGCTGAGGGGGCCATGCGAATGCACGAGTCGATCCTCGAACGGCTGGCGGCGATCCCGGGGGTCGCGTCGGTCAGCGCGGGGACGTCGGTCGCGATGAGCCGGTGGGAATCCTGGGATGACGTGCACGTCGAAGGGCGTTTCACCCCAGAGGGCCAGGCGCCGACGCGCCGCTTGAACTGGATCGCGCCCGACTATTTCACCACCCTCCAGAACCCGCTGCTGGCCGGGCGGGCGATTACCTGGGACGACATCCACAACCGGCGACCCGTCGTGATGGTCAGCGAAAACCTGGCTCGGGAGTATTGGGGCGAGCCGGTTCGGGCCCTGGGCAAGCGGATCAGCGAGAACCCGGACGGACCCTGGCGGGAGATCGTCGGCGTGGTCGGAAACGTGTACACCAGGGGTGTAGATCATGAACCACCGACGGTGGTCTACTTCCCGTTCATGGTGGTGGACTTCTGGGGGAGCGACGTCCACGTCTGGCGGAACCTCCGCTATGCGATCCGCGTGGCCGGGCCCGAGCCCAAGAGCCTCCTGCCCCAGGTGCGCCGGGCCGTCTGGTCCGTCAATCCGAACATACCTCTCGCCGACGTGCGGACCCTCGAAGAGATTCGCGCCGACTCGATGGCCCGGACCCAGTTCACGCTGGTCATGCTGGGCCTCGCGGCGGCCGTAGCGCTGCTGCTGGGAACGATCGGCGTGTTCGGTGTGATCTCCTATGTCGTCAGCAAGCGAATCCGCGAGTTCGGGGTGCGCATCGCCGTGGGCGCGCGAGGCGGCGACATCAGCCGGCTCGTCCTTCGGCACGGCGGACTGGTGGGGGTGATCGGCATCGCCATCGGGCTCGCGGCGGCGGTCGGGCTGACCCGCCTCATGTCGGCGCTCCTATTCGGGGTGAGCCCGCTGGACCCACCCACCTACGCGCTGGTGTCCCTAGTCATCATCGCCGTCGTAGCTCTGGCGAGCTACGTACCGGCGCGTCGGGCGGCGAGCGTCGATCCGGCAGAGACACTTCGCTGGGAGTGAAGCCCGGACCTTCTTTGCCCCGCACCGCGCGTCGTGCTGCCCGGCTCGCAGTATTATTTCCTGACGCTGGTGGGGGTGGACCTTAAACACCCTCAACCCCCCCCGCGCGTGGGGTAGCGCGCCAAACTGACAGACGCCGGCTCCCAGTTGAGAACAGCCGAAGTCCCAAGAAAGCGGAACCGCTTATGCCTCAGTGAGGTATTGTCGACTTAACGCGATTGGACGTGAGTCAAGGCAGTCGGTGGCGATCGCTGGTGCGTGATCTTCAGACGCCCGTAGCTTCAAGCCAACCCTGAAAGGACCGGTCGCGCAACAAC
>JBDHFY010000230.1:0-10752 GCA_039590195.1 Gemmatimonadota bacterium | reverse complement strand
CACTTACGGCCTTCCTTCACCGATCCTCGTCCGCTGATCGATCCGGTCCTCACCGCGCCGCCCCCGCGGGACCGACTTGCAGCACCCACTGGCTCGGCTGAATCTGGCGTGGAGTTTGCGCAAGAATCCAAGGCTGCTCCTCGAGAAGCTGGGGTTGCGGTCGCACGGCCACGCTCTTGCGACTCGGCGCACGCAGCAATAATTCAGAAGTCATTGGCTCTGCCATGTCACACTGTCGCACCGCTACCTGGATTTCGGGCGCGAGGGAGATCGGTACATGTTGAAACTGCCGGAGGAACGTCGTCGGAGAGAGCGTCGTGGGAATTCTGACCGTCGCACGGGACAGCCCAGGCGCTCGGGGGCTTGCCAGCGTGGACCCGAACGCCGGATGAGCGCTATCCCCGTGGATCACGATCGCCGTGACCGCGAAGACCGGCGTGCCCGGCACCGCCGGTGGCATGGCCGTCGACTGAACAAGTTCGATCGGCGGGTCGCCGATCGGCGCGGGATCCCGCAAACCGCGTATACGAGCCAGGAGATGGAGCAGATCCGCCGGTCCATCTCGACGTCCCCGTTACCGTGTCCCCGCTGTAAGGGAACCCTCACCCTCGGCCCATCGGTGCCGCGGGTCTCCCGGACGGCTCGTGAGGTGCGTTGTTCGTCCTGTCGACGCAGTGTGGAGTTCACCGATTGTGGCACCGCACGCGTGCTCGTCATCGATCCGGAACAGATGGTCCGGACCACTCTGCGTAGCATTCTGACCAGGGTCGGTCACGAAGTAGTCGAGGTCCCCGACGGCGAAACAGGTCTCCAGTCGTTTCGGGAAACCAGTGCCGACGTGGTGCTGGTCAACATGTTTCTGCCACTGATGGATGGAAACGACTTTATTCGGCAGTGCCTGAGCGAATTCCCGACTGCCAGAATCGTCGCTATGTCTGGTCGGCGCCGCTACGGGGCGCCCGATCCGCTGACGATGGCCAAGGAGTTCGGTGCCGTGCAGGTCATCCGCAAGCCGTTTACCACGTTCGGGATGCTCCGTGTGGTGGAGGACGCCCTGGTGATGTCGTGACCGGACGCACGCGGAAACGATCACTTCGGGGATGCTGTGCTTTCACGGTGTCCCCTTCTTCTTGTTCACCGGTCGCGGGCAGGTAACCGGTACCGAAGCGGATCCGCGAGCGCCCGGGCACCGCTGCCAATTGCGGTCGATCTGACAGTGTAACTCGTTGATAATCATTTAGTTATGGACTAGCGGGCGACCGGGCCACACTGGTTTCCCATCGTCGGACGCTGCGGAAGCGTCGGGCGGTGATCGAGTGATTGCGCCTGCGCCCCCTTCATGGTGATATTCTTGCTCCGCAAGGGACGCCGGAGTTCACCTCCAAGTGTGTTGGTCGATGGCGGGCTTCGTTGGCGGTATCGTCTAGGGGACTAGGACGCAGCCCTCTCAAGGCTGAAACACGGGTTCGAATCCCGTTACCGCTACTGCTCCGCCCGCCCGACATCCAGCCCCCATCGTCTAGCGGTCAGGACACCACTCTTTCAAGGTGGGAACAGGGGTTCGACTCCCCTTGGGGGCATTTCCTCTCTGCGCTATCCACCGTCGCCGCTCCGGTCCCCGGTATTCGATGAATCGCTTGGCGCGCGGATCGAGACCAAGGTCCATGCTCCGCTCTTCCTCACAAACGTCGTCAGGAAGTGGGCGGGAGCTTCGCGACGACGACCGCTGGTGCGCTGCTCGTACATGAAGGTTCCGGTGAGGTCGGCTTGGGCCGAGTCTCCCCTGCCGTCCAGCCGCTGCACCGCCAGCGTGAGACTGAGGTTTCTCGCGCTCCGGAAGAACCGCTCCCAGCTCTGCTGTTCCTCTCCTGACAGGCTGGGATAGATACGACGAATCTGCTCGACATTCTCCGATGAGACCGCCCTGGAAAGCTGCTCCACCATCGACTCGATCCGGGCCCGGTCCTGCGAGCCAAACCTGGCAGCGGCTGTTGCGGTGGGCCGGCTCGGGGCCGGCTGGGTGGCTCTGTTCGGAGGTGGCGTTGAGCGCCGTCTCGACGCTGACCGTCGGCGCGCCGCCAACTGTCGGGCCTGTTCCGCCTCTGCCTGACGCAGCTCGTGTGCGTCTTCGGCGGCGGCCCAGTGGGACCTCGCGGTCGAGAAGGCGATGATGGCCTGAGAGAATCGGCCCTCCTCGGCGAGGGAATCCGCCACCGTAGCCAGTGAGTCGCCGATGGCAAGCAAGCTCTCGGGGACTCCCGCACTCTGGGTCAGGGCCCGGTGGGTGAGGGCAGCCGCCCGAACGGTGACCAACGTGTCGGCGAGGGGATCCTGGCTGGCCGCCGAGGCCACGGAGGAGGTCGACCGCTGCCGGTCGAGCACTTGGGCGTCGGCCGCATCCGTTCCCCCTCCGCGGGCGCCGCTCAGGCCCCAGAGGGCGGCGGCAGACGCCATGAGGCCGATGGCCCCCATCCCGGCCAACCCGCGTGGCCGGAGGGCCATGGTCTTGAGCCGCATGCCCAAGGGGAGTTCCCTGGTGCTCATGAAGACGGTGGGCATCTCCCCCGTGGCTTCCAGGGCGAGACGGGCCGCTCTCACATCCTTGGTCATGGCGTGTGCTGAGGGGTACCGCTGCTTGGGGTCCTTTGCCATGGCCTTCGACACGATCTGGCGAATGGCGGGAGGAGTGGTGGGGTTCAACTCGACGACTGGGGGTGGTTCCTCATTGATCACACTGTACAGCACCGCGTGGGTGGTGTCGCCGGTGAAGGGCTTCCGCAACGTGAGCAGTTCATAGAGGACGGCACCGAGGGCGAAAATGTCGGTGACCGCCCCCAACTTCTGACCACGCAGTTGTTCGGGCGCCATATAGCAGGGGGTGCCGAGGATGATTCCGTCACTCGTGAGATCGGTATCCGCGAGGTGCGCGACACCGAAGTCCATAATCTTGACCTGACCGTCGTTCGTGATGCGGATGTTCCCCGGCTTGATGTCCCGGTGCACGATCCCCTGAGCGTGAGCATAGGACAGCCCGCCCAGGACCCCTAGCGTGATATCGAGCTTCTCCCGAATCGAGAGGGGGGCGTGTTCCGCGATCATCGTCGACAGGTCGGTGCCCGCAACGTATTCCATCGCGATGAAGAGATGGTTGTTAGACTCGCCGAAGTCGTAGACCGTGATGATGTTCGGGTGTTGCAGCGATCCGGCCGCCCGGGCCTCGCGGTGGAATCGGGCCTGTAGGTGCTTGTCTCGGGCGATGGACGGGCCCATGAGCTTGACGGCTATCGTCCGGCCCAGAATGGGGTCGTACGCCCGGTACACCGCACCCATCGCGCCCTGCCCGATGAGTTCCCAGAGCTCGTACTTGCTGACCCGCTTGAGAGGCTTCTCACTCACGAGGGTGAATGTGGGGGGTTAGTGGGATGCGAGCAACGCCACATATCACTCTTCATGGGGGTCCAGGAGCCCACCATTACGGCCGCGAGAGCGGCCGGTGGGTCCCCCCCCACCCCGCACCAGGGTCCCCCTGGGTCGGCTTTACCCCGGGTTCACATCCCCCGCTGCCACGAGACCCCGATTCTGGCGTGCCTGCCCGGGTTGTCGACCCCGCTCGCATGGCTGCGATAGAGATGATCCGTGAGGTTCTCGACCCCAAGGGAGAGCGCGATCTTGTCCGTCAAGCGAGCGCCGGCTCCGACCCCGTGGATCGCGAAGCCCGGGGTCCCTCCCTCTTGAATGCGGGGATCGCGCAGGTCCCGTGAGCCCAGGCGGCTCTGGGGACCGGCCCAGCGAAGGCTGTAGTCGGCCCAGAACCGGCCGTCTCGTGTGCTCCAGATCACTTTTCCCGCGCCGGCCAGGGGTGGGATCTTCGACATGGGCTCTTCGATGCCGCTCTCCGGAGTCTGGTCGCCGCGAGTATACATGAGCGTGGCACGCACTTCGATCGGTCCGGACCGCACGGCGGCTTCCGCCTCGACGCCGTGCAGTCGGGCGCGACCGACATTCCGGCCCTGAAAAACGCGCTCGCCGTTGAACAGGGTGTCGCCCCTGAACGTGCCGGGGGTACGGTCGATGAAGTTGCTGATGGTGGCGCGGTATACGGTGACGTCGAACGTCGCCGGAGTGGTCACGTACCGCAGCGAGGCCTCGCTGCTCAGGGAGTGCTCCGGCCCGGCGGCGGGGTTGGGCATCACAATCCCCCCGGGGACCGGGCCCACGTTGGTGAGATCGTACAGGCTCGGTGCCCGGAAGCTCTCGGCTAGGCGGAACGCCAGTCGCCAACTGGATGCGACTTCGGCCACGACCCCAACCTGGCCGGTGAGATCGGAAGTCGACCCAGAAACCCGACCGCCCAGTTCTTCCCCCACGTCTGCCTCGTTGCCGGCGTAGCTCCACCGGCCGCCGAGTGAAAGGGAAATGCGGCGCACCAGCTGCGTTTCGGCCGAGAGAAAGAATCCGAGCCTCTGGCTGTTGGCCCCGTTCGGATATCGGCCCGAGGGAATAGGACCGGCTTCACCCGCCCGCGTGAGATCTGCAGTGACTCCAGGGACGAATTCGTTGACGCCCCAGCTGTGGACATGGTCGCTGAAGAAGTCGGTGCCCCACGTGAGCGTGACAGCGTGGTCAACCGGGTACACCATCCCGGTTGCAACCACACTCACGCCCGGCGTGTACACATTGTCCTGGGTGAAGGTGCGGATTTCGTCCGGGATGCCCGAGTCATCGAGGCGACGGCGAGTCCGTCCCTCTCGCTGAATAGAGAGCGTGGCGGTCGTCTCGAGGCGCGTGAGGAAGTTGCCGAACGGCCGGTACAGATGGCGCGCCATGAACAGTTGGCGCGTCTGGGGATTAAAGACGTGTTCTGCATCGCTCCCCAGGTCTGGCGCACGGAAATGCACATACCGGTCATAGCGGGGAACGTCACTCATCCGGAAATGTTGAACGATGCCGGTGAATTCGTGTTTGGGGATCCCGAAGTACGTGAGGTTCGCGTCCACGCCCCATGTATCGAAGGCGGTGGGCTGCTGTGGGTCCAATCCGCCGCCCGGTTGCAGGTCGCCGGCATGAGAAAAGGTTCCGCCCACCGAAAGCGCCATCGCGGATCCCATGTAACCCAGCGAACCTCTGGTTCGGTACCCGTCGTTGGCGGTGGAGCCAACGGCGCTGACCCGCATGCTGCCCCCGGCCGCCACCGGGTGGGTGCGGGTGATGACGTTCACCACCCCCCCTTGGGCGTCGGAGCCGTACAGCACGGCGCCCGGGCCGCGGATGACCTCGATCTTCTCGATGGTCTCCGGATCCACGGTGGCCAGGTACTGGCCCGGGCCGTCTCGGTACGTGCCGTTGTTCATGCGCACGCCGTTCACCAGGTAGAGCACCCGATTACCGACCAGCCCCCTCAGGATGACGGCGCCCTGTCCCGCCGATGTCTGTTGCACCTGAACGCCGGGTGTATCGCGCAAGAGGTCCGGAGTGACGCGGCCTGCGGCCATCTCGGCAATGGCCGGCTCGACCAGCGCGATCGCACTCGGCCGCGACAGCCGCTCGCTTTCGATACCCCGCGTGGCCGTCACGGTAATTTCCGTCAGGCGGATTGCGGAGTCCTGCGCCACGCCCACCTGAAGGGCGCCGCCGGAACCGAGCGAGAGTACTGCCAATGCCGTCAACGATGTCATGGCATACAAAGGTAGCTAGTTGCTGGGATCTTGGGTGGTGGCGGACCACTCCCCATCCGCGTACATCCTCTGTGTCGTTGAGGTCGAGGCCCACCGAGGTGCACTGCGTCACCCTGATGGTGACAGGTGTGGTACCTCTTTAAAGGAAAAAGGTTCTGGTCGTTCTGCAACGGCGTCGGGGGAGCTTGGCGACGGATTTCACGCGGATGCCTACTGCGGGACACAAACCCGACACCGCCGCGCTGGGCCGTGTGCGCCGCTCGAGAATCCCACAGTGTTACGAACCGGGGCCGACCCGGCGGGAACGGCACTCATGCCATTCTCGCCAAGAGCGTTTTCCACCCCTATACTCTGCGGGGATGTCCAACGACATGGTCGATGGGCAACAATGGGCCGGAAGCTCGAGGCGGCACCGCTGCCGCCGACGCACCGCCACCACCCAGCACTGCGAGGACCTGCCATGCTCCGGTATCGGCTCAGCCAACTGCCCCTGTTGAGCGTTGTTGTTACCCTGACGGCTTCGCTAGCCTCGGCGCAGGAGAACGGCCCACTCGTCCTGTCGGGCGTCACGGTGATCGACGGGGTCAGCGAGCGCCCGTTAGAAAACGCCACCGTCGTTGTCGTGGGGGGCAAGATCCAGCGCATTGAGGCTGGTGCGGTTCCTGCTCCGGCCGGGGCGACCTCCTACGATCTGGCAGGCCGGTATGTGATGCCAGGGCTCATAGACAGCCACGTCCACATCGGAAATTCTGCCGCAGCGCGTCGGGCGTTGCGCTCGGGGGTCACGACGGCCCGCAGTATGGGTGTTGGGTTCTTCGCAGATGTCGGGCTTCGCGAACTCGCCGCCCTCGGCCGGGTCGAGTCGCCTGAGATTGTGGCCGCTGGGTATCACGTCCGGCCAAGGGCGGCCGAGGGCCTGTTCATGGGCGACCCGTCCCTCAGCGATCTGATGGAGTCCGGTGTCAGGGGTGAAGAGGCGATACGCCGCGTCGTGCGGTCGATGATTGCAGAGGGCGTCGATTTCATCAAAACCAACGCCACCGAGCGGGCGGGTCTGCCCGAAACGGATCCGCGAAAGCCGCTGTACTCCGAGGCGGAGTTGCGCGCCCTCGTGCAGGAGGCGCAGGCGGCGGGGATCCCCGTTGCCGCACACGCCCATGGTGACGAGGGTGGGCGTGCAGCGGTGCTGGCCGGCGTGCGTAGTATCGAGCACGGAACGTACCTGAGTGAGGAGACCCTCGCCCTCATGGCGGAACGCGGTACCTATCTCGCACCCACGATTGCAGTGGTCAGGGACCTCACGCTTCCCGGTGGTGACTATGACAATCCGGTGCTGGAGGTTCGCGGCCGTCACATGTTGCCGCGCGTTCGTGAGATGGCGGGCAAGGCGCATCGTGGTGGTGTGCGCGTGGTGGCGGCCACGGATACGGGCTACGGTCCAGGGAGTGTGTTGCGATTGAGCCATGAGCTCATCGAGCTGGTCGACATCGGGATGTCGTCCATGGAGGCGGTCAGGGCCGCCACGTCCGTGGCCGCAGAGCTCCTTGGAGTTGATGACCACACCGGCAAGCTCGCGGCCGGTATGGATGCGGACATCATCGTCATGGAGCGGAATCCGCTGGAAGACATCGGGGCGGTGCAGGATCTGTTGATGGTGATCAACAATGGCGCTGTGGTGGTGAATCGCGTGGAGTGGTAGGCCGCCTCAACCCGTCACCCCCCGGGCGGGCCGGCGGACCCCTTCCCAACCACACACCACCCGGGCGGGCCGGCGGACCGTTTCCATCCAATCCACCCAACCCCGGCGGTCCGGCGGACCCCTTCCCAACCACACACCACCCGGGCGGACCGGCGGACCGTCCGCCCCGCCTCCCCTTGACGATGGTGGGATGGGTAAGTTGTGCCCCGGTCCCTACACCCCACACCCCACACCCCACACCCTAAGCCCTAAGCTCACGCCGTCTTTTTCCGCACCATCTCCTCGAGGGCGACGCTCGGACAGATGTATCCTTTGATGTAATCAATGACACTGGTGGTCAAGCCTCGGATGCGCTTCTCCACGGCTTCGTCACGACAGTTTCCCTTCTCGTCGAACACCTTTTGTACGTTCGCCACGGAGACCGGCCCCGGAAGCACGATGGCGCCCACATGCGAACAGACGCTCCGCAGGTGCTCGAGGGATTTGATGGCGCCGATCTGACCAGCGGCGACTCCGAGCAAGGCGACGGGTTTGCGCGCCAGTCCTGAAGGGAAACCCAGGTTCTCGATGAAAAGCTTGACCGCGCTGCTGAAGCTGCCGTGGTATTCTGGGGTGGCAAGGATCACACCGGCTGCGCGCCGGACCTTCTCCTGCACGCCCTTGACGACGGCGTCGTCGCCGGCTGCACCCGGGAACGGCAGCGATATCGTCGCGAGATCGATCGTCTCGAGGTCGAAGCGTTGGTGCTTGTGGATCTCGTCGTCGACGAGGGTAACGGCCTTGGCCGTGTAACTCGCGGGCCGGCTGGAACCGACGACCGTGACGATGGAAATACGCTTGGCTGCATTCATCGTTCCCTTCCTTCTCGAGCGCAGTGCGGGACAACTCAGTGCGAGGGGCGTAATATATCCGCTTCACCGGGTTGAGACCGCTGGTCTGGAAGAGAGACTCTACTCTGTGGGGAGGCAGCGAGGCCGGAATGCAGTAGGACCTGGCGAGTCAGGAAAGGTGCACCTGCTCGAAACGTCGTTGAAGGATGTCCTGCCCTGCGACCGAGTAGAGATGCTGGTGCATGGTCGGCTAGATGACCGGTCCTTCCCAGCCGCGGGAAATCCGCATCACCGCGCCTACGGCCTCCTCGACGGCCTCGGGCTGTAACGGCTTGGCGAGCGTCGCAAACGCGCCCTCTTCCTTAGCCCTTACCAGCTCGTCGGCATGAGTCCCCGACATGGCGATGACCCTGGCGTCGGGGAACTCGGTCACGATCTCTTTGGTCGTCTGGATGCCGCTCTTGCCGGGGAGTCCCAGATCCACCATCACGAGCTCGAAGTGCTCACGGCGATAAGACTCGATGCCAGACTCTCCGTCCTTGGCGAATGCGGCTTCGTATCCCAAGTCAGCCAGCAAACCACTCAGCGTTATCCGTGCGTCCTCATCGTCGTCGATGATTAATACGTGCGCCATTGCTCCATCCTCCTAGGCCCGCTGAATTTGCCGGGCCCCGCTGCGCACTGGTCAACATTCGGAGCGGCCTGTGAGCTGGACGCTCCGACGGCCACTTCTGAGCTAATATATGAAGGATTGCCGCTCGATTGTCTGAGATTCACATCACGAGAATATCTGCGATGTATATCACTTCACGATTTGCGACCTGGATCACTCGATGACCAGAACGTGTATCACGTCCCATGAAAAGGGGAGAAGTCCGCTTCAGACGTGTACGAGGATGGTGATTTGTCCCGGAACGGCGAAGTGCTTCCTCCAAGCCCCGCCTTGGAGGAACGAATGCGATCCCTTCAGACGGAATAGACGATGTGCGCGTCGGGAGACCGGTGACGCAACACCCGTATGGCGTCCGCCTTCCGCATCCCAAAGGCTGTGGTGGCTGCGGCGTCGGCCGTCAAGCAACTATTGGCGGTAACCGTTACGCTGTGCGCGGCCGTGCGTCGGGGTGCGCCCGTCGCCGGGTCGAGCAGGTGGTGATATTGTGTTCCCCTGTATCGGAAGAACTGCAGGTAGTCGCCTGACGTCGCCACGGCACCGTCGGTGACTTCGAGCGTACCGGCCATTCGAGAGGGGTCCTTCGGTGACCTGACGCCGACCTTCCAGGGGTCGCCCTCCTCGGACTCGCCGATCGCGTAGAGATCTCCACCGACATTCACCAGACCGCGTTCAATACCCCAATTCCTCAGCGCATCTACGGCTCTGTCGACACCGTAGCCTTTGGCAATACCTCCGAGATCAATCGCTACGTCGTCGTCACTGAAGCGGACCACCTGCTGACCTCTGCGCGTAGCGAGATCTAAAGCCCGGTACAGCCGGCGACCGGCAAACCGGCGGACGCGGTGAGCAGGCGGAGGCTCCTGTCTGTTGGCGACATCCCAGAGCCCTACGGCTTTGCCGATGCAGAGGTCGAATGCGCCGTCGCTCGACTCGGCCCAGTGGAGCGCCTCCTGCAACACGAATGCGGTCTCGGCGTTGACAGCAACCGGTTCACGACCGCCGGTGAGATTTGCTCGTCCCACGTCTGAAGTCGCGTGAAACCGGGACATGGTGCGATCGACGAAACGCAACTGCTCGATGGCCGCGTCGATCGCGAGGTGCGCGTAGATCTCATCCTGATGGAGGACGGCGATATCCGCCAACGTGCCCATGACCGGAACGCTCCGGCGGATCAGCCTGCGCCGCCGCCGGCGTGCAAACGGAACGGTGGCCACGGCAAACGCGCCGATGCCGAGCAGAATGATCTGACGTCGGTTCGGGTGGGACGTTGCGGAACGCTCACGTGCGTTCATTGCTTGACTCCGAGGTGTTTTGAGCCGGCGAGGCAGCTTTCGCAGGAAGCCGGATCATCCTTGTGACCGCAGGTGTGGCAGCCGCTCGAGGGGCTGAGTCGTCGCTGGATCAGCCCGAATGCGGCAAACAGCGCCGCAGTCGCGAGAACGCCGATGACCTCGCTCATGTGGCACTCAGCATGCCGGCGAAGCCATAGAACGCGAGCGACAGGCTTCCGGCGATGATGAACACGAGGGCCGTGCCTTTCGCGAGGTCCGGCACGTCGGCAAGTTCTGAGCTCTCGCGGATCGACGCCATGAGCACCAGGGCGAGTGTCAGGCCGAGGCCGGCGCCGACGGCAAAGAAGAGCCCCTGCCAGAAACCGTAGCCTCGGTTGGTCGAGAAAACGGCAAGACCCAGGATCGCGCAGTTCGTGGTGATGAGAGGCAAGTAGATGCCGAGCTGCCGGAACAGGACGGGACTCACCTTCTTGATGGTCATCTCAACGATCTGCACCAACGACGCAATGACGACGATGAATGAAATCAGCCGAAGGTATGGTGCTACCGGGAGGATGTACGTGTTCAAGAACCAGGCGCAGAT
>JBDHFY010000229.1:0-6697 GCA_039590195.1 Gemmatimonadota bacterium | reverse complement strand
AATTCCCACCGCGGCCCCTGCGAGCCCCACCGATCCCCACACGGTGATCGCCGCTCCTCCCACTACGTTCACAACCGGAGGAGCCCCTCCGCCCCGGCCCCGAGCCCACTCGACCACCGAGCCGTTGGCCCTTGTCAGCCGCGCCGGGAAGACCAACTCCCTTTTACGTGCGTCTGCCGCAAGGCGCCCCAAGAAGGCGAACTCCCGAAACTCGCCCTCGAGGAGTGATCCGCCGGACCACTCGATGGCCTGCGGTGTGGAGTCGGTGGCCGCGATTACCTGAAACGTCCAGCCGTCGACGGCCTCAACGCCGAGCACGGTGATGACCTCCGGCACCGACAGACGTACGGTGACCATGGCGGTATCGGTCTGATTGACCACCCTGAGCGCGAACCGCTCCCAGGCTGCCGGCGAGATTGTCCCCGGATGGAGCTGAACCTGCGCATCGAGAGCTCCCGACGTTACGCAACAGCTGAGGACCAAGGGGAGCAGGGCACTCGTCTTAGGTCGTAGCATGGAAGGTCCAGATAGATTGGTGTATACGAAATGTAAGGGGACGAGGTGAGAAGTGATAAGTGGGGTTGAGTTAGCCGCAGATGAACGCGGTTGAACGCTGGTTGCTACCACATCCCCCCTCCTGTGCTATGGTGTGGCCGCTCTCATCGACCGCCTTAGAAACTCATCTGTGTGAATCTGCGTATATCTGTGGCTAGCTTAATGCATTCACCGCAACGGAGGCTGTATGAGCGTGTTTCGTGACCGATCGATGTACATCGTTGCCTTGCCGCTGTTGCTCACAGCAGCCACACCCGTGTGGGCTCAGACGCCGACTCAGCTCGCGAGCTGCTCTAGCTCGCACTATCGCCAGTTCGACTTCTGGGTTGGTGACTGGGAAGTGCGCACGCCCGACGGCTCCGTGGCGGGCACCAACCGTATCGCAAGGATCGAGAACGGCTGCGTGTTGCAGGAGAACTGGGAGGGCTCGGGTGGCGGAACTGGCAAGAGCTTCAACATCTACGACCTCACAACGGGGAAATGGCATCAGACGTGGGTGAGCAGCGACGGGATGTTGTTGCTCTTGGACGGCGGGCTCGAGAGTGGCAAGATGGTTCTCTCGGGCACGAGAGTCGGCCAGGGTGGCGCGACGGTTCATCACCGCATCACGTGGGACCCCTTGGCGGCTGATACGGTACGGCAGCTGTGGGAGCAATCGCAGGACGGCGGGGAGAGTTGGAGCGTGGTGTTTGATGGGAGGTATACGAGGAACTAGCTTCCCGCGCCCTTCGAGACGCGTTGCATGCGCAACGCATGGTCCTGAGGAGGACGCCGAAGGCGTCCGTCCCGAAGGGCTCCTCAGGAACGCGGTACACAGATGCGCCTTTGACAACTTAGCTTCAGCCGCTTACGTCCTCGGTACGGCTAACAGCTGTCTCAATGAAATCCCCCCACCGTCCAATACTCCGGCGTGGACTCCAACTCGCTGGCGGTAATGTGTTCCACTCGCTTGGCCTGCTCTTGGCCGAGGAAGAAGCGTCCGGCCAAGAGCGCGACGGCTACCGCCGCCCCGGTGCCGAGCAAGACGGCGAGTTTCGCGATGCCGAGCAATCCCGTGCCGGGGAAAGCAAGCTCCGCAATGAAGATCGCCATCGTAAAGCCAATGCCGCCTGCCACACCGATGACGAAGACCCCCCTCCAGTTGACCCCGGGCGGAAGCGCGCAGAGTCCGAGCTTTACGGAAAGCCAGCTGAAGCTGAAGATCCCAAGGGGCTTACCTATAGCCAGACCGAGGCCAACGCCCAGCATCACCGCCACCCCTGCCGGGTCGCCGAACTCGATCTCCCCGAGTACGACGCCTGCATTGGCGAGCGCGAAGAGTGGCATGATCACGAACGCCACCCACGGGTGAAGTGCAGTCTGCAGGCGGTGGGCGGGAGAGACGGCTTCCCGGCCGGCGGCCTGCAGCCGGCTCAGCGGCTCCATTAACTCGTGATCGCCCTGGTTGGGATCAAGCATGCTCCGCCGGAAATCTTTGAGCGCTTCCTGAGCGACTCTGAGGAATCCCTCCGAGCCAAACCAGCGCTTGACGGGCGCCAGTAGCCCGACGAGAACTCCGGCGATCGTTGGGTGAACGCCCAGTTGCAGCATTCCCGCCCAGATCACGAGTGACGGTATGACATATGTGAAGCCCGGCCTGATTCCCATTCCAAGTAACAGCAGCAGGATCAACATGCCGATGGCAATGATGCCGAGTCCGGCAAGCTCGAGTCCTGACGAGTAGAAGATCGCGATCACCAGGATCGCACCGATGTCATCGATAATCGCCAGGGCGAGCAGGAGCACGCGCAGTGCCGCCGGAACGCGCGTGCCGAGCAGCGTCAATACGCCCACCGCGAATGCGATGTCCGTCGCCATGGGGACGCCCCAGCCGCGACTTCCCGGGCCGGACGCATTCAATCCGGCGAAGATGGCGGCGGGGATGATCATTCCACCCACGGCCGCAGCGATCGGAAGTGCAGCGCGCTTGACGTCCGAAAGCGCGCCCTCGACGATCTCTCTCTTGATCTCCAGCCCCACGACCAAGAAAAAGATCGCCATCAAGAAGTCGTTGATCCAAAAATGCAGCGACTCCTCGATGACCCAGCTTCCAATCCCCACCGTGAAAGGCGTCTCCCAGAGGTGGACATAGCTCTCACCCCAGGGAGAGTTCGCCCACACGAGGGCCACCACGGCGGTAATGAGCAGCACGATGCCGCTCGACGCTTCCACGTGCATGAAACGCTCGACAGGGCCGACGAGGGACTTGGCGAGCTTCGCCGCCGGCCGCCACGCCTCAGGCGGTATGCTTACGTGGTCTTTGGGAGAATTGGAATCCATTAGCAGGCCTGGCGGTGACGTTTGTCTCGGGAACGAGCGTACATAATGAATGTGATTGGCCTTCTTCTTGCCACAGAGAACACAGAGGTCACAGAGTTTCCTTGTGGACGCACACCGTGGGTCGCAGCGCACGAGCCCGACGGTCTGCGCTAGGCAAATCTCTCTGTACTCTTTGTGGTCTTTTGTGGCAGATATTGAAGCTGCGAGCTAACAGCTAACAGCTCTCTTCATGGAATCCCAACCTGCTTCACGATAGCGTCGAATCTAGGGTCTCGGCTCAACCTATCCCAAATCGGACTCACCTTGAGATGACTGAGCCAGGCCGACCGCTCCTGCACGGCCCGGTCCAACCACTCGAAGGCCGCCTCCGTGTCGCCGAGATACGACTCCAGAAGCGCGATGTCGGCTGCGGAAACGTACTGTTCGCCTCGCTCCTTCTTGACTCCCCGGAGTATCTCCTCTGCGTCCACACGTTGTCCCATGGCGGCGAGCACACAGCCCACCTGGGCGCGCCTGGCAGAGGTGTGTCCCGTCAGCTCGGATGCCCGCCGGGCGTACTTCAGCGCTTCGGCGTGGTTGCCCGCAGCGAGGTGCACCCACCCCATGGTGAAGTTGGCGGGAGGGAAGTTCTCTTCCATTTCCAGCGATGCGTCGAGCTGAGCGATGGATTCATCGTACCGGCGGGCCCAGAAGAGCTGCAGCCCCACGTGTGCCCCGATGAGCACCTCGATCGGACACTGCCTTTCGGCTTTTCGGGTGAGCTCGATCGCTTCCTCGTTCCGTCCCACTGCTGCCAGGCTGAACGCCTCGACCAGCATCGGCTTTTCGGCGTCTGGCGCCAACTGCCTTGCACGTTGTAACTCTCGCGCGACGGCGTCCCAATCCCAGTCGTACCACATGTGGACTGCGGCGAGCGTCGAGTGTGCTTCCATGAGAGTATCGTCCAGCTCGAGCGCCTTTAGCGCGGCCTCTTTGGCCTTGGGGAACGCCTCTTTTGGCGGAAGCTGGGCGAGAGTTGCTCCCATCAAGAGATACGAGTCTGCGATGCCCGCATAGGCCAACGCATACTGAGGATCCAGCTCGGCCGCTTTCTGAAAAAACTCGATGCCCCGCTCGATTCCGGCGTGCGTGAACTTACCCCAGTAGAACCGGCCCTGCAGATAGAGGTTGTATGCCTCGAGGTTGTCGGTTGGCTTCTTGCCCAACTCCTGCTGTACGTCCGGAGTGAGCGTAGCCCGGAGGGCACCGGCGATGTGTTCGGCGATCTCTCCCTGAATCTCGAAGATATCGGTGAGGTCCCGGTCATAGCTGTCGGCCCACAAATGTTTGTCCGTCCGGGCGTCGATGAGCTGCGCCACTACTCTCACCCGGTTTCCTGCGCGGCGTACGCTGCCTTCGAGGATGTTCGTAACGGCCAACTCGCCGCCGATCTGCCCGAGGCTCTTGTTCGTGTTCTTGTACTGCATTATCGACGTTCGGGACGTGACCTTGATTCCCTGGACCTTCGAGAGCTGCGTGATGATGTCGTCTGTGATGCCGTCGCTGAAATACTCGTTCTCGGGATCAGCGCTCAGGTTGGTGAGCGGAAGCACCGCCACCGAACTCTCTACGGGGGCCCGAGCCTCGAGGGCCGGCAGGGTATCTGGAAGAAACTCCCCGGATGGACGCGGCGTGATGAACTTGAGAAACTCGCTCAGCGAGCCAAACCGGTCATCCGGCTTGTTCTGCATCGCACGCTGGACCGCGTGGTCGATGGTGTCGGACAGGGTCCACCCCGCCCGTCGGAGACTGGGCGTCGGGTTCTGGAACCGGGCCATCATCACCGCCTCGATCGTGGGACCGCGGAACGGCGGTTGGCCGGTGAGCATCTCGTACAACACACAGGCCAAACTGTACATGTCCGCCCGCGGGTCGATTTCCTCCTCGCCGGCTGCTTGCTCTGGGCTCATGTAACCCGGAGTACCTATGGGCACTCCCGCAATCGTGATGTTGTCGTTACAGGACACACACAGAGCCCGGGCGATGCCGAAATCGGCCACCACGGCATGACCATCCGAGAGTAGGATGTTCTCGGGCTTGATATCCCGATGCACGATGTCCCGGCTGTGAGCGTACTCGAGGGCATCTCCCACCTCGCCGGCGATCGCCAATGCCTCCTCCACCGGAAGCTTCCCTTCGCGGGACAGCCTCACACGGAGGGAAGGGCCCTGAAGGTATGGCATCACATAATACAGCAGGCCGGCTGCCTCGCCGGCCGTAAAGATCGGCACGATATGCGGGTGGGTGAGGTTGGAGGCGAGGTCCACTTCCCTCAAGAACCGCTCGCGGGCGATCTCGGTGGCGAAGTGCGGATCGAGAACTTTCACGGCAACCTGGCGGCGCGGATGTTTCTCCTCCGCCAGGAAGACCGTAGCCATGCCTCCGCGCCCCACTTCACGGACGATTGTGTAGTGGTCACTTAGAATGCTCTGTAGCTGCTCGACCAACTCGTCTACCACGTCGAACTCCCTGGCGGCGTAGCCGGGGTAACAATACACTGCCGACGACCCTTGGAAAATGGTGACCTGTCTCCTATGAAGCGGGCCGAGGGCGGTGGTGGGTTCCCGCGACGTAGCTCAGATGATGACAATCGTCATAAAGGGGCAGGAGGGGCAGGAGGGGCAGGAGGGGCAGAGGGGACAGAAGGGGCAGGAGAGGCAGAAAAAGTGAAGAAGCCGGGAGCGCCGCAGGCCGAGCGTCCCGTAGCGCGCGTTGGTGAGTGGTGGCCTCTGGCTGGATGCAGGTGGGAGGCGCGAACCGCTGCGCGCCAAGGGACGCTCGGCCTGCGAAGCGACCGAGTGAGCGGCGGTCTCCATGCCGTTGCCATTTCAGGGGTTAAGTCGAGGCACCCTGCCAGCATCCTCTAGCCGACGTCAACAGGAGACGATATTCTTTCTAGTCTTGCTGATGTTTGACCAGAGCCCACCCAGTGTCTGACGTGATCGAGCGCCTTCGCGCAGGCCTCGCCGAACGCTACGATGTCGAGCAGGAGCTTGGTGCCGGAGGTATGGCGACCGTCTACCTCGCCCGCGACCTCAAGCACGATCGTATGGTGGCGATCAAGGTGCTGCACGAGGCTCTCGCCGTCTCGCTCGGCGCCGAGCGGTTTCTGCGAGAAATCCAGATCGCGGCCAAGCTCAGCCACCCGCACATCCTGCCCCTCTACGACTCGGGGTCTGCCGGCGAGGGGCTGCTGTACTACGTCATGCCGTTTGTCGAGGGCGAGTCGCTGGGCGACCGCATGGAGCGGGAGCAGCAACTGCCGTTCGCCGACGCCCTCCAGATAACGCGAGAGGCGGCAGACGCTCTGGCCTTCGCCCACAGTCGGGGCCTCGTCCATCGGGACATCAAGCCTGACAACATCATGCTCTCCGGCGGGCATGCGGTGGTCACGGACTTCGGGATTGCCCGGGCCGTTGATGCCGCAGGTGCCGAGAAGCTGACGCAGACGGGCATGGCGGTTGGAACGCCTGCGTACATGAGCCCGGAGCAGGGGGTTGGCGAGCAGGTGGACGGCCGCGCCGATATCTACAGTCTGGGCTGCGTGCTGTACGAGATGCTGGTGGGGCAGGTCCCGTTCACCGGGCCCACACCCCAAGCCGTCATGGCGCGCCACTCCATCGATGCAGTCCCCAGACCACAGATCGTGCGGCAGACGATCCCGGACGACCTCGAGGACGTCATCCTCACGGCCCTTGCCAAAGCGCCCGCCGACCGGTTCCGAACGGCTAGCGAGTTCTCCGAGGCCTTGGCCGAGGCCGGAGCCGAGGCGATTGGCCGGCCG
>JBDHFY010000228.1:0-6713 GCA_039590195.1 Gemmatimonadota bacterium | reverse complement strand
ATCAAGGCCGGCCTGGGACGATACTCCGTCCGTGATGAATACTTCTCAGCCGAGAAATACTCGGGCACCCTTCCGTACTTCTCCGCGACCTGGGCTCGCTTGCACGAACGCGGCGGATACCGCATTGGCGTGGAGTACCGCAACTCATCCGAGATACGCAACAACAACATCTCGGCCGGCGTAACTTCGTTCTCTCTCAACCTGGATTACCTCTATCGTGTAGCGACGTTGTCGCTGTTCTCGAGAGATGCCCTTCTGTTTCTCGGCCCGTCCACGGGTTTCTTCATGCACTTCAGCGAACTGCATATCGCATTCAGCGAGCTGGAAATCCCCTATTCTTTCGCGATACTCCTACCACTGGGAGTCAATTCCACCTTAGTCCTGCCGGTTACGGATCGATTGCAGTTGGCCGGTTCGTTTCGGTCCAGCATATTCTCGTTGGGTCTGCGAATGATTGACCTCGATGAGGATGTTGATGAGGAATCACCGGTCCGGTTCCTGACATTGCCCTCTGGAACGAACGCTAATCTCCGTCTCGGACTCCGTTACATATTGATGGATCGCTTGTCGCTGGATTTCGGATACGAGCTACAGGTACTTCGTATCAGACCATGGGATCCGTTGTTGTCAGCGAGTGACAACCTCTTGGGTGGTTTCACGGTCGGTCTCTGAGGCGGCGATATCTAATGAGAACCGAACAATTGCAGAACCTATCACTTGTGCTCGTTTGCACAGTGCTGGCTGGTTGCGAGGGGTTGATCGTCTCGGCCCCCGAATCGAACCAGAATGTCGCCGATTTCGAAGCTGCGTGGGCCTGGGTTGACTCGGTTTACCCGGTCTTCGACATCAAACAGATCGATTGGGATAGCGTCTATGCTGAGTACCGTCCGCAGGCCGAGCGGGCGCTGGGAGACGAGATCTACCAGGTGTTGCACGACATGCTGTCGGTGCTCAAGGATCCTCACCTTTACTACACAACGAACGGCGGCGCCACGTTCTTCCCACATGTGTCTTCACGACTGTTAACTGACCGCAACACGTTCAGTTCCCAACTAGTGAGGACCTATTTCGACGGCGAGCTGCACCTTGCCGGTAAAGACGGGGTCGAGTATGGGATACTGAATGGCAACGTCGGCTACATCCACATCACACATTTCAACGAAGACAACATGATGGATGATTTCCCCTCGGTGATGGCTTTTGTCGGTGAGACGGACGGGCTTATCATCGATGTCCGAAACAACACCGGAGGGGACCACGACAAGGTGGACGCAGTCGTGCGCATGTTCATCGAATCACAGGTGGCCTGGCCGTTGGCCTTCGAGGCGGACGGAGTCCTGGTAGAGCCCTGGCCCCCAATACAACCCGACGGGCACTACCAGTACGTCAATCCCGTTGTGGTGCTGATCAACGGAGCCTCACTCAGCGCAGGAGAACTGTTCCCCGAGGTCATGAAGCAGTTGCCGAACGTGACCGTCGTCGGCGACACGACGGCGGGCGCCGGCTGCAACGATCGCGGAGAATTTCGGGGGGATCGCCGGCTACCCAGCGGCAAGATGATCCACATACCGACGTGGTGCATATGTCGATATGACGGCGTGCCGTGGGAACTGGTTGGGATTGCGCCTGACATCCGGGTCGTGCAGACAGAAGAGGATGTCGCGCAGGGCCTTGACAGGCAACTCGAATACGCCATCAGACTGCTCCGGTGAGTGTCTCCAAGGAGGAATCTCCTGCGCTTCTGCTCTCGCGGCGTGCAGTGACAAACCACCTATCATGAGTGAATACGGCTCATACTCGGACCGGAGGGAGCGATGAAGCTTGCACGTCGAATCTCGCTTTGCCTGCTTCTCGTCGGCTGCATCAGGGCAGACGTCCGGCGACTGGATCAGGTTGTACGTCCGACCCAATCACCCGACTCCGTCACGGTGTTTTTGGAGAGGCCGCAACAACCGCACACCGTCATTGCCACCATCAAAGGCAGGGGTGAATCGGTGTTCGACAGTTTCGACGACATACGCCGGAGGATGATCGTTGATGCGGCGAAGATTGGTGGCGACGCGCTGATTCTCGGACCCGAATCGACAAAATCGACGTTCATCATCACCCCAACAGCCCTCATCAAATCCGACAGAAAGGAACTAACTGCCGAAGTCATCGTGTTCAATCGACCTTCGAGACGAGGAGGGTGAGGGGGATGACGCTGAAACAAGCAGATTAGCGCAGATCGGGACCACAGATCGCACTGAAACAAGCGGATGACCGCGGCGGCGTAATGCGAGAGGGTCGTCCTGCGAGGACGCGTATTGAGCTAGCGCAGCACGATCTCGGTCACCGGTGAACGAATTACCGCTCGGCGCCGTTTACTGACCGAATCGTTCACTGCTCCTCCCCCACCAACCTCGCGACCCTCCCCCGGATGTCGTCGACGAGCGCCTGCAACTCCGGATCGGCTTCCGCCCACAGGTCGACAAACCTGCTATAGTACTCCACCGCTTTGTCGCGGTCCCCGCGCTCTTCATACAGCTCGCCCAACCGTCGCAGCGTGGCAGGGAGATACGTGAAATCCTGGAAGAGTTGAAAGATATTGTGCGTCTCTAGATACAGTTCGTAGTACACCACAGCGGAGTCCGCATTACCCGACTCGTCGTACGCTTCGGCGAGGAGCCAGGCTAAGCTCCGATCGAAAAAGGGTATGGTGTTCACGTCCCGCGCGGTGCGAAGCAGTGACACCGCCTCATCCGCGCGGTCAGAGGCAAGAGCGAGTTCGGCATCGGATCGTAAGAGGGGGAGCCGACGGTCTTCGCGTTGCTCGTCGGACAGCCTGCCACGGTACTCGTCGAGCATCGCTTGCGCTCGTGTGGCCTCTCCGAGACGCGCTACTGTGCGCACCGTGTTCTCCCAACGGGTGGCCGCCATGGGATTGTCGGCGGTCTCCAACCATCGGTCCCACATTTCGACGTATTCATCCGGAGAGGGCGGGTCCAGGTCGTACCAAATGGCCAAATCGGCGGATTCAAGCTCCTCCACCACCGCTCGTACCTCGTGCGAAAACCGGTCTCGACGCTCGGCGTCCACGAACAATCCCTGCCGGTTCCATCGCTGTGACTCATCCATCTTGCCCTGCACGGCCGCGAGCACGCTTCGATGACCGTACCCCTCCGACTCCTCGTCGGGCGCGGACCCGTAGGCCTCGAAGTGATCGTCGATCGCGGCGGCCGCGCTTTCGTAGTCCCAGGACGCCGCGGCCAACTGCGCCCGAGTGGTGAATCTGCTGGCGTGATCGGGGAACTTCGCTTCGAACAGCTCGAGCACCGTGTCGGCGGCCGTGAGATCTCCGAGTCCGGTCTGTGCCCCGATGAGATTCGTGTACGAGATCGCCGGCGCCACGCCTCGCACGATGCCTTCGCGGTACCAACGCGCGGACTCCCGTCGGTTGCCGAGGCGTGCGTGGGCGACACCGAGATTGTTGAGCGCCGTGGCGTCGCGCGGGTATTTGTCCAGAATCGTGAGGTATGCGGTGACCGCTTTGTCGTTGTCTTCTTCCACATACACACCATGCAGTGCCTCCACGTGATATCGCTCGCGCTCGGCCAGACGCTCGCGCAGAGCGTACGCCCGGCGTATTGCGTCGCGGCCTTCGGAGCCCTGCCCCCTTCCGGGACGCACCATGAAGGCACCCAACCTGCGCCAGGCCATGGCGAAGGCGCTGTCGATGGCGACAGGCTGCTCGAGCAGCGCGATGGCTCGATCCAGGTTGCCCGCCTCACTCGCACGAGTCGCCTGGGCGTAAAGCTGCAGCGCTTCCAGCGACGACGTCGTGAAACGCTCGAGCGGAGGATCCGCGCGCAACGATGAGTACGACTCGCCGATTCGCTCGCGGAAAGCTGTGGACATCCGGTCCACGGCTTCCATGATGTCGGCCGACGTATTCGCCTGCTCGCTCACCGACATGAACTCCTCGCCGGTCTCGGCGCTCACCAACCGGGCCGCGAGCAGATAGCTCTCGCCGAGGGAACGAATGTCGCCGGTGAGATAGGCCTTGATGCCCTCACGGATGGCAATCTCGGACGCGACACCGGGAGTGAGCGGCGAGTCTTCCGGCCGTTCCATGCGGGCGAGAACGTTGGCGACCTGGCCGGTCGAGAGCAGGGTGATCGCCGGCGACTCGTTCAGGTCGATACGGAAGAGCTCGGCAACGGTCTCGCCCAGGGTCGAGTCCGAGGTGGCGTTCTCGAAGTCCGCCAGCACCAGCCGCGCCTGCTCGTCCAACACGCCCGAAGCCACGAGCGTGCCCACCGGCCCGATGCCCAGCATCCGCATCGCCATGAACCCGCCGGTTACCACCGTGAGACCCGCGAAGGCCAATCCGCCGCCGAGGGTTGCCCTGCGCCAGGTGAAATGCTTCCGCACTCCCACCGGTGTGGTCACGTGCATCCCGGTCGTTGCGGCCACGGCCCGCTGTTGTTCGTGTCTCCCGGTCACCAGCATGATCGGCAGCCCAACCGCCAACAGCGCGATTGCACCGACGAACACCCAACTGGGCAGCCCCAATACGGTCATCAACATGTAGACCAACACCAGAACGAACGCTGCCCCCGCCCCGAACAGCACCGCGACCTTGACCGGCGTCATCGCGGCCAGGCCCACCGGACCCGCCGCACCGCTCGGGACCGCCGCGACAGGCTGCGTGCCGGTGGGGGTCACTCCCCCGCTCGGGGGCGTGGCCAACGAGTCGAACTGCGTCTTCAACTCGTCAGCGCGCTGCCACCGGTCGGCCGGCAGCTTCGCCAGGCACCGCATCACCAATTCGTTCAGGCCCGCCGGTACGCTCGTCCGATGCGTCGTGCAGGGGTCGGGCGCCTGGGTCACGTGGGCCGCCAGAACCTGTTGCGGATTCACCCCGGAGAACGGCGGGCGCCCGCAAAGCATTTCGTAGGCGAGCGCGCCCAACGCGTAGATGTCGGCCCGGTGATCCACCTGCGGATTGGCCGCCGCCTGCTCCGGTGACATGTAGGCGGGCGTGCCCAGGGCCACTCCCATCGACGTCAGCGATTGGCCGCCCGTGGAATCCGTCACCGCCTTGGCCACCCCGAAGTCGGTGACCAATGCGTGGTCGTCCGAGAGCATGACGTTGTCGGGCTTGATGTCCCGGTGGACCACCTTGTGGCGATGCGCGTAAGCCAACGCATCCGCCACGTCTCGCAGAATGCGCAGCGTCTCCCCGATGGGCAGCTCGCCTTCCCGGGCCAGCTTCGCCCGCAGCGATTCTCCCTCGATAAACGGCATGACGTAGTACAGCAGATCGTCGTGCGATCCTGCCGTGAGCAAGGGAACGACGTGAGGGTGTTGCAACGAGGCGGCGAGCTGTATTTCCCGCTCGAAGCGGTCGATGTTCACTCCAGCGGCCATTTCCGGCGGCAGGAGTTTGATGACGACCTTGCGGTTGAGGGCCTTCTCTTCCGCCAGGAAGACCCGACTCATTCCACCACCGCTGAGCTCGGTGTCGAGGCGGTACGTGTCGCCGAGGGCCGATTGGAGGCGGTCGAAGAGGTCAGACATAGGGGCGTAAGATAGGACTACCCGGTTGCGAAGGCGAGCCTGGCGGACCCACGGGCCCATGGCCGCGATCGGGTCATCTGGTTAGGTTGGTAACCCGTTGTGCCTCAGTCAGTTACGATTCTGGGCAGGTGCTCGAGTGGGGCCACAGATCGCGCTGAAACAAGCGGACCCCCAGGGATTGGAGCGGCGAATGACGCTCACCGTTTCGTTTGACCACGAGTAAACTCGCGGCGATTCGATAAGCTCAGGACAGTGCTCGGCAGTCTGTCGCTAAGCGACCTCCCTTCTCCCTTCTCCCTAGTTCTCGTACTTCTCCAACAGCGCCTGGAAGCGGGGGTTGGAGCGGAGGGGGTCGTAGAGCGGATCCACCCGTAACAACGGAGCTGTGACAAACGAAGGGATCGACAACAGGTATTCGATCTCATCCATGGCAGCGTCGTACTCGCCGACCATCGCGTAGATCTCGGCCAGGTTCTGAACGTGCATCGGCCCAGATGCCGCATCCCGTGCCACCGGAAGCAGCTCTACCGCCCTTTCCCCTTGCCCGATCGCATCTTCCTTGCGGCCCAGGCCGGCATAAGCGAGACCGAGTCGTCCATGGAAACTAGCGTCCCCCGGTCGTCGCTGCACTTCGGCTTCCAGGACCACCCGGGCGGAATCATAGTAGGCATGCTCTACGGCCGGCTGGTCCCTTTGACCGTATGACACGGCTTTGGCGAGGAAATAGGTCGCGCTATCACTTTCAAAGGACCTTGCAGAGAGTCCGTCTAGCACCCGCTGATACGCATCGTCGACTCTGAAGAGCGCCCGCTGATGAAGAAAAGCGAACCATGACATCAGTTCGGCCGCGTCGACTCTTTCTAACGCCTCCCGGAGTAACTCCGGCGTTTTTTCCGTCCGGCCTTGCCGGACTACATACCCCAGGGCCTTGAAGGCGTACCCGGTGGCGAGATCGGGCGCCAGCGAGATGATTCGGTCGTAGCAACGCTCCGCCTCGGTGTAGCTGTCCATAGCGCCGTAGACAAGGCAGAGATCCGCGAGCACAGTGACGGATCGCGGGTCCAGCTCTGCTGCCCTCTCCATGTTTTGCAGCGCCCGCTCCCAATCACCCTGCCGCCTTTGCACACGACCGATGGCTGCCGAGAGGTCAG
>JBDHFY010000227.1:0-8213 GCA_039590195.1 Gemmatimonadota bacterium | reverse complement strand
TCCCAAACTCTGAGGAGCTGATCACTTCTGGCAGCGGCTATTCCGTGCGGCCGAGATCGTACCGGCAGCGGCTGGCGGATCAAGCACAGCAGCATGTGCAGCAGGCGCGGCGATAGATCGCCGAGATCCAGAGGTTGGGGGCACAGCTAGGAGGTCAGGGGGCCGGGGGGGCAGGGGGGCAGGGGGGCAGCCCTCGCGCCGAGGAAATGTGGGTCGGGCTACCGCCACTCCTCTCCGTCGATCAACTCGCCGCAGATATCCTCTGCCGAGCGTCCTGCCGCTTCGGCCGCAAAGTTCACGACCATGCGGTGCCGGATCACCGCCAGTGCCACGGTTTTCACATCGTCCAGATCGGCCATCGGCCGGGCGTCCAGGGCCGCTCGTGCCTTGGCACCCAGCACCAGGTACTGCGAGGCTCGGGGTCCTGCACCCCAGCTCACGTATTCCTTTACGAGCGGGGGAGCGTCGTCGTTCGCCGGCCTGGTCATTCTGGCCAGCCGCACGGCAGCTCGGACGGTAGGCTTTGGAGCAGGAATTCGCCGTACGAGGTGCTGCATTTTGATTAGCGTCGCCGCCGAGAGGACCGTATCGACGGGGTGGACCTCGTCGCCGGTGGTTTCCTCGACGATCTTTTCCTCCTCATCATGATCGGGATACCTCACTGTGAGCTCGAACATGAATCGGTCGAGCTGGGCCTCCGGCAGGGGGTAGGTTCCTTCTTGCTCGATTGGATTCTGGGTAGCCAGCACGAAGAAGGGTTCGGGGAGCGGGTAGGTTGCCCCGCCGGCCGTGACCTCGTGCTCCTGCATGGCCTGCAACAGGGCGGCCTGGGTCTTCGGCGGCGTCCGATTGATCTCGTCTGCCAGCACCACGTTGGCGAAGACGGGCCCGCGGACGAATTGAAATGCCCGTTTTCCAGTGGACACATCTTCCTCGATGATCTCGGTCCCGGTGATGTCGCTGGGCATGAGGTCCGGCGTGAATTGGATTCGGGAGAACTTGAGATCGAGGGCCTCGGCGATGGTCGAGACCATGAGGGTCTTGGCCAGGCCTGGGACGCCGACCAGCAGGGCGTGCCCACCGGAGACGATAGAGGTGAGGATCCCGTCCAAGACCTCCTCCTGGCCAACGATCCGTCGGTGCACCTGCTCCATGAGCTTGGCGCGGGCATCGGCGAGTTGATCGAGGAGCTCGAGGTCGTTTTCCTGTTCGCGAACTGCTTCGGCGTTCACGGCTTCCCGCCCAAGATTACGGTTGAATAATGGTGCATTGCTGAATATGCGGCAGCGTCGAGCAATGTTGCAGGTCGCTGCGTGTGCAGCGATGAATCCTACCCGGCGAGGCCGCTTTAGGCCAGCAGGGTTTGCGAATCTTTTCACAAGCGGTAGATTTCCGGCCGGTTAATGGAGCCAAAACGCAGCCCGGCCAGCGGGATCGGGGAGGGCTATAAATACGTCGCTCTCGGCGGGACCTTCGCGGGGGCGATCATTGTGTTCACCATCGGGGGCTGGGCGCTGGACCGATGGTTGGGTCTAACTCCCTTGTTCACGCTGATGGGGACGCTGGTCGGGGCGGTGTTGGGTTTTCTCCACGTCTACTGGAAGCTTCAGGCAGAGGACGACGTGGAGCGGAGGCGGCGTGACGGCGAGGCCAAATGAAGCTCGCTGCTGTGGGTGTGGCTCTGACGGCCGGTGTTACAGTGATCCTGTGGCGCGTGTGGGGATTGTCGGCGGTGCTCCCCGGGGTGGTTTTCGGGACCCTGGCAACGGGGATTCAAGCGGCGGCCGTGGCTGCCGTGAAGCCAGTTTGGGATGCCCCGTTTGACAAGTTCATTGGGAGGTGGGGTCTGGGCATCGTGCTTCGACTGGGCGGAGTCGTGGCGTTTCTCTTGGTAGTGCTGGTCGACAGCCAGCTGTTTCCGCCGCTGCCCACGGCGTTCGGATACCTAGGGGTCGTTATTCCTTTGCTATTCCTGGAGACGCGGTTCGTTAAGTGATTCAAGGAACGCCTGACCTCGGTGAAGTCGTCCTGCACCATACAGCGGACGCGTATTCGATTGGCATTGAGCCTTTCTTTCACTTCGAGTGGCACCGTTGGCCCGATATCTATCTCGGGCCCCTAGCGATCAACCTCACGCCTACCAAGCACGTCTTCTTCCTCGTGGTTGCCGCGACGTTGGTGTTCGTCACAATGTGGCTCACGGGACGTGGCCTGAGGAAACAGCGAGCGGACGAGAACGCGCCCAAGGGTTTTGCCAATGCCGTTGAGGCGCTGGTCCTGTTTGTTCGCAACGACATTGCCATTGCGGAGATCGGGCATGACGGGCCCAAGTTTGCGCCCTACATCATGTCGCTCTTCTTTTTCATTCTCTGCTGCAATTTGCTCGGACTGGTTCCTCATGGTTCCACCGCTACCGGCAATCTCGCGGTAACGGGGGCCCTCGCGATTCTATCGTTCATGGTGATCGAGATCAGCGGCATGGCCAAGCTGGGGCCCTCGGGATACCTGCGGACAATCTTTCCCCGCATTCCCGGTCTCACCGGCCCGGGGGCCGTTGCTATGTCTCTCGCTATGGCGCCCATCGAAGTGATGAGCAAGCTCGTCAAGCCTTTTGCTCTGGCAGTTCGTCTTTTCGGCAACATGACCGCCGGCCATTTTGTGATCCTCTCGCTCTTTGGAATCATCTTTCTGTTCGGCGATCTCGCCGTGTGGAACTGGGGCATCGGCCTGGCTACGGCGGCGTTGGTGCTCGGCATCATGCTACTCGAGATCATCGTCGCATTGCTTCAGGCGTACGTGTTTGCCCTGCTCACCGCCGTGTTCATCGGGTTGATGCAGCACGAACACTAGGAAGTGAGAGGTGAGAAGTGGGGGAGGTGGGAGGGAAGGGATTGGGGATCAGCAAGCGGAAGGTTCTTGAGGTAGCCAACTGGCAGCCGGCCGCTGGCCGCTGACAGCCACAGGAGAGCGGGGAGCGCACCTCGCCCCGCATCCACCGTACCCGGCAGAGTGGTCGGGGAAGCCCGCTGGCCTTTTGGCCACTGGCGGGTCGCCATCAAAGCCATTGTTCGGGAGAAACGATGGTCGAGATGGGAGGCGCAACCGATCCGAGATCTCCCCCAAACGTGGTGAGGAACTTCTGCAATGATTGACATCTTGATGACCCTGCAGGAAGTGACATTAAACGCCGAACAGGAGGCCATGGTTGCGGCCGCCAAGAACACCAATGCTTTGCTCGGTGCCGGAATCGGATTGGGCTTGGCGATCATCGGCGCCGGCATCGGTCTTGGGCGGATCGGCGGTCAGACGGCCGAAGCCATTGCCCGTCAGCCGGAGTCCGCTATGGAGATCCGCGGCGCCGCGCTGCTGATCGCCATTCTCTTGGAGGGGGCGACAATCATCTCGCTCGTGTTCGCGCTCCTGTTCAAGCTGGTCGCGGAATGACTGCGATGCTGCCGCACGGCTTCTTGCTTCTCCTTGCAGTGCAGGAGGAGGGCCCGACCTCGCCGTTCGAGGTCGAGTTCGGACTCTTCTTCTGGACCTGGCTGGTGTTCATTGCCTTATTCTTCACTCTCAAGCGCTTCGCCTGGCCCGCCATCGTCAAAGCCACGGAAGAGCGGGAGCAGAAGATTGCGAAGCAGCTTGCGGAAGCCGAGAGGATGAACAATGAAGCCACGACTACACTGGAAGAACACAAGAGCCTGCTTGCCGGAGCGAAGGAAGAAACCGGAGCGTTGATCAATGAGGCGAAGGTCGTGGCCCAGCGGGAACGAGAACAGATCTTGGCCAAAGCGCGCGAGGAGCATGAAGAGATGCTCAAACGCGCTACGCGGGAGATCAACGCTGAACGGGCCCGAGCCTTAGTGGAGCTGCGACGAGAGGCGGTGGACCTGTCCCTCGCTGCCGCGTCCCGCCTGGTGGGTGATAGCCTGGGAGACGATGCCAACCGGAAGCTGGTCATCGAATACCTCGGTTCGTTGGAAGAGCAGCGGTGAGAGAACCCACCATCGCTCGGAACTATGCCGAGGCTCTCCTCCAACTTGGCGAGCGATCGGATCAGGTCGAGAGTTTCGCCCACCTAGTCGAGGTGATAGCTGGGGCCATCGAGGCCGACGAGCGAATCCGCGTCGTCCTCGAATCCCCAAGAGTGCCGAAAGCGCAGAAGCAAGAACTGTTGACGAGCGCACTCAGGGGGCGCGCACCTCAGGAGTTCATCCGCTTCCTAGCTGCTGTGGTGAAGCGGGGCCGACAAGGTATGATTGGCGCCATCGCCAGAGAATACCTCGACCTTGTGGATATCAAGTTCAACCGGGTTCATGCCAGCGTCACCGTCGCCAGGGAGCCGGATCCGTCTCTGCAGGCGGAGATCAAGGAGCGTTTGACGTCGGTTCTCAACAAGGAAGTCATCCCACACTTCCGGCACGAGCCCGCGATCCTGGGTGGGGTGATTATCCGCGTCGGGGATCGCGTCATGGATGGGTCGCTGCGCCGCAAGATGCTCAGGTTGCGTAAGAGCATGCTCGGTTCCTGATGCCCGGTTGGGGTGGCGCGGCGTGTGGAACCGGCGGTCGGGATCACCCGACCGCCGGTTTGCATCGTTCCGAAAACTAGGGTCGTGACACGAGGCCGGAGCGAGACCGCGGCGGCCGGTCGCTGGAGCCACGAGAGAAGACGATTGCGCCAACCGCAGGGAGACATCCGCTATGACCAATCGAGTTGGATTCATTGGCCTGGGAGCCATTGGCGAGCCGATGGCGAGGCACATCGCCGCAGCGTTCGAGACCTGCGTCTGGAATCGGACCACCGCGCGAGCGGAATCCTTTGCCACGGAAACTGGAGCGATGCTTGCGGCTTCACCACGAGAAGTGGTTGCCGGCGTCGACGCTGTGATCACGTGCCTGCCCACATCCAAGGAAGTGCTCGAGATTGTGGACGCTGTGGGCGATGGCTGGCGGGAGGGACAATTGCTCGTCGACTCCACATCGGGCGATCCCGCCGGATCGCGTGAGGCCGCGGCGCGACTCCGCGAGCACGGCGTTGGCTTTGTTGATGCGCCGGTGAGTGGAGGGACGAGCGGCGCTACGGCGGGCACGCTGACCGTCATGTTGGGTGGTGACGAACCGTGGGTGTCTCGAGCAAAGGAGCTCGTCGCGCCGTACGCCGGTAAGGTCGAGCACGTGGGGTCGGTGGGAGCAGCCCACGCCGTCAAGGCAGTCAATCAAGCGTTGCTCGCCGTCAATATCCAAGCGGTTGCAGAAGGACTGGCCGCGCTGGTGAAGCTCGGTGTGAAAGCCGACGTCGCTCTCGATGTGATCAATGCATCGACGGGTCGGTCGAACGTGACGGAGAACCTCTTTCCACGGCGCGTCGTGACCCGTGAGTGGCCGCGCACGTTCCGCTTGGCCCTGCTCGACAAGGACGTGGGCATCGCGCTCAAAATGTTGGAGGACCTGGACGTTCCCCACGAAACCTTCCGCACGGCGAGAAGATTCTGCGCTGAGGCGCGGCAGGTCCTTGGCGAGGAGGCGGATCACGTTGAGGCCGTGAAGGAGATCGAACAGGCAGCGGGGGTCCAGATTAAGTAAGGTAAAAAAGAGGCGAGCCCAGCAAACGAGTGGGGAGCAACGGGTAGGAAGTAGGAGTACCGTGCGTTGACACGGGTTTGGTGAGGCCTGGGCGAGCCTCGTACTGCCACTGTCTCACTGACTTGACCCCTCCTCGGTGGCAAACCCAGTTCTTGCGGCGGCCGCCCGCCGGCCTGGCTGCTGACCTATCCCCTGGCAATCCTTACGCTTAGGATCCCACAGATCTGTCCTCTCCGGAAGTCATCCCGGCCGGTCTGGAAGGTGGTAAACGCCAGACGGCCGTAGTGCGTCTCATTACTGCACCGGGGCCGTGACGGGGTGCCGTTGAGCAATATCGAATCCGCTGACCAAGAGCTGTGCACCCTGGTGACCTGTGCAAAACGGGCGACACCGCGGCTGCCGAGAGGCTCTGCAGATTGAAGTCACCAGCAGCCGCTTCTCGCTGCATCGGTCAGCCTCAACGTGGGTTACACGGTGGTGCTCGGTACGCTTCCGTTACCTGGTGATGAGGCGCTCATCTTGACGGTCAGGGCTGAGATTCGGGAAGGGTGAGTAGTCGTGGAAAGGGTGAGAGGTGAGCGCTCGTAGGGGCGAAACGTGCTTCGCCCCTACGTGACACCTCTTATCTCAGAACTCCACTTTCGGAGTCTCGGCGGCGGATTCGTCCTGTAGCTCGAAGTACTCCCGCGCCTGGGCTCCGGTGGCCTTGGCGGTCAACACCGCCGGAAACCGGCGGATGTAGCCGTTGTACTCACGAACCGCGTTGTTGTAATCCTGTCGCGCCGTCGAGATGCGGTTTTCCGTGCCTTCGAGCTGGTCCTGTAGCGCTCGGAAATTCTCGTTGGAGCGCAACTCGGGGTAGGCCTCTGAGATCATCAGCAGACGGCCGAGCGCAGAGGTTAAGCCGGCGTTGGCCTGAGCCATCTCCTGAAGGTCTCCTCCCTGGATGGCACCCCCCAACCTGGATCTGGCATCCGCCACCGCCGTGAACACTTCTCGCTCCTGCGCCGCAAAACCCTTTACGGTCTCAACGAGATTGAGATCCGCCCGGCGTTGGAGCTGGACCTTGATCTGGCTCGCGAACGCGGTCACCTGTTCGTCGAGCGTTTGAATCCTGTTGTAGCCGCATCCGGAGAGCGAGAGCATCACCATGCCGAGAAGAAGCCGCTTCATGTTGCCGTGCTCCTAGTGTGGTGTTGTCCGTTGGTTTTCTTACTCAACTACTACCTTCGACTCGCGGGTCAGGGTCCACCTGCTCGGTTTCGACAGCACTGACGGTGCCACTCGATACTGAAAGCTGGTCTACGAATTGCGCCAGCTTCTGCATCTCGTCCACGTAGCGCGTCCCCACGGGATCGTATGGTTTGAGCGCTCGCACCGTCTCGCCGGAGATCTTCCCCACCACCCAATCGAACGCATCGACGTCGAGGCCGGCCGCGTCGGAGGCCTGCTGCACGAGCGTTCCCGGTTTCCGGTCCGGCGTTCCACTCACCAGGCGCACCACGGCGCGCATCAGAACAAAGAAGGTGCCGATCGAGTCGATGAGTAGGCGCGTCAACGCCTTGCCGTCCGGTGCGGCGGCGGCGTATTCCGTGCGGAGCTGCAGCAGCTTGCCGCGAATTTCTCGCTCGAGCTCGTGTCGCAAGTCCTCCCTCGTGGTCGTGAGACCATCGAAGGGATCCAGGCCACGGAGGAGTTGGTGTGCCTCACGCATGTCCTCGATTTCAATGGGGAACACGTCGGTGGATGCACGCCACTCGTCCTCGGCAAAGATGAGCGGGGGTGGCTCCCGCCGCTTCACCCAATCCGCAATCGCCATTTCGATGGGCCGGAGGGCCGCCGTCGAAGCGTCCCGGACGATCAGCAGGAGGCTCATCTCCGCGTGCCCGGCACCGTACCCGCCCCGGACTGCGGAGCCGAACAAGATGAGGGAAATCAGATTGTCGCCAAGGGCGTCCGCCAACGTGTTTGCCAGCTCGTGCGCCCGTTGGAGCTTGTCTTTTGCCATCCTAGAAACTCCCAGAGGCGCCGCCGCCACCGAAGCCACCGCCGCCACCAAACCCCCCGCCTCCGCCAAAACCTCCAAAACCGCCGCCCCCGAATCCACCTCCCCACCGATGGTGGTGATGTCCGCGACCGCCGAAAAGCATCGACAGCAGGATGTATTGAGAAAGGCCCCCTCGCCATCCTCGCCGCCGCCCAAGTCCCCCACTGGCGAAGATGATGAAGAGAATGAGCATCACGAGACCGATGGGAAATCCTCGGCGCCGAGGCGGCTGAGGCCGGGGAGCCGTGACGGCCACTCTGCCGGTGAGCTCGAAATTGAACTCCCGTGCGTAGGCCTCTGCCAACAGCTGAACACCAGCCGCCACGCCGCTGGAGAAACTGCCGGCCTGAACGGCGGTGCCTCCGATGGCGTCGCGTATGCGACCGGCCTGAGCATCTGTGACGAATCCCTCAGCGCCCAAACCCGTACCGATGGCTATCTCCGATTGGCCGTCTCCGGGCCGCGCGCCGGGTTTCAGCAACAACACGACACCAGTGTTTCGCGCCCGATCTCCCGCCTGGCCCAAAGCCCCGACGCGCCACTGGCGGCCGATGTCCCGAGCCACCTCGATAGCTGCGCGC
>JBDHFY010000226.1:0-6748 GCA_039590195.1 Gemmatimonadota bacterium | reverse complement strand
GTCGTGTTGCTCGGGAAGCTTGCCGGATTCTTAGATCTTCCACCGGAAGTGTGGAGTCACACTCTGACGACTCGTATACCCGCGCGTCTATTGAATCTGAATCGGGAGGCGTTTGCGGCGGGCCGCGACGTGGAATAGCATTGGTGGAATCCGCGAGATGCTCGAGGGTGTGAAGGGTCACAGCCGATAGAATTCCTTTGGCGGCTTGAGAGGTCGTAACATCCAAAAGGGTCGCCGCGTTCGGTCCGGCGAGTGGCTGTCGGCCGGGCGTGCCTTGGCGAGCCACGCGCGGTACACCTCGCGCGCCTTTTCCGTGTCCACGGAGACATCGCCGTACTCGTCCCCGGGCTCTGCCTTCCGCACCCGCACCGCCTGATGCCAGCAGTGTTGCCCCGAGACGGGATCCGGGTGCACCGGAAACGTCATGTTCTGATGAACGCCGGCGTCGCTCCACCAGATGCGGCGCGTGTCGGGATCGCTGGAATCGAACGGCTCGACATCCCGCGTTCGCGTCATGCCCCATTCCGAGCCCCGCTGGTCGATGGCGACCGTCGCCATCAACTGTCGCTGACCCGAGTCTCTGTTCTTCCAGCGGCCCATGTGGTGACTGCACGCCACGACGCCCGGCCGGATGCCCTCGGTCAGCCAGGCCTTCACCACGTAGTGCCCGATTTTCGTTTCGACGCGCACGAGATCCCCCGTGCTGAGACCGAGGTCCTCCGCGTCAGCCGGATGGATCCACAACGGATTGGTGTGGGCGATCTCGTCCAGCCATTTGGCATTGGCGCTTCGCGTATGGACATGCACGGGCAGGCGGAACGTCGAGATCAGCACCTTCTGACCCGGTTCGAGGTAGTCCGGGTGCACGTGGCTCTTGATGTATGTCGGCAGTGCGTACTCGGACCAGCCCCACCCCGCCAGAGTACGGGAGTAGAACTCGAGCCGCCCGCTGGGAGTCGGGAAACCCCGTAGCACCTCTCCGTCGATCCGGACGCCCACTGGGCGCCTCCCTTGCTCATCCCCTTCGGGGCTCGGCGTAAGAGCGATGTTCAGCGACGGTGGTTTGGGCGTTGTGGTGAACACTCGGCCAAAGCGATCCTCGTTGACGTCCTGGAGTTCGTCGCGCGGCACCCGCTGCTCGTACACAGCCCCAATCCGCTTATGCACCTCGAATGCCCCATAGCGCCGCATGTACTCCAACGGTGTGAGTCCCTCGGCAGTGGCGCGCTCCGGCAAGCCGGGAACGGAGTGCTCGAAGGTATACTCGTAGTACTCGTCCACACTGAGCTTGCTCCCCGGCTGTTTCTTGGACTCCACGTATTGCCGGATCCCGAGCGTCCCATCGGGATCGATCCGCCAGGTGAGCTCGATCCAGAACTCGTTTTCCTCCCACACTTCTCCCGGGTTGACGTCACGGATGTCCGAGACCGTCTCACCCATCCGCTGGCGCGCGACCTTGAGCACCGGTTGCCGGAACCCGATCCACTGGGCATCATGCGTTTCGTACGAGTGTGTGTCGTGTCGCTCGGATCCGTGACCCATGGGCAGAACGTAGTCGGCGAAGTACGCCGTTTCGTTCCACGTAGGCGTCAGTGCCACATGCAGGCCGATGAGATTGGGGTCGGTCAACATCTCAATCCACGAAAAGCCATCGGGGTTCGTCCACACCGGGTTGTAGACGCGCGTGAAATAGACGTCGACGCGACCGCGGCCCTCTCGCAGGAAATGGGGCAGGAGGAAAGAAAGCTCATTCACGGCCAGGGGATACTCACCCGGCCATGAAAGATCGTTCCACATCTTCGGGTGCGGAGGAGTGTGAATGGGTTTCGGTACGAACTTATTCCAGCCGTTCGGGTACGTACCGCCCTCCGTGGCAACAGCGCCCAACAACGCGTTCAACAAGAAGAGGGTCCGTGCTACCTGCCAACCGCCCTCGTTGCCGGCGCCCGCACTTCGCCAGTTGTGGGTGGCGAGGCGCGTGCCGGCGGTCGCCACCGTCTTTGCCACTTCCTCGAGGATACCGGCGTCGACGCCGGACTCGCGAGATGCGAACTCGAAGGTGTATTCCCGGTAGAGTTGCTTGAGCACCGCCTCGAAGTCCTCGAACGTGGGCTCCAGATCCGGACGTTCGTGTTCCAGGTACATCTGCCAGTTCCACCAACGTCTCACGAACTCCCGGTTGTACACATCGTGCTGAATGAGGTAATTCGCGATGGCGAGGAGGATGGCGGGCTCAGACCCGGGATATGAAGCGATCCAGAAGTCGGCGTGCGTTGCCGTATTGGAGAGGCGCGTATCGAACGCAATGAGCTTGGCGCCGTTCGCCTTTGCATCAATCACCCGCTGCGCGTGCGGGTTGAAGTAATGGCCGGTTTCCAGGTGCGCCGAGATGAGGAGAATGACCTTCGCATTCGCGTGATCGGGGCTTGGGCGGTCGAAGCCCATCCAGTATTGGTATCCGGCTCGCGCACCCGACGAACAGACGTTGGTGTGCGAGTTGTGCCCATCGACGCCCCAGGCCGCGAGAATCCGCTCCGTGAATCCGTCCTCCCCCGCACGACCCACATGGTACATCACCTCTTTGCGGCGCCCCTCTTGAATCGCCTTGCGGATACGGGCCGCAATGTCGTCCAACGCCTCATCCCACGACACCTGCACCCACTTGCCTTCGCCCCGGGCGCCTGCCCGCTTGAGGGGAAAGAGGATGCGATCGGGATCGGTGATCTGCGTGACGGTCGCGGGACCTTTCGCGCAGTTCCGGCCCCGCGAACCCGGGTGCTCGGGATTTCCCTCGAGCTTGCGTACCTCGAGCGTCTCCTTGTCCACATACGCCAAAAGGCCGCAGCCAGACTCACAATTGAAGCACGTAGTGGGAACCAGCATGTAGCGACGCTGAACACGCTCCGGCCACGCCTTGGAGTCGAGTTCCACCCATTCATCCCATCGTTCCCGAGGTGGGAACGATGCCAAATTGATACCGCTGGGTCCCGAGTAGAATGTCTCACCCCGACTCTCGGTATGCTCCCGTGCCGCCAACGCCTGTTCGCTCGTCCCTTTTCGCTTCATCGTCGTGTCCTCAGGCAAGGGGTACGGCTTGACCCGCCTGGATGTAGGCGTGCCCATTCGCGAGGATGGCCGTCAGAACCAGAGGGACGGCGGCGGCGCCGATCCACGGAGCCGCTACACCACCCAGCATGAGCACCACCGAAGCCCAGAAGAACGGTCCGTATCGACCACGGACCATCTCCCACGCCGCAAGCCGCGCGTGCGCCGTTGGATGAGCCAACGTCGTCTCGCCAGCAACGAGCAGCAGGTGTACTACGCTTGCCACCTGCAAGGTCCAAAGAAGGAATCTGACGCACTCCGGCTCGAACCATGCAGCGAAGGGAAGCACGGCAGCCGATCCCACGAGAATGGCCTGCACGAGGAGTTGTGGTGGGTGCAGCGGGTTCTGCCAAAGATCACGAGCCTTGGCCTGGGCAAAGAGATACGCCGTGTAGACCGCAGTGAGCGCCGCCAGGGGAAAGCCCGCCAGTGACGACAGCCACTGAAGCGAACTCAAACCCAGCAGGCTCCCAACGAAGTGCAACCCGAGCGCCAACGAGTACCCGGCTATCAGGTAGGCTCCCCTGACTAACCAGCTTCTTCGTTGGGAGCGGGTGAAGATGAGATAGAAGCGCTCCGGGTGCTCGAGATCCCACAAAAGCAGTCCACCGGTGGCCGCGAGGAAGACACCCCCTACCACCGGTGCGACCCATTGCCAGAGGAAGCCGTCGGCACTCACCTCCCCGAACGCTAGGAGCAGCAACACAACGAGATAGACGCCGCAGGCGATACCCTTCGTCCACGTGTAGAGGCTCACCCGCCAGTCCCAGGGTGCCTTGTGGGGCACATCATACGACAGCAGGGCGGCCGCAGAGCTGTTCCCATTATTGGGATGACCCGACACCACCTGCTGCGGGCCCGCCTGCTGCTGGCTCCACATGAAGAGCCCTCCCTCGGGACGGGCGGCGGCTATGGGATCGAGCGTGGCTTGGTGGGCTCCCCGGTAGAAGAGCTTGGGTTGCGTTTCTTTCTCCGGGCGACGCACCGTCACCGCATGGCGCTGGACGATGTCCGCAACCCGCGAGTCCGGATCCTCGAGATCCCCCACCAAGATCGCTTCGGTGGGGCAGACCACCACACAGGCTGGCTCGAGACCCATGTCGAGGCGGTGAGCGCAAAAGTTACACTTCTCTGCCGAGTGATCTTGGGGATTGATGAAAATGGCGTCGTACGGGCAAGCCGCGATGCACGCCTTGCAGCCGATACAGATGGATTTGTCGAAATCGACGATACCGTCGGCCCGTTGATACATGGCCGCTGTCGGGCACGCCTCGGCACACGGGGCCTCGCTACACTGGTTACATCTCGTTACCTGAAACGCGCGGCGCGCCTGCGGAAACGTACCAACGTCCACGTACTTGACATACGTGCGGTTGACCGACAGGGGCACCTCGTTCTCCGACTTGCAGGCCGTCGAGCACGCGTGACACCCGATACAACGGGTGTGATCAATGACCTTGGCCCACTTCGAGACGGCGTCGTGCCCCTCGGCGATCGCTGGTTCCAGTGTCCACGCTCCATGGTGAGGCCGCGGTGCCGGCTCTCGCACGCCAGTCGGCCGGGGTGTCCAAGCTGGTTCTTATGTCAAGCAGGTTCTTATATATGAAAAGGCCTGCGGGCGCCCCGGGACGAGCCGGGCACTCTCGGCACGTGGTCCTCTCGAAGCGCAAAAAGGTAACCCTCCACCCTCCGGTGTCAAAACCCGGAGACCATGTGGCGCCAGGACTCTCAAGCTGTCACTTTTGGTGATTCGCTGTGCATGTCGAGCTGCCACCTGTGGCAACGAGGTCCTCCCTGGACAGCCGATGCTTAACGGGGTAGACGGGTATGATTGATCGCGAAGCCCGGTTCGTGATGCGTGACGTCATTGCCGGCGTGAGTGTGGCGATCGTGTTGATTCCGCAGTCGCTGGCGTACGCCGGACTGGCCGGCCTGCCCGCCTATCGCGGTCTGTATGCCGCGGCCCTGCCTCCCCTGGCGGCGGCACTATTTGCCTCGTCCCCCTATCTCCAGACAGGCCCCGTCGCCATGACGAGCCTGCTTACGTTTGGAGCCCTCACACCACTCGTCGCAGGCGGGGGGGGCGGGGGCGGCGACTTCGTGGCGCTGGCCGCGCTCCTTGCCCTGGTGGTGGGTTTTGTCCGGATTCTCTTCGGCTTGGTCAAAGCGGGGTGGATCGCATACCTCATGTCACAGCCGGTCCTCTCCGGTTTCACCACGGCCGCGGCCATTCTGATCATTGCCTCGCAGCTTCCGACCGTCCTCGGGGTGGCGGCACCGGATGGAGGCCTGCTCGCCCAGGCCTGGCACGCGCTGACAGCGGTGGGGACATGGGAGATGGCCTCCGTGTTCCTGAGCCTCGTCACTGGAGTGCTCATCGTGGGAGGCCTACGGCTGCACGTCCTCTTCCCGGGGGTGCTGGTAGCCGTCGGCATCGGGATCGCCTACAGCAAGTTCGCCGGGTATTCCGGGCCGGTGGTGGGCAGTGTGCCGGGCACCCTTCCTCCTTTTTCCTTTGATCTTCCCTGGGGCGCCCTCCCGCAGCTCGTGATCCCCGGGGTGGTCATCGCCCTCGTCGGGTTTGCGGAGCCCTCCGCGATCGCCCGGATCTTCGCCGCCCAAGACCGGCACATGTGGAGTCCCGACCGGGAGTTCGTGAGTCAGGGTGTCGCGAACGTGACCTCGGCGATCTCCGGCGGATTCCCGGTGGGCGGGTCTTTCTCCCGGAGCTCGGTCAATCGTCTGGCCGGAGGCCGAACCCGCTGGAGCGGTGCAGTAACGGGTCTAACGGTGCTGCTCTTCCTCCCGTTCGCCGATGTCCTCGGTTCCCTACCCCGTGCTATCCTCGGCGCGATCGTGATCTCCGCCGTGATCAAGCTCGTTCGGTTCGGCCCTCTCGTGGCCATGCTGCGGTACTCCAGGCCCGAGGCAATCGTGGCCTGGACGACGCTCGCGGCAACGTTGGCATTGTCGCCGCGCATCGACCGCGCGGTCCTCCTGGGGATCGGTCTCGCCGTTTTCGTCCATCTCTGGCGGGAACTGAGAGTGCACGTCCGGACGCATTTCGAGGACACCACGCTCACGCTCGAGCCGCAAGGTGTGCTGTTCTTCGCCTCTGCGCCTGGGCTCGATGAAGCGTTGATCCAGGAACTCGCCGCCCACCCCTCGACCGAGCATTTGATCGTGGACTTGAGCGGTTTGGGGCGGATCGACTTCACAGGCGCCCTGGTCCTCAAGGCCGTCGCCAAGGAAGCCGAGCGGGCCGGGCTGACCGTGGAGCTGACGGGGGTGCCACCCCGGCTCCGGCCGATTCTCAGCAGGGTGTTGGAGGAGAGGAGGACGTTACTGGGGTCGGTTGAAGAGTGAAGCCACAGACTACGCGGAAACGCGCGGATGGACGCTGATTGGAGAGGACCTTAACTCACACGCTGCTAGCCCACTGCGCACTATCTTTCTGGCCACTGGTTACTGGTCACTGACCACTGGCCCCTCACCGGAATCTCAGCAGCCCCTCGAGCCAAATCCTGGTCCACATGTCCGCTCTGACCTCCAAAAGCTCTAGGAGGTCGCTTGTGGACGTGACCCCGTTTTCCACCATATCCCCACATAGCAGCAGAAAACTCTCTTCGCCGATGCGTTGTGC
>JBDHFY010000225.1:0-6776 GCA_039590195.1 Gemmatimonadota bacterium | reverse complement strand
CCCCACGGCCCTGGTGGCCCTGGCCGTCTCCGTCGTCGGCAGCGGGGCCAAGGCGAAGCGCCTCGAGGTTCCTCTGTGGTCGGGAGCCTTTCAGAAGATGGTATGGGGAATGGCTCCCGCCCTGGCGGCCGGCGGTCTGTTGACCTTGACGCTGACCACCCACGGTGCCGCCCACTTGCTCCCTGGCACATGGCTTGCACTCTACGGAGCGGGAGTGACTGCCAGCGGCACCTTTTCCGTGCAGGCTGTGCGTTGGATGGGACTGACGATGCTCGTCTTCGGGGGCATCGCTCTCTTGCAGACGAGCGTTGGGCTGTGGTGCCTAGCACTGGGGTTTGGCGGCGCCCATGTGGTGTTCGGCTTCTACATCGTGCAGCGGCATGGCGGTTAAGAGCGTCGTCGACGATCTCGACCAGGTCATACACGAACGGCAACGGCTCGGCATCGCGTCGGCCCTCGCCGCCAACAACCGCATGACGTTCGCCGAACTCAAGCAGGTGCTCAAGATCACCGACGGCAACTTGAGCGTGCACACGCGGCGCCTCGAGGAAGCTGGCTACATCAAGGTGACCAAGGGATTCGAGGGCCGAAAGCCGAGAACGGAGTATCGCTTGACGGCTCAGGGACGCCGGGCCCTCGAAGGATATCTGAGGAAGATGGAGGTGATCTTGATAGCAACGCGTGACGCGTTGGAGCGGGAATGAGCGGCTTACACACGGCAATCATCATGGACGGGAACGGCCGCTGGGCACACGCGCGGGGCATGCCTCGTTGGCGCGGGCACATGGCAGGCGTCGACAGCGTGCGATCAGTGGTTCGCAGCGCCCCAGACCTCGGCGTGCGCGTGCTGACCCTTTACGCCTTCTCGTCGGACAACTGGAAACGACCGGCGGCCGAGGTCAGCCGGCTCTTCTGGCTGCTACGCAAGTACTGCAACGACGAGCGGGACGAACTCATGGAAAACGGCGTCCGCCTGACAGCTATTGGGAGACGCGATCGCCTTTCGCGTTCTGTGCTGGCCGCTCTCGAGCAGTTGGAGCGCGACACGGCCTCCGGAACGACGCTCGACCTTCGTCTCGCCATCGACTACAGCGCCCGAACGGCCATTGCGTCAGCCGCTCGGGAGATCAGCCGCCGGGTGGCGGCAGGCGAGCTTGAGCCGGAACAGATCTCCGTGACGGACTTGGACAGTGCGGTCACGAGTGGCGTTCCCGTTCCTGATCTCCTGATCCGCACAGCCGGGGAGCAACGCCTCTCCGATTTCCTCCTATGGGAGTTGGCCTACACGGAGCTGTACTTCACACCCACGTTGTGGCCCGATTTCCGGCGGGAAGATCTCAAGCGGGCGTTGGCCAGCTTCCACCGTCGTGAGCGGCGGTTTGGCGGCCTCGTCGACCAGCCGGAAGAGCAGGTGACCAAACAACCGCCACAGGTCGCCTGACGCACCGCCGTGAAAAAGCTCCTCCTCCGCCTGCTTGGCAGCACAATTCTTGGGACTTGCCTTTGGTGGACGACCGGGACGATTCAAGACCTCCAGCTCGTTTCACTCGTACATTGGCCGTTGCTCCTGCCGGAGCTGGTCCTCGAGGGCGTCCCAGCCGTCTTAGCCGGTGCAGCCGCGGCGGCGCTCCTTCTCAACCGACGGAGTGCTCCTACACTTCTTCTGCTCCTTGCGGTGACGGTGGGACACGCAGGGGCCATCGGACTCGTGGCACCCGAGATCCAACTCAGATATCGCGAGACCGTGGAACAGGCCGAGACGGCATGGATCCCGGCCGACGATCACCCATAGGAAAGACGAGCACGCGGTTCGGCGGACCTCAGGCGCCGATCGTCTTCTACTCATCCGCTCGCTTGAATCGTTTGATGAGCCGGCGGTCTTTCTTGGTGGGTCGGCCCTTGGAGTGAGTAAACGCGGAGGCGGCGAGCTTCAGTTGTTCCGCCAGTTGTTCACGGGCCACTTTGCTCTCCGGCGCTTCCTCATAGAGCAACGCGGCGTCCTTGGCAGGACCGCGTCGCTCCGAGAGCGTGCGGACGGTCAGATGATGTTCGTACGGGCCTTTACGTACTCGTATTCGATCTCCCACATTGAGGTGTTTCGCGCGCTTGACCCGGACGCCGTTCACCTGCACCTTCCCGCCCGCGACGGCTTCGGCGGCGAGAGCGCGGGTTTTGAAAAAACGAGCCGCCCACAGCCACTTGTCGAGCCTGACGGTGTCACCCTCCTCCACAGCCCTACCTCCCGGCGGTCAGGCGGTCAGCTGGCACTACCTTCGCGCGCGTGCGCGGCGTCAGTCTCGGCTCGCCTCGCCCGATTCTGTTGAGCGGTTGACCGTCTCGTCTCGCTCCACCGTTTGGCGCACGGTGAGATTCGGTCTTGGGGGTCTTCCTACCGTGTCGAATCCGTGACATTCTGAAACTTGTAGTCGCGAAACTGCTCTCGCAACGCGGTCTTCTTGAATTTTCCGACGGCGGTACGGGGGATTTTTTCCACGAACTCCACCGCATCGGGAATCCACCACTTGGCGAACCGCTCGCCCAAGAATGCCCGTAGCTCGTCTGCCGTAGTGTTGCTTCCGTCGGCCAAAACCACCGCCGCCAACGGCCGTTCTTGCCACTTCGGATGGGGCAGCGCGATGACGGCCGCTTCCGCGACCGCGTGATGTCCCATCAGCGCGTTCTCCAGAGCGACGGAGCTGATCCACTCACCACCTGACTTCACCAAATCCTTCGCCCGATCCTGAATCTCCATCCATCCGTGGGGGTCGATGGTCACGACATCACCGGTGCGGAACCATCCGTCCTCGGTGAAGCGGTCCCCCCCACCCATTTCCTTAAAATATGCTCCGGCGACCCACGGGCCCCGTACCTCGAGCTCGCCCAGCGTCTTGCCGTCCCATGGGACGAGTCCGTCTGCACTGCGTGCCCGCATCTCCACGAGTGGCACCGGTCGACCCTGTTTGGCCCTGTGGTCGTACCGCTGGTCCTCGGGTGCTTCGGACAGATCGGGTCCGATCCGCGCCACTGTCCCAAGGGGCGTTGTCTCCGTCATGCCCCACGCGTGCAGCACGTTGAGACCATGCCGTTCCTGAAACTCCTGGATCATGCTCTTGGGCGCGGCGGCGCCCCCGACGGCGAGGGTGTGAAGGCTCGAGAGATCATAAGCATCGGGATCTGCGTTCAATGTCTGCAGGATGCCCATCCAGATCGTCGGAACGCCGCCCGTCAGGGTGACCTTCTCATTTTGAAATACCTCGAGTAGGCTCGCAGGATCCAAATGCGGACCCGGGAAGACCTGCTTCGCTCCGACGAATGTGGCGGCGAACGGCATCCCCCAAGCGTTGGCGTGAAACATCGGCACCACCGGGAGCACAACGTCGGACTCACCTATTCCAATGGTGTCTGGCAGGGCAAGGCCGAGTGAATGCAGTACGATCGCGCGGTGCGAGTAGAGCACCCCTTTGGGCTGCCCCGTCGTGCCCGAGGTGTAGCACATCACTGCGGCCTGCTGTTCGTCGAAATCCGGGTAGGAGAACGCCCGGGGATCGGCACCGGCGAGCACGTCCTCGTAGGCGAGATAGCCCTCGGGCACCTCGCCGTGATCCGCGATCACGATGACGTTGTCGATCTTCACCCGGTCCCGGAATTTCTCGAACAGCGGGAGGAGCGCCACATCGATCAGGATCGCCTTGTCTTCAGCTTCATTCACGATGTAGGTGAGATCATCGGGATGCAGTCGCAGGTTCAGCGTATGCAAGACGGCTCCGCAGGCGGGAACACCAAAATAGGCTTCGAGATGCTGATGATGGTTCCAGCAAAACGTCGCGACCCGATCTCCGGGCTGAATACCCAACCCCTGCAGGGCAAGCGAGAGCTGCTTGGTACGCCGGACCCAATCGGCATAGCTGTACCGATGAAGGCTCTTATCGGCAAGCCTCGTGACGACCTCTTTATGACCGAAGAGCTGCTCTGCCCGGCGCATCATGGCGGTGAGCGTGAGTTGGTAGTCCATCATCAGACCGTTCATGAGCGCCTCCCTAGGGTGCTGGGACGCCACGCTCGGTCGTGCGTCGCCAGCGGCAGGTAACCACCACCGTGGTACAACGTCGGTAGTGGGCGAATGTACGGCCCGATCGGCGGAGGCTCAAGACGGTTGACCTTTCACGTCCCCAACGACAACTTCGCGTCGAAAGGGCCAGCGGCGCTCCACCGTCCCCTTGGCCACTCCCGTCAGCGGTTTCGCCCAATTGCTCGAGGAGGCAGCTATGTGGTTTCACGCCTCAATCCGAAGACCGACCCTCCACCTGACGCCGCTTTTCGCAGCAGCTCTTGCCCTCACGACGGTGTCCAACCCGCCAGCAATGGAGGCACAGAACGACGCCTGGAGACCCGTCGTCATGGGTACCAACGGGATGGTCGCGTCCGGTCATTCGCTGGCGTCGATGGCCGGGCTCGAGATCCTGCAGCAGGGCGGCACCGCCATCGACGCAGCCATTGCCGCTTGGGCCGTCCAGGGTCTGGTCGAACCGGGGATGACGGGGTTGGGAGGCGATGCGTTCATTCTCATCTATCTCGCCGAGACAGGGGAGGTGAAGTTCATCAACGGAACCGGCCCTGCTCCCCAACGGGCAACGGCCGAGTTCTATCGAGACCGGGGCGGGGAGATACCTAGCGACGGCCCGCTGTCGTCGGACGTGCCCGGGGCACTCGACGCCATCGGTCTGGCACTCGAGAAATACGGGACCCAGAGCTACGATCAAGTTCTCCAACCAGCGATTGAGCTGGCCGAGCACGGTCATCCCGTGTCCTATGGTCTGGCGGAACTGCTCTCCCGCAGTGAGCGGAAGCTGAGCCAGTTCCCGTCGACAACGGACACCTGGTTCAAGGACGGTCGCCCGCTGCGGGCTGGCGAGATCGTCGTTCAGCGGGGATATGCCGAGACCTTGAAGAAGATCGCGGCAGGGGGCCGGCGGGTCTTCTACGACGGCGACGTCGCCCGTATTACAGATCGCTTCATGAGAGAGCAGGGCGGTCTCCTCAGCGCGGAAGATCTCGCGAACTATCACGCCGAGGAAGCTGAGCCAATCCACGTCAACTACCGTGGGTATGAGGTGTACGAGGCACCGCCCAACTCTCAGGGACACGTCTTGTTGCAGGCACTGAATATGCTGGAGGGATTCGATCTCAAGTACATGGGCCACAATAGCGCGCCCTATCTCCACTTGATCACCGAGTCGCTCAAGCTTGCGTTTGCCGATCGCAATGCGTACGTGGGCGACCCGCGGTTTGTCCCTCCCATTCCGATCGACGCCCTCTTATCAAAGGAATACGCATCTATCCGCCGCGCATTGATCGACCCGAACCGCGCGATGGCCGGGCAGGCGACGCCGGGACAGCCGGGGCGGATCACCGACGATCAGCCGGCGGATGTGCAGTATGCCCTGCTGAGCGATGCGCGCGCTCCCGCCGCCCTCGCACCGGACATTCGCATTCCATTCGATTACGGAGATCAGGGCCTCACGACCTACCTCGCGGTCATCGACCGCGACGGCAATATGGTCTCGATTACGTCCAGTCTTTGCAGCGGTTGGGGCAGCGGATTGATCATGGGTGAAGCCGGCTATTTCATGAACAATCGGATGGTCTATTACTTCCTGGATCCGGACAACATCAACGTGCTCGTTCCGGGCAAGCGCACCCGCCACACGATCAACCCTGCGATGGTTTTGAAGGACGGCAAACCGTTCATGGCGTTCGGTACTCCGGGGGGAGACACGCAGCCGCAGACCGAGCTTCAGTTCTTCCTGAACCTGGTGGAATTCGGGATGAACGTTCAAGAGGCGTTGGAGGCGCCGTCGGTGATCAGTAGCAGTTTCCCGAGCTCGTTCTGGCCCCACGAGGCTGCGAACAAGTTGCGGGTGCCGTTCTCCCTGCCGGAACACGTCCGCGAGCAGCTGGCCGCGCTGGGACACGACCTTGCCGTGCGTGACTATCGCGGTGTGGGATCGGTCAAGGCCGTGCTGATCGATCCGGTGACCGGAGCGTTGATGGGTGGGGTCAGCCCAACGCGGGACAGCTACGTGATCGGTTGGTAGATTCGCCGGGGGTTGGGAACTGCTGAGACTTGCTCGACATTCAGACGCCTCGAGTATACTCAGAGCTTGTGAAAGAGGAGAACGGGCCAACCAACGTTGGCCTGGCGCGCGCGGGGGGAGATCGCGCCGTGGAGACGCCCCGGTCGTGGGCGCCACGGCTGCCGGCGGTGGTCGTACACCGGGCCAATATGCCGAGGGCCCGAGGCGCCCACGACCCAGCGTCTCCTGACGCGCGACCTCCCTCACGCGCGCGCCATGAAACGACACCTCCCCAGGCGAACCAGGGAATTCATTCACAAGCTCTCAGCAGTTCCCCCGCCACACAACAACCCGCCGTTCCTGACGGAACACGCTACACCCCTGCTGGACATCGTCACGCTCACCGCCTATTCTCCCGACGGACACCAAACAAGGTCAACAGAGTGAGGACAACGACGCGACGGCCCGGCCCGAAGAGGGCTGCGATGGCCGAGCGAGGAGGTATCAATGAGGCGCATCATCTTGGCGATCGGAGCCCTGGCGGCGATAACGACATATGCGTTGCCTGCCGCGGCCCAGACCTTTTCAAATGACGATCCCATCCTGCGGCAAATTTGGGCGCTGGGGATGGAGCAATCACAGACGTATCAACTCTCCCAGGCGCTCTTGGACTCCATCGGTCCTCGGCTCACCGGCTCCCCC
>JBDHFY010000224.1:0-6778 GCA_039590195.1 Gemmatimonadota bacterium | reverse complement strand
GTTTATCCGCGTTCATCCGCGGCTAAATTATGGCGACTCCAGATATGAGCGTCGATGCCTTCCTCGATCGCTAACAAACAGCCCCCGCTCACCGAACAGGACGCCGAGTCGTGGAAACGAGAGTTCCCGATGTTGGCGACTCGCATCCACGTGGCCAACTGCTCCCACAGCCCACAATCACTGCGGGTGAGAAAGGCGATTGACGAATACCTGGATGGGTGGCTCGAGGTGGGGATGGATTGGGATCGGTGGATGGGGGAGATATCGCGCGCCAAGGCTGAATTTGCCAAGCTCATTAACGCGACGCCAGAGGAAGTAGCAATCTCCACCTCCGCATCCGAGGCCATAGCGTCCCTCGCCAGCAGCTTCGATGTGAAAGGCGAGCGTCACCACATCGTCACAACCCACGCCGAGTTTCCTACCGTGGGTCATGTATGGCTCGCGCATCAAAAGTATGGGTGGGAGGTCGATTTCATCCCGGTGCGGGCCGGACGGATCGAACTCGAAGATTACGAGCGATCCGTGGGCGAGCGAACGCTGGTCACGTCGGCCACGCACGTCTATTACCAGAACGGATTCAAACAGGATCTCAAGCGCGTCGCGGAGATCGTGCACCGCACGGGTTCGTTTCTCCTGGTGGATGCCTACCAGTCACTCGGCACGTGTCGGGTGGACGTCCGGGAACTGGACGTGGACTTCTTGGTGAGTGGAAACTTGAAGTATCTGCTTGGCATTCCGGGTGTTGCTTTCATCTATGCCAAGCGGGAACTGGTCGACGGGTTGAAACCCGCGGTCACTGGCTGGTTCGGTCAGAACGAGCCCTTCGCGTTCACGCCACACATACTCGAGTACGCGAACGACGCCCGACGGCTCGACACCGGCACACCTCCCGTGATCACGGCCATCGCAGCCCGGGCGGGGATGGAAATCATCAACGAGGTGGAATCCTACCGCATCGAAGCTCGCATTCAGGAACTCTCGGAATTTGCCGTTGGTTTCGCCCTGGATCTCGGGCTCGAGTACGTCGGGCCGAGTGACGTCCGCGAGAAGGGTGCCACCACGGCGATCCGGGTTCCAGAACCACCAAAGGTTGAGCGGCTCTTGAGAGAGCGAAATATCATAGCATCTGCTAGAGGGGACGTGATCAGGGTGGCGCCGCACTTCTTCACCACCAAAAGAGATATCGAAGTCGTGCTCGGGTCGTTGCGAGAGATTGTGGCTGCCCTTTGACAGGTGGGATTGGGCAGTGGGATGGTTGGGGAGCGGGTTGACGGTCCGTCGCAGCAATAAGAAAAGGAAAGGGAAGGCGGGGCGGGCCTTCTTACCGGAACCTTCCGCCTGTTCGCTGGTATCTCCATTTCACTCCGCCCGCGATGAGATCAAATGCGGGGATCCAAATAGGCTGAAGGTTCGGGACACGGAGAAAAGCGATGAAGGTGGTCGGACAGCAAGAGAGCGAAACACGCGCGGACTTCGATAGTATCGGCGCTCAGTATGGCCTCGTCGGAGAAGACGAGGGGCGAACCCTCATGCTGGATCTCCGGGGCCACAACGGTACTTCTTTTGCGCTCCCGTACTCGTCGTTGGTCGCAATTGGCTTCGACCCGTCAGCAGGGATTACCCTGGAGTTCACGAGCCATAAGGTGTTTGTGCGGGGCCGAAATCTCCGGCCGGTTTATGACCGCCTGCTCGCTCACCGAGTCACGTTCATCCAGGAAGAGGATTTCGATGTGATGCCCGAATCGGCCACTTGCATCGATGCTATCGTCGTAGAGCGGTTGCCGGGAGGAGAATCATGAGGTAGCGGTCCCCGTGGAGCCGACCCGACCCCGCCCTGGCTTTTCCCGAACTTCTCTACCGAACAGTGACACGTCCTGCCTCGCTGCGCCAAGGTGATTAACCCCTTGTGACACAATAAGTTGTCCTTATCGACGCGTTTCCCACGTCGGTGCTTATCGCTCGAACCGGTCTCTGGCCCCACCGCTGAGCCCCCCGTATGTTGGGGCTTGCGGCGTCACCTGAGGGGTGCACGCAGGCGTTCGTCCAACGATGTCTGACCCGTGACGCGAGAGGTGATTCGTGTTTCGCTCCCAGCCATTTGCCCACTTCCTTGGCTTCGCATTCCGAGCCTGTATTCTCTGTTTCTTCGTTGTCTCGTCTAATCTCTCCGCCCAAGTTCCGGCGCCCGCCGACGTGTTCGGCTTTCGCCCGGGTGCGGACTACAAGCTCGCCAACTACGAACAGATCCAGCGCTACTTCGAGGCGCTGGACGCTGCATCCGACCGGGTGGTGCTGGAACGTATCGGCGAGAGCACGCTGGGTCGGACCCTACTCGTGGCCCTGATTTCGAGTGAGGAGAATCTGAGCAACCGGGAGCGCTACCGCACCATCAGTCAACGACTCGCTCTCACCAAGGGCGTCGCCGAGGGCGAGGCGCGCCGTATGGCCAAAGAAGGAAGAGCGATCGTCTGGATCGATGGCGGACTCCACGCCACTGAGGTCGCTCACGGACAGATGACGCCCGAGCTCGCGTACTGGCTCGCCACGGACGAGGGTGACGAGGCGCGCCGAGTTCGCGAGAATGTGATCTTGCTCCTCATGGCCAACATGAACCCCGACGGATTGGACATCGTCGCAGACTGGTATGGTCGCAATCTCGGCACGCCGTACGAGACGTCGTCCGTACCAGAGTTGTACCATCACTACATCGGTCACGACAACAACCGGGACTGGTTCATGTTCACCCAGGCGGAAACCAAGGCGGTGGCGAACCAGCTCTATCACGTGTGGTTTCCGCAGATCGTCTACAACCATCACCAGAGCGGCCCGTTCCCCGGCCGCATCTGGGTCCCGCCCTTTGAGAATCCGGTCAATCCCAATCTCGACCCGCTCGTGGTCACGAGTATCAACCAGATCGGCGAGGCGATGAAGAAACGCTTCGACGAAGAAGAGAAGCCGGGCGTGTCCAGTGGCATCGTGTACGACATGTGGTGGAACGGCAGCATGCGGGGCGCCCCGGATTTTCACAACATGCTCGGCTTCCTGACGGAAACCGCGCTTTACCGCTATGCCACGCCGCATTGCTACGGTCCCGAGGAGATCCCCGAGTATTTTGGCGCGAGGGCGGGGAACTTGCCGGCCAAACGTCCCACCACCAACTACTCCAATCCATGGTTGGGGGGATGTTGGCACCTGCGTGACCCCATCGAATACATGCTGACGGGCTCCAGGGCCGTGCTGGACCTCGCCTCGAAGCTCAAGGAGGACTACCTCTACAACATCTACCGCATGGGGAAACGCCAGATCGTCCGGGGGGAGCGCGGCGAGGGAGGACCGTTTGCGTATGTGATCGACCTCGAGGCACAACATGATCCGGGGACGGCGGTGGAGCTGTTGCAGATCTTCCGGCAAGGCGGCGTCGAAATCCGACGCGCCGCGCGACCGTTCCAAGCGGGCGGACGCTCGTATGCGGCCGGCACGTATGTGATCCCGCCCCAGGCATTCCGGCCGTTCGTGGTCGATCTGATGGAGCCGAAGCGATATCCCGACCGGCGACAGTATCCCGGTGGGCCTCCGGAGCCCCCCTACGACATGACGGGATACGAGTTGAGCTTCCAGTTGGGTGTCGATGCCGATCGGATCATGGAACCATTCAGCCTTCCGGACGGTGTAGCTGAAACGATTCCCCCGGCCGCGGGAGGTGTGACGGGCGACGGAAATTGGGGCTACCTCGTGACTCACGCCGCAAACGCTTCCGCGGTAGCTACGAACCGGCTCCTTGCGAACGGTGCTGAGATCTCGTGGGCGGCAGAATCGTTCGAGGCAGCCGGCGTCAGCTGGCCGGCGGGAACGATCGTCGTTCGCCGCGTCGAACGGTCACGAGTCGTCGCGCTCGGCAGGGAATTGGGCCTCGAATTCCACGCCGTCTCGGGCGCCCCGGCGACGGCGCTCGACCGCGTCCGAGCACCACGGATTGGTCTCTACAAGAGCTACGTCGCGAGCATGCCGGAAGGGTGGACGCGGTGGCTGTTTGAGAACTATGGGTTTCAATTCGACAACGTCGAGAACGACGACATCCGCAACGGTGACTTGACTCAATACGACGCCATCGTTCTCCCCGACCAATCAGCCGACGCGATCTTGAACGGTCACCTTGCCGGAAGGATGCCGGCCGAATTCACCGGCGGACTGGGAGTCGAAGGTGCGGCAGCGCTCAAACGGTTTGTGGAAGAGGGAGGCTGGCTGGTTGCCATCGACCAGGCCACGGACTTTGCCATTTCCCAGTTCGGCCTTCCGGTTCGCAACGCTGTGGCTTCTACGCGGCCGAGCGAGTTCTTCATCCCCGGCTCAGTGATTCGCGTCCAAGTGGACCCGAGTGATCCCCTGGGGTACGGTATGCCCGAGGAGGCGTACGCCCTCTTCGTCAGGAGCCAGGTGTTCAGTGTGGTTCCCCCAGCCTCGGAAGGAGGACGAAGCGGAGAACGAAATGTCGACGTCTTCGCCCGATACCCACGGGAGAACTATTTGGTGAGCGGCTGGGCTCACGGTGGAGACAGGTATCTTGCCGGGCAAGTGGCAGGGCTTCGCCTTCCGATGGGTCAAGGCCAGGTCGTGCTCTTGGGCTTCGAACCCCATTTCCGCGGACAGCCGCGCAACACGTACAAGCTGTTGTTCAATCCGCTCTTCGCCTCAACGTTGGATAAGGCGGTGTGGAGTCGGGCCGACGCGGGAGTGACGCAGAGCAACTAGAACAGTCTGGCCAGCGACGGCTCCTTTATCGAAGGCGGTCTTGATCGTCTGCAAGTGCCGCGGCTAACGACGCCGGCGCACGTGTCATCACGTTCTCCACGGCGTTTGCCGCCCCGGCAGAGCGCTACGACTGGTGGTACTAGGGTTCAGGCTGGGTAGTGGCCGCCAGATTGGGATGCGGTAGGGTGATGTCTCCGGACATGTAACCTGGTTCATCGATTCTCGGGGCGGCGGGCAGGGGGCGCACGCAATAGATTGCAGAGCCCTTGACGAGAATCCCAGGGTTTCATAGTCTACAATCTGACAAGCGCTTGCCCGTGCCCCCTCTGTGGCACACGGCTTGCCTCTCCACCAGCGACCCTCTGGGCGAGCACGGCCACCGCCGGTTGGCTGTGTTCCTCTTTCATTATCGGCCCCCCGTTCATGGGAGTGTTGTCATGAAGCGACTCGCCGGGCTATCGCTCGCCTTAGGTGCCGTAGCGTTTCTTGCATGTCAGGAGGCCACGGAGCCTGTCACGGAAGCACCGTCATTGTCGCGGGGCCAGGGGCGGGGGCAGGGGCAGGGGCAGGGGGCACAAGTACCAGATCAGTACATCGTTCTCTTCTCGAGTGACGTGGCGGATCCGCAAGCGGCGGCGCGGGGCATGGCACAACTGCAAGGTTTTGCAGTGCGGCACGTCTATGGGACGGCCGTCAAGGGCTTTGCGGCCACGATCCCGGTGGCGCGGCTTGCTGCGGTGCGGAACGATCCCCGGGTCGTACTCGTCGAGGCCGAGCGGGAGTATGAACTGGTCGTGCAGACTCTCCCCACGGGGATCAATCGGGTCGAGGCAGATCGGAATCCAAACGGTAGCATCGATGGCAGCGAGGGTCCGGCGATCGACCTCGACGTGGTCATTTTCGACAGCGGCATCGACCAAGACCACCCGGATCTGAACGTGGCTGGCGGCAGAAACTTCGCGAATGGACCGTCGAACAAATGGAATGACGGGCACGGGCATGGGACGCACGTGGCCGGCACCGTCGGTGCCAGGGATAACGGTATTGGGGCGGTTGGCGTGGCCCCAGGGGTTCGAGTGTGGGCGGCGCGAGTGTGTGGGAATGGTGGCTTTTGTCTCACGGGTGACATGGTGGGTGGGATCGATTGGGCGGCTGAGCAGAAGACAAGCGGAGCCGTTGATTTCGCCGCTGCCAACATGAGCATCAGTACGAGCGACGATGCAAATGCCTGCACGGGATCGTCCGGGGCGGTTCACGAGGCCATCTGCGGGCTGGTCGAGAGTGGTGTTGTATTTGCCATGGCCGCTGGGAACGATGACCGCCTCAAGACGGCGTATCCCGAGGTGCTGGCCGTGTCGGCTCTCGCAGATTTTGATGGCAGAGGCGGTGGTCTCGGATCGCCCACCTGTCGGTCCGACGTCGACGAGACGCTTGCCAACTTCAGCAACTACGGACCGACCGTCGATATTGCCGCTCCCGGCGTCTGTATCTTCTCCACCTGGAAGGGTGGCGGGTACAACACAATCAGCGGGACGTCCATGGCTTCACCGCACGTGGCTGGTGCGGTGGCGCTCTATCTGCATGCGAACGATATGTCGCCGGCGCAAGACGGGGTCGACGTGGGTGACATCGAGGCTGGGATCGTAGGTGCTGCTCTCCCGCAATCCGATCCGTGCGGGTATACCAACGAGCACGCGGCCCAAGGTTCCGGTGAGCCGCTCCTATTCGCCAATGCCACAGCGTTCGGCGGTGACGGGACCTGTGACAACGGAGGTGGCGCACCACCCCCACCGCCAGCCAACGACCCGCCCAATGCGTCGTTCACGCACGACTGCACTGATCTCAACTGTAGTTTTGACGGCTCCGGTTCCACCGATGATGGCACAATCGCAGGTTACGATTGGAACTTTGGGGATGGAAACGCCGGCTCCGGCGCCACCGTCAGCCACAGCTACGCTCCCGCCGGCATCTACACGGTGACGCTGACTGTCACTGATGATGATGGCGCTGCCGACACCGATCAGCAGGA
>JBDHFY010000223.1:0-6827 GCA_039590195.1 Gemmatimonadota bacterium | reverse complement strand
GGTGATGCTGTGCAGATCGCTCGAGAAGTAGCTGACGCCTTGGACTACGCCCACCGGCAGGATGTGGTCCACCGAGACATCAAGCCTGAGAACATCCTGCTGCAGGAACACCACGCGGTGGTTGCCGATTTCGGGATCGCGCGGGCGGTCAGTGTGGCGGCGAGCGAAGAGTTGACGCAAACGGGATTTGCCGTGGGGACGCCCACCTACATGAGCCTGGAGCAGGCTGCCGGCGAGCGGAATGTGGACGGGCGCAGCGATATCTATTCGTTGGGCTGTGTGTTGTACGAGATGTTGGGCGGGGATCCACCGTTCACCGGCTCGACGCCAGGAGCGATCCTGGCCCGCAAGACGGTCGAGCAGGTGCCGAGCTTGCGGGTGGTGCGGGAAACCGTGCCGGAGTCGCTCGAGCAGGCCGTGTTGAAATCGCTTGCCAAGGCGCCGGCGGATCGGTTTGCCACCGCTGCAGACTTGGCGCAGGCGCTCACCGCAGCGAGTGCGACATCAGGTCCAGGGCCGGTTACCGCCGCCGCACCGGAGAAACGCTGGAGGACCTTTGCCGCGGTGGGCGGCGTCGTCGCTGTCATCGCCGTTGTTATGGGAATGCTCTTATGGCCGAGGTCAAGTGTTGCTCTCGATCCCACGCGAGTCGTGGTGGCCGTGTTCGCGAACCAGACCGGCGATCCCACCCTCGACCGCGTCGGTTACCTGGCGGGGGATTGGATCAGCCAGGGTCTGTTGGAAGCCCAGGTGATGGAAGTCGTGCCGTGGGTCAGTGCTCATCAGGCCTCCGTGTGGGTGCAGGCCGAGCTCGAGGCGGGACGGGTGCGCAATCCGCTGGAAGCGCTCGCAGCCGAAACGGGAGCGAATGTTGTAATCTCGGGGGCAATCTACCGAGAGCGTGAGTCGATCAGTTTTCATATCCAGATCAACGATGCGTCCGACGGGAAGCTCCTGGCGGCGCCCGACCCGGTTGCTGGGCCCGTGGACTCGGTCAGTGCTGTCGTAGCACGTGCGCGCGAGCGCGCCATGGGGTCGATGGCGGTGCTGTTTGATGAGCGATTCGGGTTTTGGGTAGGTGCTGCGCAGCAGCCGCCGTCTCCCGCTGCCTACCAGGAGTTCAGCGCGGGGATGGAGCGGTACAACGCATACGAGTACAGCGAGGCCATCCCCTATTTCCGCCGGGCGACAGAGCTGGACTCGACGTTCGTGCAAGCCACCATCTTGCTTGCGATCAGCCGCTCGAACATGGGACAGTTGGCGCGGGCAGATTCGCTGCTACGAGGGTTGGAACCGCGGCGAGACCGCATGAACACTTTCGATCGGCTATGGTTTGACGGCACTAGGGCGTGGGTCGGTGGCGACTTGGAGATGCAATTGGCTTCGATGCGCCCGGCGGCAGAGATGGCACCGGGCTCCAAGGCGGTGTACAACTGGGGTTATGCAGCCAACCGAACCAATCGACCGGAAGAGGCGATCGAGGCGCTTTCGACTCTCGACCCCGAGCGTGGGCCGATGCGGGGCTGGCGATCTTATTTCCACGAGTTGATATGGGCCCATCACGCCCTCGGGGAGCACGAGCGCGAACTGGATCTGGCGAACCGTGCACGCCAACTGTATCCCAACAGCACATCCTTCTTGTTATATCAGATCAGGGCGCTGGCGGCACTGGGTCGCCCTGACGAGGTGTTGAGACTCTTGAGCCCCGGCGTTGACGTTCTGGGTCCAAATGTCGTGGGCCAGGCAGGAGCGGCGCTCTTCCGCCACGGGCACCGCGAGGAGGCTTTTGCACTATTTGAGCGGATTATCGCGTGGTATGAGGCGCAAGCACCGGACGGCCGAGACAGCAACCGCTTCAACCGGGGTATGTACGGTGAGGCCCTCAATTTGACGGGACGCCATGAGCAAGCACTGGAAGTCTTCAGACAACTAGTCAGGGAGCGGCCGAGCGGCCCACTCGCACTCACGAAACTCGGCGTGGCGGCCGCGTGGGCTGGAGACCGCGAGGAGGCCCTCGCGATGGACGCCCGTGTGGCCGCCGCCGCGATGGACCGACCCTTCCTTTCGCGCGTACTTACGTCGTGGCGAGCTGAGATCGCTGCGGCACTGGGCGACAGGACGCGGGCGGTGCGGCTGCTTGAGGAGGCGTACGACCAGGGGCACCTCGGTTTTTTCATTGACTGGCATGTTGCTCCTGAGCTTCAAAGCCTGTGGGATTTTCCGCCGTATCAGGAGTTTATGCGGCCGAAGGGGTGAGACAATTGAGAGGTGAGAAGTAAGAAGGGAGAAGGTATGGAACCGATGATTGGCGTTTGCAGAATGCAGATTGCAGATTTGCGATTGGGAGGGAGGTCCGGCACCTAAACCCCAGTTTCCAAGCGTGGCTCGAGCACCGTTTTCGGGTCTTTCCACCAGCCCACCAAAATAGTGATCTTGAGTTAGGCAGAGGAGTGTCTCAGGACCTCTCCTGGTAACGCTTCTGTTAACTCATTATCATCGATGACAGGTACGCCGTTGACGATGACATAGGGTATCCCTACTGGGTAAGCGGGTCTTGCATCGTTCTCGTAGGTGCAACGACTCATGACGTTCGTGAAATCAAATACCGTGATATCCGCCCGTAAGCCCTCCTTGATTAAACCTCTATCCCGGAGGCGTAGGGCATGTGCCGGCAATGATGTCATCTTCCTGATCATGTCCTCAAGTGTAACTAGCTTCTTTTCCCTCACCCACACGAGAGCGTCACTGAATCCACTAAACGCACTTGGTCGGACCCGTCGAGTAGCATCACCTGGCTTGGCCGCGCTGCCACCGTCGGTACTCGGCATAGCGATTGACCAAGTGAGCTGGCTATTACGATCCTCCATTAGCCTGTTCGCGATACTCACCTCCCCATTTTCCTCGACGAGAACATCAAATAAGGCTTCAAGGAGGTCAACGCCCTTCATGTCGGCGATCACATCCAATGTCTTTCTCTCGTATGCAGGGTTCTTAAAATGTCCATTGAGCGGGGGGAATATCCACACACCGTCCCCCTTACCAGTTCTAATGAGAAGGAGCCGAGCCGTGGTGTTCTCGAAACCCATCTCCGCCGGCGGCTTTGTGAGTAGTTCCTCCTTCAGCACAGCCCTCTGATCTGGGTCTCGCAGTCTTTCAAAAAGATTCTCCCTTCCGTCCGCGAAATAAGCAGGGGAAAAGACTGATCGTCCCGGCCATGGGGCAACTGAACCCCAGTCACTGGGCAGGACGTCTACTAAGACATCAATTCCATCCTCCCTTGCTTTGTATATCAGGTCGTGAACCTTCTCATCAAGTTCTGGGTCTCCAGAGTAGGGTGCATTGCTGCTGAGGTGGGAAAGCTGGACAACCCTCGTTCCAGACCTTCTCCCAATCTCTATGGCTTCATCAACAGCTTGATACACGGAACCCTCTTCGCCTGACCACCCGAGAACTTTTGAGCTAAAGTCTCTGAGATGGGAGGCGTAGATGCCCCCATACTCGGCTGCTACCTTGGCTAATTCTACAACCTCGTCGGTGTGTGCGTAGGTACCTGGGGAGTACGCGAGACCCGTGGAGAGTCCTGCTGCGCCGTGTTGCATGGCTTCTCTAACGAGTTCCTTCATCTCGTCGAGTTGCATCTGAGTGGGTGCACCGTGATTTCCATCCATCACATAATTCCTCACGGTGCCATGGCCAACGAGAGTGGCCATGTTCAGGGCGATCCCACGTTGCTCGAGTCGATTGAAGTACCCCTCCATTGTTGACCAGTCAATGTCCTCTTCTGACAAGCGCCTTGCTACTCTGGCTTTCAGTGTCTCATTGAGTGGCGCTGGGCTTCCACCGCAATTGCCGTTTACCTCCGTGGTGATGCCCTGTCTGATCTTGCTTTCCATCCATGGGTCAACGAACATGCTAGTGTCAGAGTGGCTATGGATGTCGATAAAACCTGGACTGACGAAGAGTCCTCCAACATCGATGATTCTGTCAGCTCTTGCTTCGTCTACTCGGCCGATCTTATTTATCCTTCCATTCTTCAACCCAATATCTGCTTCGAACCACGGGGTACCGGCACCATCTAGGACGCGACCGTTTTTTAGAACAAGATCATGCGTGTCGGCTGTCGCCTGCTCGCCGGTTTCGCACGCGTAAGCAGCGGCGGAGACCGCCGCGGCGTACGATAGAAACTCTCTTCTTTTCACCCTGTTACCTCCATGGCAAATCAGAGTATCCGGAAATGCCCTCAGGCGCTGCAAACGTGATTGCGGTCACAGGTGAAGGCGTCGGTCGTCGTGGGAGTCGCGGCCTAACAGGCCGCGCTCGGCGGCCAAAGGCCGAGTGGTGCGTCCTGAGAGGACGCTTCATCCACAGCACCCGCCTTCGAAAGCAACGCCAACGACCGGTTGTTTTTGCGACAGAACCCTGTCGTGGGAAAGCTAGCGTCCTCTCAGGACACACTCCTTGCACTGGGCAGCCGAGCCGCGTCCTGAGCCTGTCGAAGGGCCCGGCTTCTCAAGCCGGGACTCACAACCGGTCGGCCGGCGTCCTCCTCAGGACGAGGCGGGCAGTTGCTATGGCTGACGTGTTCGAGCGTCTTCGTCCTCCGTCACCACCTGCACGTTCATCCCCTGCGCGCGGCGGTTGAACTCGGCGACCTCCCTCTGGATCACCGCCTGCAAGCGATCGCGCAGCTCGCTCCATTGCGCCGAGTAGTCGTTGAACGCGTTGTGCGCCCCTTCGTTGGGCCGGGCGTCGGGCTCCACCACGTGCTCGTACGTGGCGAACAGATGGTCGTCCAACCGCGGCGGGAATACCCGCACGTCGTTGCCGGATTCCTTCTTGAGCTGCATGAACCCGTCCTCCACGGCGCCGAGCTTCGCGGCGATGTCGTCCGCCAGCTCCAGCAGCTCGGTTCCGTGCCCCAGACGCTCCGCCCGCTGCGCCACCCACTTGGCGTCCTCCCGAACCTGCCTGAGCTTGCGCACCGCGCCGGCCATCTGGTCGATGGTGTCTTTGATCGCCACGGCCAGCTCGAACTGCTCCTGGAGGTGCGCCAGGGTGACTCCTTGCAGCCGTGGGTCCATCAGCACGTCGAAGGAGTGCGTCTGGCTCTGTCCGTCGACGGTGAGCCGCGCGGCGTAATTGCCAGGCACCGCCCGATACCCCCTGTCGTACGCCCGAATCACCGCGTCCTCCACTTGGTCTGGCCCCGGATAGGTGAGGTCCCACAGCACCCGGTGCATCCCCGGCTCGGCGGACAGCTCCAGTGTCCAACGATCCTGGACGGCTGCCTTGTCACTCGAGAAAGTGCGCGCGACCTCGCCGGCACTGTCCAGGATCTCCAGCGTCACACTCTGCTGCGGCTCGTCACGCAGGCTGTAATAAATGAATGCGCCCTCCGGCCGGTTTTCCGGCCAGCGCTCCCCGCGGGACCGGCGGCGGGTGGCCCGGTGCGCGTCGGCCGGCGTGAACAAATAGAACGGCGCCGCGGCCACTTGTGCGTCGAGTTGGTGCAGCGGGGTCAGGTCGTCCACGATCCAGAACGAGCGCCCGTGCGTCGCCACGACGAGATCCCCCCGATGCACTTGCAGATCGTGGACGGGGACGGTGGGCAGGTTGAGCTGGAGTGTCTGCCAGTGATCTCCGTCGTCGAACGAGACGTACATCCCGAACTCGCTGCCGGCGTAGAGCAACCCTTCCCGCTCCGGGTCCTCGCGTACCACGCGGACGTAGTGGTTCTCGGGGATGCCGTTGGTGCCGTCAGTGAGCAACTCCCACGACCCGCCATGGTCCTCCGTGCGGAACACGTACGGGTGGAAGTCGTCCATCCGGTAGTTGTACACGGTGACGTACGCTTTGCCGGGGCGGTGGCGCGAGATGTCGATGGCGTTGACCGTTCCCTCCGGAGGCATGCCGCCCGGCGTGATGTTGGTCCAGCCGGTGCCGCCGTCACGGGTCAGATGCACCAGCCCGTCGTCGCTCCCAACCCAGATCTCTCCCGGTGTATCGGGCGACACTTCCAGCGCGAAGATGATGTTGTAGTTCTCGACACCGGTGATGTCGTGGTTGATGGGCCCACCGGGATGCTGCTGCTTGGTGATGTCGTTCATGGTCAGGTCGGGGCTGATCTCTTCCCACGTCTGCCCGAAGTCCCTCGACCGCAACACGTATTGGGAGCCATGGTACACGATGTTCGGTTCGTGCGGATCGAACCGAACGGGATTGTTCCACTGGAAGCGATACTTGAGGTCCTTCATGGCTGGGCCGTTCTGTGCGTGGGGATACACGATCACGTCCCGCACCTGGCCGGTTTCCTGATTCACGTAATCCATCCGCCCGCCGCAGCAGAAGGTGGTGGCGAAGGTGATGTTGGGGTTCTCGGGGTGAATCGCAATGTGGCCGCTCTCACCGCCCCCCACCTCGTACCAGAACTGCTCCGGGCTCAACCCGCCGCTCCACCACGACGGCACGCTCATGGTCGAGTTGTCTTGCTGCGCGCCGTAGACGCGATAGGGAAACCGGTTGTCCACCGCCACGCGGTAGAACTGCGCGGTGGCGTGATTGTACATGGTGGACCAGCTGTCCCCCGCGTTCACACTCACCTGCCCGCCGCCGTCGTTCCCCACGATCATCAATTTGGATTGTTCGGGGTTGATCCACAGATCGTGCACGTCGCCATGGGGGACATCAATCTCCTCGAACGTGCGGCCACCGTCCACCGAGCGCCACATGTCCGAGTTCAACCCGTACACTGTGTTCTCGTCCAGCGGGTCTGCGTGCATGTGCGTGTAGTAGAACGCCCGCTGCCGGAGCGTCCGCTCGGCGTTGAC
>JBDHFY010000222.1:0-10174 GCA_039590195.1 Gemmatimonadota bacterium | reverse complement strand
ACCTCCCAAGAAGCTGGCGTCCCCACCGGGCCCCCGTGGACTGAGCAGCAAGAAACCATCATCGCCGCCGCAGGCAACGCTCAGGCCCACGCTGATGGCCAAAGCGAGCCCAATGCCGTGGATGCCCAGGAACGGCCCAACGGAGGGCAGTCCTGCTGGGATGAAGGATCCAAGACGGGCCATGGATTTCCTCCGATAGGTAGCTGACAGGTTGAGGGTTCAACCATAAGAAGCGCACGAGGACCCTCCGGTGTTCCAAGCGCGGCGAGGTGTGTCTAATAGACACGGACCGCCGGTTTCGGTAACTTGCCCTGCCATGCGTCTGCTCTTTCGGCACCGAATCTTTCTCGGTCTAGTCGGACTGGGGACCCTTCCCCTCGCCGCCGCCCTCGTCGTACTCGCCCTCCAGGCATGGTCGACCCGCTCTGCGAGCGGTCCGCGCGCCGCATGGGACGAGGTGACCGAAAGTGGGCGAGCCGTGATCGCCGCCATCGACACCGTCGGGATGGATGAGCAGACCCGGCGGGCGCTCAGAGAGCACGCCGAAATCCTTGCGCGACGCACGACCCTGGCTCGCCGGGCGGAGACCTTGAGCCGGGCGGCGGCCGCGGCCCTCGCCGTCACCGTCCTGGTGGTCGCGGTCGTGCTCGTCGGCGTGTCGCTACAGCTTGCCAGGCGCTGGTCGGCGTTCTTTTCGGCGCCCATCGACGAGCTGGTTCGTTGGGTCCGGCTCATCCAAGAGCAAGAGCCGCTGCCGTCCGGAGACACGGGCAAGCGAGCTCCCGAGTTCGAAGCGCTTCGCCATGCCCTGCGGGAGATGTCCGCTGCTCTCGATCGGGCGCGACGACAGGAACTCGAGCGAGAACGCCTGATGGCGTTTCGCGAAACGGCTCGACACGTGGCACACGAGATCCGCGGCCCTCTCACCGCTCTGGGACTGGCTGTGGCACAACTCGCGAAGGTCAATGACAGCGAATCTCGGATTCCGGCCAACACCCTGAAGGTCCTACATGATGAGACCAAGCGTCTCGAGCAGATGGCGAGGGAGTTCTCCGAGTTCGGCCGCCTTCCGGAGGGTCCGGATGCCCCGGTCGACGTGGGAGAACTCCTCGACAGTGTGCTGCAGGGTACCGTGCCCGAGGGGATGCCCGTGCGCCGCTCTGTCGCTGTCGATCTCGTGATGCACGGTCACTACGAGCCGCTTCGGCGGGCGGTGCAAAACCTGGTGAGAAATGCCGTTGAGGTCACGAGCTCGCGCGGTATCGGAGTTACGGCGCATCGTGGGCAGACCGGCGCGAGTGTTTCCGTGAGAATCCAGATCGCCGATCACGGACCCGGCGTGCCGAACGAGATGCGGGAGCAGATTTTCGAGCCGTACTTCACGACAAAGGAGCTTGGCACCGGCTTGGGGCTCGCTCTAGTGAAACAGGCCGTGCAAGCGGACGGGGGAACGATCACGGTGGAGGACACGCCCGATGGTGGCGCAACGTTCTCTCTCGAGTTTCCGGAGCCGACATGACGGCGCGCGTCCTCATCGTGGATGACGAGCAAAACATCCGCCGCATGCTCTCGGCATTGCTCGAACAGGAATCGTATGAGGTGGGCGATGTCGCCAACGGATTGGAGGCGCTCTCGACCGTCGAGCGATTCGAGCCCGACGTGGTGTTGTTGGATCTCGTCATGCCCCAGGGGCCGGACGGACTCGCCACATTGGAGCGCCTCCATGTACAGCATCCCGAGCTGGTGGTGATCATGATGAGCGGCAAGGCCACGTTGGCCGACGCCGTCCGCGCCACCCGCCTCGGCGCGTTTCAGTTTCTCGAGAAGCCCCTTACCCCCGAGGGCGTGTTGGTGGCCGTCAGCGCCGGACTCGGCCTCTCCCGTGCCCGCGCCGAAAACCGCGCACTCCGCACCGCGGTCGACCCGTCCCCGGAGATCGTCGGCAACAGTCCGGCTATCGAGTCGGTTCGCTTACTCATTGGCCAAGTGGCTGCCACGCCGGCCCGCGTTCTCATCACGGGGGAATCCGGCACCGGCAAGGAACTCGTGGCGCGGGCCATCCATCGGTTGAGCCCGCGAAGCTCACAGCTGATGATCAGCGTCAACTGCGCTGCTATCCCGGCGAGCCTCATCGAAAGCGAGCTGTTCGGACACGAACGCGGCGCCTTCACGGGCGCGCTCCACCGGCGCCACGGAAAGTTCGAGCTCGCCGACCGGGGGACCTTGTTCCTCGATGAGATCGGCGACCTCGGCTCCGACGCTCAGGCCAAAGTCCTTCGCATTCTCGAGACCGGGATGATGGAACGAGTGGGGGGTGAAAGGGAGTTTCAGGTCGATGTGCGCATCATTGCCGCCACGAACAAGGATCTCGCAGAGGCTGTTCGCCGCGGCGCGTTCCGCGAGGATCTGTACTACCGGCTCAACGTCTTCCCGATCCACGTTCCACCTCTGCGGGAACGCGAGAGCGACATCCCCGCCTTGGCGGAGCACTTTGCTGCTCTGACCGGAACCAAGTGCGGCAAGCCGACTCGGATCTTTCCCCCCACCGCCATCGAACGTCTGCGCGCCCATCCCTGGCCCGGAAACGTCCGGGAGCTGGCCAATCTGATTGAGCGACTAACGATCGTCACGGCGGCGGAGACCGTGAGCGAAACGGACGTCGACGCAGTACTTGGCTTCGGGACGCTCCAGCTACCCCACCTCGCCAGTCACGACACCCACCCGAGCGGACTCACTGCCGCCCTCGAGGCGTTCGAGACCGAGCTGATCCGAAGCTCCCTCGAGCGAGCCAACGGCAAGGTGGCCGACGCCGCTAGACGACTCCGAACCGACCGGGCCAACCTGTACCGTCGCATGCGAAGACTCGGCATCGATCCCGGAGACACACCCGTGTCCAAATGACACGGATCTCAAGGCCGCCCGCAGCATTCGCATCAACTAACCAATTGTAAAACAACAACTTACGGTCTCTAGTCGGTGTGGCACACGGCATGCGACGGAGACGTAGCGAAACCAATCAGGTCGATTGAGCATAGGGGTGACTACGGGGGTCGCTATGGGGAAGGTGGTTGCGTTTGTACTCATTGTCTCCGGCGCCCTTTCGATTGCGCTGGTCTCTCTAGTCCATCGGGCCACGGGCTCGCCGCCGCAGATCGGAGTGTACACCCAGGCAGACCGAACCGTCCGACTGCTGGGCCACGAGCTGACGGTGAGCATCGGCGTCAGGCGAGCCACACCCCCGGGATCCCAGACCGTTCGTCTCTGTCCGTTCGGTGGGGCAATGGTACTGGAATTGGAGTCTGACCTCATCCCGGTCTACAAGACGAGGGATCGATGGGGGCAAAGCGACGCCTGGCAGTCAAAGTGCGAGACGGCCACCGACTCTTCCACTCGGAGCGGGCGATGAGCGTCGAGCGAATCTGTGGCATCTGCGCGTGCATGCTGGCTCTCAATTGGCCACAGTATGCGACGGCGCAGGACACGGTCACCGTCTATCGTCGCGGCTCCGTGCTCGATGCATCCTCCCGGGTCGCTCGTGACGCCGTGCGGCGCTTCAATGCACGCTCCACCACGAGAGTGTTCGGGTCGCTCACGATCACCAGAGACGACGTCTACAACGGAGATGTCGCCGTTCTGGACGGACCCATTCGGGTGTCCGGCACTATTCGGGGAGACCTCGTTGCGATCAACAGCGACGTTTCGTTGTCCCGCACCGCGTTCGTCCAGGGGAACATCATTGTCTTGGGGGGGGATCTCACGGGCATCGAGCGTGCGCGGGTGAGGGGAAACACCCGGAGGCATCCCGCCCAGGCCCTGGTGCGACGGTCCGGAAACCAGCTCGTGCTGATTCGCGAGCGGGAACCGGTCGTCGTCGAGCGGCCGCGATTGCGGCCACGGCGACACCGGTCCCAACCCGCCAGAACGTCGTTAGTCGTGAGCCTGGGCAACACCTACAACCGGGTGGAAGGTCTTCCGATTCACCTCGGGCCCCGCATCGAGTGGGGCCCCTACCGCACACGGTTTCGCGTGGAGGCCGTCGGCATCGTGCGCACGGAAGGCGACCTCAAGGCCAATCGCGAAGACTTGGGATATGACCTCCTGGGAGAGGTAAGGGTGGGCGATATCCCGGCGGTCACCGTCGGCGCGCGGGGCTATGACGTCGTCGCTCCCATCGAGGATTGGCAATTGCACACCGACGAAATCGGACTGGCGTCTCTTCTCTGGCATCGCGACTTCCGCGACTATTACCTCCGGCGGGGCATCGCAGGCTTCATTCACATCGAGCCCATGCGTTCGGTCACCATCTCGGCAGAGGTCGCACGAAACCACGAAACGTCCATTGCGGCGCGCGATCCCTGGACGCCGTTTCGACAAGACGAACTGTGGCGCGCCAATCCCGCGATCGATGAAGGACATTTCACGTCGATCACGGTCGGAGCAGAGTACGATTCCCGCCCCTTCCGCCGTGTTGGGTCGTCCGGCTGGCTGCTTCGAGCGGAGTGGGAGCGCGGCCTGAGCGACGACATCGTGCCCGAGCCGCTTCCGGCGACCATCCGAGGACCAATTCCCACCGATGGGTCGTACACCTTCGACCGTTTGTTCGTGGATTTGCGACGGTACGAGCGCATCGGCTGGCGGGGACAACTCAGCCTCCGGGCCGTCGCGGCCGGCACGGTCGGCGACGACCCGCTTCCCATTCAGCGCCGGTTGTCGCTCGGCGGGCCAGATCCGATGCCGGGGTTTGGATTTCGTCACGTGGCCTGCAACGAGAGTGTTTTGATTCCATCGATTCCCGCGCTGTGCGATCGCCTGCTGCTCTTCCAGGCGGAGTACCGCGGATCGCTTTCGTTCAACGCGCCGTGGAACGACCGCCAAGCCGGCCAGCGTTCACATCATGGGCGGCGACGGGATCTCCTCGATCTGGATGATTGGCTGTGGTTCGACGGCCCGACCTTCGTGCTGTTCGGCAACGCCGGCACGGGATGGCTGCGGGGCGATGACATCGGAAAGCTGCAGGGCGATGTGGGTGTCGGCCTCGAGTTCGGGAGCGCCGGCTTCTACGCCGCCAGGGCCTTGACGGAGGGCGAGCCTATCAGGCTCACTCTTCGCATACACCGGCGATTCTGACACCAAGGCAGGAGAAGCGACAGAGGCCACCGAATAGACTGCGATGAACAACGAGTGTTGAGGCGCATTGCGGCGACTCTTGGCTGCGGTGTGGTCTTTGCGTCAGGTGCGTCGGCCCAGCAAAGTCCCCGAGTGGTCGTCGAACTCGCCGAGCAGGAAGACACCCAAGGCGCGTACGTCAGCGTTCGGGAACTGCTCTCGGACGGCAATTTCCTGCAGGCGATGCGCTCCGGGTTTCCGCTCTACCTCGAGTACCGCGTTGAGCTCCGCGAGGACCGATCGAGCTGGTTCGATCGCGGCTCCGTCGACGCGTGGTGGGAGTACGTCGTGCTCTATGACCCGGTACGGGAGCGGTTCGTCGTGGAGGACGCAGACGGACAGGAGGAGCTCTCGGGTGAGACCGAGCTTCGCAAGCGGCTCGAGCGGGTGTACCTGGTGAATCTCGACCCCGATCGCTCCGGTACGTACTACTACGCGGCCACCGTTACCGCCCGTACGCTCTCGGACTCGGACGTAGACGAAGTGTTCGACTGGCTGAAGGGAGAAGACGGCGCCACCGCAGTCAAGCGCCGCGGCCTCATGACCCGCGCCGCTCGCCATCTCATCGTCCGATTGGCCCCCCTTCCGAGGATCACCACAACCGGTAGGTCCCGGGCCTTCGTCTGGCCGTAGCCCGGTCATCGACCGACCCCAGCGAACGACGGGGCGACCAGTGCCAAGGTCGCCCCTCTCGTCTCGAAGCCGATATCCTCAACGGGCTAATGTACCGGTATCCTGAGTATCGTCCTGAGTTTCTCCGGCTCGACGCTCCTCGGATCTGACAAGTAGATCTCATGGTGGCGGCCGTGAAGCGCCAGATCGTGCTCCTCGACGAACTTCCTCATCACGGCGACTGTCGCTTCTTCGCTGTCGTAGGGACCGACGTGCAACATCTGCACGCACTGCCCTTCCCCGATCGTTTCCAGCTGCACGTCACGAGCTTCGGGGCATTTTCCCTTTGTGACCAGATTCTCGACGACCGCCTCTAGCTCTTCTTCCGTGATGTAGTCGGGTGTCCGGATGACCAGCTTCCAGTTCCACTCGCTCTGTGGCTCGTGGAGAAATTCCAACGCATCCTTACTACCCCACCAGAATCCCTCGAGCTTGCAGACCGCGTAGTCCTTCCCGTGAGATTTCATGTCCATCTTTGTCGCGTAAGCCACGTTGTACAACGCAGCGAGCCTCATGGCAAATTCCTCGCCGCCGGGCTCTCCCTTCCCCGTGTTCGTGAGGTATTTGGCCGGCTCCGTGTCCACCAATGTAGGAACGTCGGGAGTGATGTACTCGGGTTTGTGTAGTTCGTACAGATCAAGTGTTTCGGAAGTCATGGTGGTTCCCGCTCATGTCCTTCGAACTACTTCAACGGTCCTGGCTGAGGTCGATGATGCGGAGATCGTCAGCCACCCTCATACTTGAACGAGACCTTCACCTTGGCCCGGTACGAATCGATCTTCCCGTCCTTGAGCTGCATGTCGAGTTCGGAGATCTCAGCGATCCGAAGATCCCGCAAGCTCTCCGCCGCTTTACGATTCGGTGCTCGTGCCGACGAGCTCGATCACCTTATAGACACTCTCCGCCATTTTGGCCTCCTCTCAGTGATTGTGACCGCGCAGACCCGGGTGGTCTACCGGAACCTACGGGCCGGACCGTCTATGAGCCAGTCCGTCATACCGGTCACGGGACCCGCCCAGCCACCCGGATGCCGTCATTGTCCACTTTGCCGTCGTTTGTCCGCTCTTGGGACCACCCATCCCAAGATCGTATCGCGGGAGACGGAAACCGAACAGGACTTCTCGCCGTACTGCCATTTATGGCGGTTCAGGCGTTGGGGCGAACGGCACGGGTTGTGCTCAACAGAGGGGTCGAAGTGTCCGGCAGTTCACCGGTCAAGAGCCGGATTGCCGTTCAAAGCCAATGGAGAGTATCGAATTTGAGGTCAGATTTCGTCTTCCTGTCCAGAAGGGGTGCCCATGCGTAGTGTGGTGCTGACACTGGTTCTGGGTGGCGACCGGAGGGGTGCCGCCCACCGGCCACACCCAACCCGATGAGCGCGATTTCTTTGCGGACCGGAGCGTCCTGCAGTTCATCATCCTCACCGACCTCACCGTGCTGCTGGCGGATAGAGTGCTGGACAGCCGGAGCGTCCGGCCGAGGTGGGATACGAGGATGCGGACGGCAATGCCGTGTGGCTGCCGGTCCAGGTGAAGACGAGGGGCAAGTTCCGGCTGGCTGAAGACGTTTGCGACTTTCCGCCGATCAGGCTCAACTTCCGCACGCGAGACGTTCCCTGGACCCTGTTCGAAGGGCAGGACAAGCTCAAGTTGGTGACGCACTGCCGCACGCCCGACCCGGACTACCAGCATCACCTCGTCCTGGAATACCTCACGTACCGCCTCTACGAGCGGTTCACGCCCAAGAGCCTGCGCACCCGTCTCGCGCAGGTGACGTATGTGGACGCGTCGGAGACGCACGGCACGATTACCCGCTATGCGTTCCTCATCGAGGATGTGGACGAAATGGCGGTGCGGAACAACATGAAAGTGGTGGACATCGACGGGTTTCACCCACTCCTCGCCGATGAATTCGAGATCGGCGTCCACGACGTGTTCCAGTACATGATCGGCAACACAGACTGGTCGAGCGCATTGAGCCAAAACGTCGAGTTCATCCAGGACGCCGAGGGAAACGTCACCGTCGTGCCGTTCGACTTCGACTGGGCGGGCATCGTGTCCTCTCCCTACGCCAAACCCGCTCCAGACGTTCCCATTGCGGACGTCCGGGAGCGGTTCTACATGGGCGGGTGCCGGCCGACGGATCACCTGACCCCCGTGTTCCAACGCTTCATCGAGCTCAAGGACGAGATCTACAACCTGTACCGCAACGAACCCCGCCTGGCGCCGGAGCGACGGGACCAGGTGCTCGCCTACTTCGATGAATTCTACACGACCATCACCGACGAACACCTCGCCAAGGAGCGCATCCGCCAGGCGTGTAGGATGTGACCCGATGTTCACTCCCGGCCCTTCGAGACGCGCTCCTGCGGAGCGCTCCTCAGGGCAGGCGGACCGGCGGGCAGTCAAGCCCCACACCCATCCCGTCTCGGGCTTGGGGCTTAGGGTGTAGGGCGGGAGTATTCACCTCTGTGGTGGTTGGGCGGAGGGGAATCACGTAGGCCACCGCGTTTATCCGCGTTTATCCGCGGCAAATTACTCACCACACAACCACCGGGCAGGCAGGCGGACCGGCAAACGGGGCAGGAGGGGCCCTAGTTGCAGTACCGCGCCGCGAACTCTGCTATCTGTTCTTCGCTGAGTTCCTGGGCCCACTCGTCGAGGTCGCCGTGGTACATCGAGTACTGAAGAAGCGGTGACTTGCGAGCATCCCCGGAGCCGTCCGCAGAGCGGCACACGAGCCAGGCTTTCTGGTTGAAGGTGTCGCTGCCCTGGGGCCCCCTGAGGAGCGCGTAGCCCCTCCCGTTGGCGAGCGTTCCCGTTCGCATCGTCTCACCGTCGTCGTCCGCGTGACATTCGAAGTAGACCCCTCCACCCAGATTGCGGCCTGGGAAGAGCTTGGCATCGTCGGACCCGCGCGCGAAGAGGGGCCTACCACCGACGACGAGATCCGCGAGGTCGATGCCGAACAGGAATTGCTCGACCTGCTCAGTACACTTAAAGTCGCCGGCCCGCAAGACATCATAGTACCGAGCGGTCAGTTTGCCGGTCTCGGTATCCGGGTAGCGCTCCAAGAACCAATCGTACACCGTCACCATGGCCGCGGAGCCATCTTCCATATCGAATATCGGCGGTCCGCGGTACCGCCCGACGAAGTACTGCTCCAGACGATTCTTGTAGTAGGATGCCGCCTCGGAGTGCCAGACGAAATCCGGGTTCGCGGCGATGAAAGCTTCCCACACAACCAGCGGATTGCCCAGGTCGAAGGAATAGCGGCCGCCGCTCACGAACTCTCGCTGCTCCTCTCGTCGAATTTCGAGAAACTCCTGCATGGCTTCGGTAGTGCGATCGGAGAAGGTGTTCAAGAGGAATTCGGGATCCTCGATAAGGGTGTAGCCGGGCTGGTAGGCCGGCACCCGGTACCCGGGAGTTCCCACCGCGAATCCGTTATCATCGAGTGTTCTGTGAATCTCGAGCGCCGCGCTGTCCTGCGGTGTTTCATCCTCGGACAGTGCTTCGAGAAAATCCTGGTCCAAATCCCGCAGCACACGGCGATAGCGCCAATACGCCCTGTCCTGGAGCCGGTGAAACTCGACGAGGGCGGAGTCGTTTAGGTTAAGCAAACCTGTCGGGGTGAAATGCCACTTGTAATGGGCTAGCGCCCGCGACACGGAGTACGGATCGTCGACGTCGAGGAGAGCGAGGTACTGTCGATAGAACTCGAGCGCACAGGCTCCCCTCCGGCGGACTTCGCCCGTGCGCTCCACAACGTGGAAACCCTCCAATGCGTTTCCACCGCTCACGCCAACGGCAAGATACGGTTCCTGCGGTTCGCAGCCGTTCCGGCCTCCCGGTTGCCTGGCGATCTCCACCGCGACGTCGCCGAGCAGGGAGGCAACGGCCGCTGACGGGGCCTGCGTGCCACCCGATGTCGAGGCAACTGGCGCCCCGGCGTCCCTGATGTAAGCATCCGGATAGGCCCCGCGCAGGAACGCCAATACCGCCCGGGCATCGGAGCGATCCGAGAAGGGGCCCCACACCACGGCGTAGAGGTTACGAGTCAGCTTGGGATACAGGTTGGTGTCGAGCACCCAGGCGCCGGCCATGACGGTCTTGGCCTCCGCTTCGGCCCGGGTCGTGTCGGAGGAGACGATGACGTAGTGATCGTCTGTCGCCTGGAATCCTGTTGCCCTGAGTTCTGCTCGACTCAGCGCCGTCAGCGCCACGAGCGCGACGGTGGCAGAAATCGCTCCACGGTACGTCATGTTGTGCCTCCCAAACCACGAGCCTTGAGACGCCCCAAGCTATCCACCGGCCGGAGACAAAACTGTGACTTG
>JBDHFY010000221.1:0-7194 GCA_039590195.1 Gemmatimonadota bacterium | reverse complement strand
CTTCGTGATATTCAGGGACTCGACCGCCGCGACGACGACCTACGAGGCTGGACGGTATCTTCGCGTGCCGTTCGCCGATGCGGACGGCTGGACGACGATCGATTTCAACCGTGCATACAACGCACCCTGTGTCTTCACGCCCTATTCGACATGCGCACTTCCACCCCGTGAGAACCGACTCGCCCTTGCGGTTGCTGCAGGCGAGAAGCGAGCGAAACCGAGTTCACCGTGAGCCGTCCCCTCGCGGTGATCCCGGCTAAGTCGCATCTCATCTTCTACATACGCGGTCTGGCCCTTTGAGACGGACGCTCGGAGCGTGCCCCTCAGGGCACGTCGGTCAGACGAACCGTTGAGTACGTCACCCTGACAAGCTGTCCTGGGCCGGCGAGACGACCGGCGGCCGGCTTTGGTGGGAATCCTGGTAGGCAGATGGGTGTAGTAGCAACCCGTCCGCATCGGCGTATTGTCGCCGCACACTCTTCGACCATCGGCGTTCATCAAAGGAGGAGGCTCCCGCGTGTTCCAGGACATCCGCTACGCATTTCGACAGTTCGCGCGTCGCCCGGGATTCGCCATAGTAGCGATTCTGACGCTGGGCATCGGAATCGCGGCGAATACGGCGATTGTGAGTGCCGCGCGCGCTTCCTTGTTTCTCCCCCTCCCGTTCGAGCACGAAGAACGGCTCGTTAGGATCTACCTCACGAACGAGACCGGCGGGCCCCGTCTCAGTCTCCGGACCGCGGTGTTCCAGGCCGTGCGCGATCGGGCACAAGCGTTCGACGCCCTCGTGGCTCAGCGGTTCACAGAGTATGCGCTCGCCACCGACGGGGGGCCGGAGCGGGTGATCGGCATTGCGGTGTCGGAGGGATGGGCCGAGACGCTGGGCGTGACCCCCGCGTTGGGTCGAACGTTCACCCCCGAGGAAGAGGCGAGGGGTGAAGATGCCGGGGTGCTGCTCTTGAGTCACGGCGCCTGGCAGCGGCGTTTTGGCGGTGCAGCATCGGCGCTCGGGAGCGTCATGCTCCTCGACGGGCGGCCACACAGCGTTGTGGGCATCTTGCGGCCCGGGTTCAATTATCCCTACAACGCCGAGCTGTGGGTGCCCATGCGGGTCGAGGGGGTGCAGCGGGGTGTCTGGGCGTTCAATGCCCCGGCGCGGCTCCGGCCCGGCTGGACCGTCGGTCGAGCGCTGGAGCACCTTCGGGCCGTGTCTGCAGCGGCCGCGGCCGACGTGCGGGATCTACAGCCGGGAATGGTGCTCACCGCGGTGCCGATCCGCGATACCCTGGTTGGGGACGAGGGCCGCACTCTGTTGGCGCTGTTGGGCGCTGTGGGGTTCTTCCTGCTCCTCGTCTGCGCCAACCTCGCCACGCTCTTGCACGCGAAAGCGGTAGGTCGGAGCAGGGAATTCGCGCTGCGCACCGCGATCGGGGCCACTCGTGTCCGACTGTTCCGTCAGCTCCTCGTGGAGAGCGTCGTGTTGGCCCTCCTGGGCGGTGTCGCCGGCATTGTGCTCGCGTCCTTCGGGACCTCTTTAGTCCAGCCGTTGCTCCCCCGCAGCTTGTCCAACTTTGGGACGGTGGCGACGCTCGACGGGTCGGTGCTTGCCATTGCCGTGTTGCTGGCGGTTCTGAGCGGCGTGCTGTTCGGCCTCGCGCCCGCGCTCCGACTCGCTCGATCCCGCGTGGATTTGGCGCTGCAGTCGAGCGCTCGCTCCATTGGCGCAAGGGGCGGCCGGAGTCTCGAGCAAATCCTGGTGGTGGGTGAACTCGCGATCGCGCTCACGTTGCTGAGCGGGATCGGTCTCATGCTGCGTGACTTCCAGCGTCTCCAATCGGCTGACTTGGGCTATGAGCCCACCGGCATGACCACGTTCACCGTTTCACTGAGCCGGGAGCAGTATCCCACGGCGGAGTCGCGACTCGCGTTCGCTACCACGGCCGAGGCGGCACTCGCCGCCATCCCGGGAGTTCCCACCGTCGGTGGAACATCGATGTTCCCTTCCGCCCGGGGTGGCTCGCTCGCGGAGGTCGTAGTGGAAGGACGCGAGCCCAGCCCGGGCGTGCGCATCCTCGTGCACGACCGCCTGGTGACGCCCGGCTTTCTGGATGCGCTGGGCGTTCCTCTCCTACGGGGCCGTACTATCACCGCCCGGGACGGTGCGAGCGGAGACCCCGTGATCGTGATCAGCGCTGGGTTGGCGCAGCGTCTCTTGCCGGACGAAAACCCGTTGGGCCGGCGGGTGCGGAACGCCCGCGACGGGGATGCCGCGCCGTGGATGACTGTGGTCGGGGTCGTGGGGGACGTGAGAGAGTTTTATGACGTAGACGTCACCTGGTACCGCCCCTTTGCGCAACACGCCCATTTGCGGTCCGCTGCCGAACTGGTGTTCGCGGTGCGCGGCGAGCAGAGTCAGCTCTCGGTACCGACGCTGCGACAGGCGATCGCCGCGGTCGACCCGGGCCTTCCCGTGTACGACGTGATTAGCGCGACGGGTCTCTATGCAGAATCCTTCGGGCGGCAGGGGCAGGCGGCATTGCTGGGGAGCTTCTTGGCCGCGTTTGCGCTCGCGGTGGCCGGAATGGGAATCTACGGATCGATCTCGTACGGCGTGAGCCGCCGCACCCGCGAGATCGGCGTGCGGATGGCGCTCGGAAGCGATCGCGAGACCGTCTTGCGTGGCATCGTTGCCGAAGGAGGGCGTCTGGTGATGGCTGGTTTGGCCATCGGCTTGGCAGGTGCGCTCGTGCTGGCCCGGTTCCTGTCGGCGGCACTCACGGAGATCGGTGCGTTCGATCTGGCGACGTTCCTCGGCTCGTCGGCGGTGTTGGCGACCGTGGGGATGGTGGCGGCACTCCTTCCCGCCATCCGTGCGACGAAGATCGATCCGATGGAGGCGCTGGGGCGGGATTGAGTCCCGGGGCTGTCAACCGCCCTACCTTTCCGCACGTTGGAGTGCCCTTCGCGACGCCGTGGTCCTGAGGTGCACGCCGAAGGCGTGCGTCTCGAAGGGCACGGCTCCTCAGGGTGCGCCGGCTCGGATGCGCGGCGCGACGGGTGTGGAGAAACCTGCACGGCACATCGTCCTTCAGGACGCGCCCCGCAGGGGCCGAGCCCGGATTGTAACCCAGAGAAATAACCTGTCCTTTTCGCTCGGAAAGGGCTACTTGTATAGGCTTCGGGTTGGCATAGGAGGTTCATTATGACGACCGCCCGCCGTTTGAGGGTTCTTTCCCTCTCGCTGGGAATCGGCTTCCTCGCGGCTCCGTTGAGCGCCCAGTCTGGTACGGTCCGCATCATCCAGACGAACGCCGCCGGAGACAACGTCCACATCATCGACCCCACCACGAACAAAATCGTGGACGTGATTCTGGGGATACCGATCGCTCACGGGGTCACGTCCCATCCGGACGGCAGCGCCCTCTACTTCAGCAACGAGGTAGAGCACACCCTCGACGTGGTCCCGACGGGGACGCTCAGGGTATCTGCGCAGATTCCCCTCACCGGTCGTCCGAACAACATCTCGATCACTCCGGACGGCCGGAAGGTGTACGTCGCCATTAGGGGGGACAACGCGTTCGTCGACGTGATCGACACGCAAGAACAGCAGTGGTTGAGGAGAATTCCGACGCTCGGCGGGGTCCACAATGTGTACGTCACACCCGACGGGGAGTACGTGGTCGCCGGCATGATCGGAGCGAGGACCCTGACCGTGATCGACACCGACACGGATCGGCCGGCGTGGTCGCTGCACTTCGACGGCGGCGTGCGGCCGATGGCGTTCGAGCGGAACCCCGACGGGTCGACCAAACGGATCTTCGTTCAGATCTCCAACTACCACGGGTTCTACGTGGTGGATTTCGAGAAGCGGGTAGTCGTCCGCAAAGTCCCGATTCCAGAACTGCCGTTCACGCAGGTGGACAACGACGCTCTGCAGGGCTCCCCCGGCCATGGGCTGGCGGTCTCGCCCGATGGCAGACAGCTCTGGTCCACCAGCAAGCCGAACAACCACGTCTACGCGTGGTCTTTGCCCGACCTGGAGTACCTTGGGGGGGTGCCGGTCGGGAGCCACCCCGACTGGCTCACCATGACTCCCGACAGCCGCTACCTGTACTCCGCCAACGCCGGCTCGAACAACGTGTCCGTCATCGATACGCAGGCCATGAAAGAGATCGCTCGGATCACCGTGGGACAGGTGCCCAAGCGGAACCACACGCTGGTGATCCGATGAACGCGCGCTGTTGGGTGTCTTCGATCGGGATGGCGGCTGCCCTCCTTTGGCTCGCCCCCGCTGCGTCGTTAGGTCAGGAACGGCTCAGCTTCGAGCGCTACCGGGCCGAAGTCGAACCGATCTTCATCGCCCCGCGCGGTGGCCATGGCCCGGGGATATCTCCGTGCGCCACCTGCCACGTGAACAGCGGCACGCCGCTCAAGCTCCAACCCCTGCAAGAACGCGAGGACGGATCGGTCTTCTGGACGGAAGCGCAGTCCCGCAGGAACTTCGAGGCCGTTTCGCGCTTGGTCGTACCGGGCCAGCCGGAGCGCAGCCGCCTGCTGCGGAAGGCGCTTGCCGTACAAGCGGGCGGTGCTCCCTTCCACATAGGCGGACGGTTTTTCGCGTCTCAGGCGGATCCGGAGTGGCAGACCATGGCCGACTGGGTGCGTGCGGCTGACACGTCGCCCGACCTGACGGCAGCCGAAACCAGCCCGCCGCCGCTCGACTTCGAGTTTTTCCAGACATGCGTGCAGCAGATCTTCCTGAACAAGCGCGAAGGTCGCATGGAATGCGTTCACTGCCATGGTGGAGGCAGCCGCGGCTTCGCGAGCACGCTGCCGCAGGGCCGAGCGTTCTGGAATCTCGAGGAATCCCGCCAAAACTTCGAGATACTCAGGCGATACGTGGAGCCGGGCTTTCCGCTGCGGAGCCGGTTTCTCACACACCCTCTCGCGCCGGAGGCCGGCGGTGACCACTTCCACAGCGGCGGAAGACGCTGGTTCTCACAGGACGACCCGGAGTGGCAGATGCTCGCCGCCTGGGTGCGAGGCGAGGAAACTACCTGTTTGAGCTATTGATATAGCTGCCAGCTGCCGGCTGTCAGTCCAACAGCCCTCAAAATGCCGATTTGCGATTGTGGGTTCGGGCGGGACCAATCTGCAATCGCCGTTCGGCAATCTGCAATCTGAAATCATGTGGGCCACTGATGACGCAGAAACGAGCAGAGGTATTCAGATGATGTCACATGAGTGATCCACCAGAGCGACTCGCATCGGCGCTCTCAGATCGCTACACGATCGAGCGCGAGCTGGGCGCCGGTGGTATGGCGATACGGGGCGGACCGGCGGACCGGCGGACCGGCGGACCGTTGGGTACGGCAGCATGACGGACGTCCCCGAGCGCTTGCGCAATGCCCTCGCTGACCGCTACGAGATCCAACGTGAGTTGGGCGCCGGTGGCATGGCCACCGTCTATCTCGCCGAGGACCTCAAGCACAAGCGCAAGGTCGCGGTCAAGGTGCTACGACCCGAACTGGCCGCGGTCCTGGGCGCCGAGCGGTTCGTGCAGGAGATCGAAACCACGGCCAACCTCCAGCATCCCCACATCCTGCCGCTGTTCGATTCGGGTGAGGCGGAAGGTTTCCTTTATTATGTCATGCCGTTCATCGACGGCGAAACGGTGCGGGACAAGCTGGACCGCGAAACGCAATTCGGCATCGAAGAGGCGGTGCGGATCACGACCGAGGTTGCCGACGCGCTCGATTACGCCCATCGCAACAACGTCATCCATCGCGACATCAAACCCGAGAACATCTTGCTCCATGACGGCCGGCCGATGGTGGCGGACTTCGGGATTGCATTGGCGGTGAGCGCCGCCGCCGGCGGACGGATGACCGAGACCGGCATGTCCCTCGGGACACCCCACTACATGAGCCCCGAGCAAGCGACGGCGGACAAAGACCTCACGAATCGCTCGGACATCTATTCGTTGGCATGTGTGCTCTACGAGATGTTGACCGGCGAACCGCCGCACACCGGGGCGTCGGCGCAGGCGATCGTGATGAAGATCGTGACGGAAGCTGTGCAACCGGTGACGGAGTTGCGGAAGTCGGTGCCGCCGCATGTGGGAGCGGCCGTCGCGAGGGCGCTGGAAAAGTTGGCGGCGGATCGGTTCGAGAGTGCCGCGAAGTTCGCCGAAGCACTAGCGAATCCCGCATTCACCGTGGCGACGGAACAGAAGGCCGCCGTACCGGGAGCGCAGCCCACGGGCCCATGGAATCGTCTGAGTGCGGCCCTCGCGGGTATTGCCGTGTTGATGAGCGTCACCGCGCTCTGGGGTTGGCTCCGCCCCGACCCCCCGCCCCCAATCTCCCGCTACAGCCTCGCGCTGCCGGCGGAGGAGGCGTTACAGGTTTTTCGCAGTTCGCGTATCGCGATTTCACCGGACGGATCGCGGCTCGTTTACGTCGGACCCGCTGCCGGTGGGCGACGCCTTTGGGTGCGCGCGCGTGACCAGCTCAGTGCCACGCCACTGCCCGGGACGGAGAACGCGACGCACCCGTTCGTCTCTCCCGACGGTTCGCGCGTAGGATTCTTCAGCACACCCCCAATCCGGCTCAAGGTCGCCTCGCTTGGGGGTGGGCCGCCGATCACGGTCGCGGATACGCTGGTGGGGTTGGATGGGGCCGCGTGGGGCGCCGATGGGTTGCTGTATTACGACGGTCTGACGGCAGGAGGCACAACTGGAATCCTCCGCGTCCCAGCCGGCGGAGGTTCGTCGGACCGGCGGAGGTTCGTCGGAGCAGGTAACCACCGTCGACACGGCACAGGGTGAAACAGATCACATTTGGCCGGAAGTCCTTCCCGACGGTAATGCTCTGCTGTTCACGGTGATGCGCGGCACGAGGGTCGACGAGGCAGACGTGGCAGTCGTCGATCTCTCGGAGGGATCGCATCGCGTTCTTGTGCGAGGCGTCGTTGCCAAGTACGCGTCCTCCGGGTATCTGCTCTACGTGACCAGCGATGGCACCCTCATGGCGGCGCCATTTGATGAGAACCGGATCGATCTGACGGGCGACCCGGTAGCGTTAGTCGATGGGGTTGGCGTTCGCGCCTTCGGCTCCGAGGATCTGACGATCTCAGCGATGGGCACACTCGTGTACGTGACCGGCACGCAGGGGACCGAGCCAACCGAAATGG
>JBDHFY010000220.1:0-11131 GCA_039590195.1 Gemmatimonadota bacterium | reverse complement strand
GGAGACGAGGCAGACGCCAAGGAGACGGTCGCAGGACTCGCGATACAATTGGATTTCGACGTAATCGATGCCGGCGGCTTGGAGGCCGCTCGCCATCTCGAGGCCTTTGCCGTCCTCTGGATCCACATGGCATACACTGCAGGGCTTGGGCCCAACTTTGCCTTCAAGGTGGTGCGACGCTAGTAGACATGGCGCGCGCTTGACGAACAGCGCTCTGCAGTCCGGACAAAACGCCGCTGCTGGTCCCCAGCTTCCCTGCCGGGATCGTAGCGCGTCACGGAATGCACTCTCCTCACTGCGCCAGCCAGCCAAGCACCGAGCGGGCTGCGGCACCCTGAAATTCCCTCGCACGTGGTCACACGGTCTGCCACGGTGTCGTGAACGGTGCGATGACGCGCTTCCACGCACAGATCTTGCAGTCCCTCTGTGCAACGGCAGTGGCGACGTCACAAGACGGCGTTGGTGCGCGCCCTTTCAGTCAATTTCATTCTCAGAAACACCGATCGCGAAGCGTAGTTGCGGGCTTCCCCCACCGGTGTTATATGAGCGCAGGTGTGCAACCACTCCCGCTGCAGCACAGCTCACTGTTGCAGCGGGGCCACACGAAGACGCCACCGTCGCGTTGCCACGACAACCTCACACTTTGTCCGGTGAAGCCGTCAGGTAAACTCCGGAGTCCTTCCTGTTCAGCCCGCGCCGGGACGCTAGGGGTGACATGCGCGTTGCTTCTCACTTCACCATGCTGGAAAGGAGCATCACCATGACGAAACCATCTCGTCTGGCCTTCCTCGCGGGGGTACTCGCGCTGGCCGTCGCAGGATGTCAGACTCCTGACGCGACGCTGCCGGTTGAGGCAGGCCCGAACCTGTCCGCCAAGGGTAGCGCCGGCTCCTCGTACCTGGTCGTGGCCAACGGGAACAGGCTACCCCGCAATCTGGCCCGGCGGGTGGCTGCTGCGGGCGGGGCCATCACTATGACCATCCCCGAGATCGGGATCGCCGTGGCGACCTCCAACAGCAACACATTCGCTGCGGATGCCTCCCGCATCGCGGGAGTGCGAGGCGTAGCGCCCGATCTCACCATCCAGTGGATCGATCCCGACGCCGGCCAGTACGGCATCGCGATCGAGCAATTCGACAATCCCCCCTTCACTGGCGACGATGACTTCTTCTTCGACTTGCAGTGGGGCCACGACGCAGTCGACGCGCCCGAAGCCTGGGATGCGGGAGCCAGGGGTGCGGGCGTAAGGGTTGCGATCCTCGACACCGGGATCGACTCCGATCACCCCGACATCGCCCCTAACCTGAACCTCGCCCTCAGCACGTCGTTCGTGGAGGATGAAGACAACATTAACCCACCGGCAGGCTTTGATGACTTCCATCACGGTACCCACACCGCCGGGACGGTTGGAGCGGCAGATAACGGGTTTGGCACGATCGGTATCGCGCCTGAGGCGGAGCTCGTGGCCGTCAAGGTGCTTTCCCACACCGGGCTGGGAGACTTCAGTGAGATCATCGCGGGTATCGTTTACGCCGCGCTGATCGATGCCGACGTCATCAACATGAGCCTCGGCGCCCAGCTGTCCCATCGTGGTGAGGTAATCGACGACAACTGTGAGGTCGTCGAATTGGTCCCGGCCTGGGCCGTCAATTTGTTTGCGGTGGCCGTTGGCCGTGCCACGAGCTTCGCCTACCAGAGCGGGACCACCGTCATTGCGGCCGCCGGGAACTGCGCCTTCGACGGCGACAAAGACAAAGATGTCTTCATGACTCCGGCGGATGCTCCCCACGTGATCTCTATCGCGGCCACGGCACCTGAGGGCTGGGCCGTCGACCCCACCACGGACCTGGACCTGCCCGCCAGCACCACGAACAATGGCTGGGCCTGGGCGGCCGGCACCAGCATGGCCGCACCGCATGCGTCCGGGGTCGCCGCCCTCATCATCGGAGAGAACGGCGGCGACATGCACCCGGCACAGGTCGAGGCGGCCCTGCGGAAAGCGGCCGACGACCTCGGCAAGCCCGGCAACGATGATTTGGGCGCCGGCAGGGTGAACGCCGCAAACGCAGTGAATTGACCGGCGCAACTCTGCCGCCAACTCGCCCAGATTGGCCAAAGCCGCCCTCGAACCCAACGGCGTTCGCTCGCGAACCCGATCAGGAGACTGGCCATGAGGCCACCTAGAATTACCGCCAGCCTGGCTCTGCTCGTCATTGTTCTCACCGGATGCGAGCCCCCGCAGCCCAATGCACCGGCTGCGGAGGGCCGCGCGGCCATCCGGTCGGCCCAGGCTACTTTTCTCGGCACTTACCGAGATTTGACCTACACTCCGATTGAAATCGACGGGATCGCTAGCCTGGCATATGTCCGCGGTACCTACTCGTGGACCGCCACCGTGCTGGGGGCGCGACGGGACGTCCAAGATCGAGGCAAATTCCTGCTCATCTTGCGAAAGCAGGAACAGGAAGAGGTGGGGTGGCTCATCTACGTCGAAATGTTCAACTCGGACGGGCGCCGGCGCTAAAGGTCCAGCGCCGGCTCAACGTGTGGGACCCACGGCGGCCTCCGTGCGACCCGCCGAGGGTCACATCCCAGGCGGGACCCCGCGTTTGTACCGCACGTAGACCCAAGAAATAGGAGCAATCAACAACACGGCCGCCACCAGCGTGAGGGCGATGACAATCGCGGCAAACAGCTGTGCTCTCTGGTTTCCTGCGAACGCCCGAAAGAGCGCCGAATCCTGTCGGGCGGTCAGCACGATCATCGCACCGCGGCCGCGCTGAGCCAAATCCTCCGTGGCCCCATCGGGGCCCGAACCCGGGCGTCGCAGATTCTCGAGAATGCTGCTCACCAATTGCTGGTCTACGGGATTGGCGAGTTCTCTCCGCAAGTCTTGAAGATTGACTCTCAGAGCCACGCCGATGCTGTCTCGCACCCGACGCTGCTCCTCGCGCTGGATCTCGCTATCCGGCAAGCTCGCCAGCCGACGCCACAGCTCCAGCGCCCCCTGATAGTTGTTCAACATCCGGACGGTCTTTTGACCCTCCCCGAGCGCCGCACCTGACTTTCCGAGCATGACGATGTGGACAATCCCGACCACCAGGGCGGCGGCAAGGGCGAGCGCCGCAATGGTGAGCGCAATGCCCGGCCGAATACCCTTATAGTCCTGTAATGCAACGGCAAGAGACGACCGCGGATTGGACATGTCTTTCCCCCGAACACTCTCCTCAATGATGCCCATTGCGCGGAGTCGCGCACCGGACACGCGGCAAGTGACGCGACTCGAGAAGCAATGTCAAGCTGACACTGCCGAGTATTGTACGGCAAACGGCAGGCGGCGTGAAGGGCCGGGTCTCACCGAGCACACCGCGTCGGCATAACCGAGGCGTCGACCGTTAAGCGACCTGCAAACACGATAGGATCGCTCAGTGCCAGCAGCCCTCGATTGGGATGCAATCACGCGGCCTCTCCCCGTTATCGGTTTCCCAAACCCTTGCGGTGCCGCTCGTAATGCCGGCGCGCCTTTTCCCTGTTCCCGCACTCCCTCATGTCGCACCACTTCCGATTGCGGCGCCGGCTGACATCAACGAACAGCCAGCCACATCCATCTCCCGGACATTCCTTGACGTGGGACCCTTCATCCGAGCTCAACAGCGATGCCGTAGACCACACGATCGGCCACAGCACCTGCTTCAAATCCCCCGGGTCGGCGGACCAATCCCACCCAAAGCGTACCCCGGAGGACCGAGCCCGCAGCCTGAGCGGCATTTCGGCCAGGAAGCCGTTGAAGACGTCAAGTTGCGCCGCCCCCTGGTCTCCCACCTGGGCCACCGCCGAGAAGACGCCGTGGATCGCCAGGCGGAGCGATTCTCCACACCGCAGCGCATTCTTCGCCGCCTCCGGGCGCCGCTCCGCCTCACCCTGGAGTGCTGCCCGGGTGCTCTCCGACAGAACGTTCGCCTCCCAGGCCCAATCCAGGAGGTCCCGATAGCTCGGGATGCGCCCCTCCCCACAGGGCACGCCGGCCCGCCACGCCACCGTGTTGTGGAAATCCAGCCCGAGGTTGCCCCCCACCCATTCGAACTCCGCTGCCATGAGACTCTCTCTTCTGCTGACGGCGCCACAAGTTGTACAAATCTAACCTACATAGATGCCTTGACAAGTTATGATACTCTCTGTAACCTATGATAACAATTTTACAGGTTAGCGGCAAAGGAGACATCATGCAGGAGACCGATCGGATGGCCGATGAACTTGAGAGGGCCACGGAGGGCGAAGCATGGCACGGGCCGGCATTCAAGCAGTCACTCGCAGGGGTGACGGCCACCGAGGCGGGCGCCCGCCCAATCCCGGGCGTTCACACCATTTGGGAGATCGTCCTCCACATGACGGCCTGGACCGATGAGGTGGAGCGCCGGCTTCGCGAGAATGTGAGACCGCTGAGCGCCGAGGCGGACTGGCCCACCCCGCAGGCCGGGGACGAGAGCGCGTGGAGCGAGGCCACAACGGCCCTCACGGACGCTCACCGAAGGTTGCGACAGACGATCCGGGAGTTTCCGCCGTCGCGACTCGATGAGCATCTCGCCGGACAAGCCGACGAGCCCGCAGCGACTTCATTCTACGTGATGCTGCACGGGCTGGCACAGCACGACGCCTACCACACGGGGCAGCTCGCGATCCTGCGGAAGGCGATCGCCGGCGGCGCTGACTGATTTTGGGAGGTCGCTGTCTGGGAGCGGAGCGGGCGGAGCTAATCGACGCGGGGAAAGGGAATCGGCGCTAGTCCCACCCAGGCGACATGGCTTCGTCGATCGCCTGTCTCACGGTTTCGTGAAAGCCGGCAAGCTGCCCTTCGAGGCTGTGCTCGCTCAGATAGCCCAATTCTCGGAGTGCGTCGATCTTGCCGACCAAGGGCGGGTCAGCACGCAAGTGGTCGACCAGGCGCTCGAGGTGTTTCCGGACGGCGATCAACGGGTTGTGCTCGTCCTGGCCTTCCAGCAGCTTCTCGATTTCCCCAATCAGCGGGTCGAGGATTTGAGCGAGCTTCAATCGGTTCGCCATGTACAACGCCCTCGACACGTGTCTTGCGCGGAAAAGTAACCTCTCACGCTTTCGGCCACCCCGCCGACACGCTGGCGGACGGTTGCGCCCTCAACCGGAAGGGCCGACCATTCCGTGCTGCCCGTGAGCCAGCGTGAGTCTTAGAGCATGTGAAAGAATCGCTGTGCCTTCGCCTGCGAGCGGAGAACAAACCAACCGAGGTTGGCCTGGCGCGCGCGGGGGGAGGTCGCGCCTCAGGAGACGCTGGGTCGCGGGCGCCTCGGGCCCTCGGCAAATTGGCCCGGTGTACGACCACCCCCGGCGGGGCGTCTCCACGGCGCGATCTCCCCCGGCGCGTCCCATGAAACGACACCCCCTGAGGCGAACCAGGGGATTCGTCCACAAGCTCTTAGCCGTCATCCAGTCTGTCAATGAGGACCCGTGCCACCTCGATAAGCGGTTCGCCGAGTTCTGCCGGAAGTTGGACCGGGATCAATCCTTCCACTTGATTGATGAACGCCACCAACTGATTCCGCGCAGCGTTGATCTGGCCGTTCTCGATTTTCTCGCTGATCTGCTCGAGCTTGGTAATCAACGCCGTCGCCTGCCCTTGTTTCAGGTCACCCGAATCCACGAGATCGGCAATGTCGTCAATCAGGATCTCCAGCGCGCGACGTCCGCTCAGGCTCGCCCACCGGACGGCATTGACGTATAGCTGCTGGATGTTCGGATCCAGCAGGGTTCGCGGGACATAGGGAGGACCATTGGCGGCGTTGCTGAAGCTCACCACACCACCGTCTCCAAACTCCCGCACGATGACTGCCGGTCCTCCTCCCATCGATCGCATCAGCACGGTGGACGGTTGCGTGTCGAACTCCACCAGCGGCCCCGCATCATGCGCCTCTGCAGAGAAGGTGAATTCGTCAGGGACGCCGCTCAAGACTGGATGACCCGCGGCGAGAGGCTCCGCGGTCCAAGTCACATCGCAGTTGCTGCAGTTGAGCGGATAATCGCCGTCGTAACTCTGGAGCATGAGGTCGGCCATGGCATCGACCAAACCCAGAAAAAGCTCGAGGCCGTTCCATTGCGAGGCCACGTAACCTCCACCGCTGCGGACGAACTCGACGAGGGCGACCTGTGACGGAAGTGACAACGGGACGCTGAACGTGACGCCGTTTAGATGTACCACGCTCGTGAACTCGTCCAACGGGGGATCGGTCGCATCCCAAGTGTACTCGGGTGCGGGTCTCACGGTGACGTCGAAACCCGCGGCCGCCAGGGCGCCGGCAAGCGCGTCGGTAGTCGGCCCATTGAGATCTGAGAGCAGGAGGACTCGGAGCGCCGACGTTGAGCGCGCCAACGGAAATGCCCAGGATTGGTCGTCGAGCCTCGGTGGGCCCGCCGCTGTCGGGGCGGGCCGGTCGCCACAGGCGATGATACCGGTGATGAGTACGCTCAGGAGCGCCGGAGTCAGACGGTCTCGTGGCATGTCGCAGTTCCTCATATGGTATTCCTCAGCCGTCTGCAGACGGCAGTCGTTTAGTCGCCGGTCTGAGTTTCACAATACGGAAAGGCAGAGTCGCTCGTGGCAATGACCATGCCAGAACAATCTGATGGCGCCCGGTATGGAGTGGATCGTGTGAGGTGCGTCAGGACGGCTTGAGCGATCGAGACCAAGAAAACCGCCCCGAGTTGAAGTGCCGTGACAACTCCCATTAATCGTGTTTCAATTCCCCTTCACACTGAGTCAACCTGAAGTGCAGGACGCGCATCACCGCCGACTCGGCATCTCGTCCATCAAGCGCACTTCCACATTCATCGTCGACGGCGCAATGGCCCTCAGATTCGCGGCCGTCACTGCGGCACGCGCGCCATCGGTCAACTGCCCGTGGATCCTGAGCTGCAGGACGGCATCCGCTGATGCTTCCGAGATAGCCCGCTTCAATCTCGACTCGAGGGCTACCCGACTCATTCCGGCGGCGGTCAGGGCCACGACCATCATGGGGCGCGCGGGAAGATGACAAAACTCCCACTTCTTCAGAGATCCGCCGGTCGTGTTGTCCCCCTCGCATTCCAGCAGCACGTAGCCCTTCGCCTCGTCTTTCTCTGCGAAGGATGTTCGCTCTACGGAGCCCGGGTACAGGACGGGTGTGGCAAGGCGGCGTCCGCGTAGGTCCTTCGTGAGAACTTGATGGCGGTGAACGTGGCCGGTCAGAACGGCGCTGAAGCGCGTGGGAATATCGGAAACCCTTACCACATCACTGGCGTGGCGGAACGTGTAGTTGGCGGGTCCGACTGTCGCTCCCTCGAAGCAATGGTGGACGCAAAGCAAGTTGACGTCGGCGTGCACGTCCTGCCATCCCGTCGACTGCAGCAGCTCGGGAAACTTCTGCCGGACTTCAGATCTGCAATAGGGAAAACCGGCTAACGCCACCGTGACGCCGCGGACTGTCGCGAGACACGTCGTCGCGCGATCGAAAATGTGAATCTGCGGGTGGATGGCGAGCAGCGGATAGGGGATTTCCGAGCGTTCATGGTTTCCCGGTACCAGGTACACGGGGAGGCCGGCGTCCGCCACCTGCTTCAGTGGCTCAAAGGCCCTGTGAACCAGGCTCGCTGGAATCCGGCTGCGATAGAAGAGATCGCCCCCGTGTACGACGAGGTCGACATCATGATCGAGTGCCGCATCGAGTGCGCGCTCGAAGTTCGCGAAGAAGTCATGACCGCGGCGGCGGCGCTCGATGCGCGGCCGCTGTGGCAGATCGAAGCCGAGATGAGTGTCGGCCAGGAAGAGGATTCGAACGGCGCCCATATCCCGAGCCACTACGACGGCGGACGACGCCCGATCTCACGCCTCCTGTCGACGGAGGGCAATGGCAACCAGGATCCCGACGATCATCACGATCGTCAACAACGCCAGCGCCTGGGCGGCCGGATCGGGAAGATCCAGCGGGAAACCCTCTATTCGCCGGCCGCCGCGAAGCCCTACCCAGAGCGCAAGCACGACTCCGGTGAGCCCACCGCCCCCGACGAGGCCCGATCCGAACAGCACTCCCTGCTCACGGCGCCGCTCGGCTTCCTCGGTGGGCTGCTTTCGCGTCAGTAAGTGGCGGGCAAGACCGCCCAAGAACACCGCTCCCATCGTAGAAAGCGGAAGGTATACGCCGACGGCAAAGGCCAGCACCGGAATCTTGAACATCGAGGCAACCAGACCGATCCCGACCCCGATGAAAATGAACGCCCAGGGAAGATTCTGATCCAACACCCCGTCGATCACGAGCTTCATCAACACCGCCTGGGGAGCGGGGAGTTCCGCGCCACCCAGTCCACCCTCCACACTCTGATGCAGCAGCATCACCACCAGACAAACCACGCCCGCCGACGTGATCACACCCACCAGCTCACCGATCTGCTGGAAACGCGGCGTGGCACCGAGCACGAAGCCGGTTTTCAGATCTTGCGACGTGTCGCCTGCGATCGACGCCGCGATGCAAACGACTGTCCCAACCATCAGCGCCGTAGCCTTGCCCGCCAGATCCGTCCATCCCATCAGAAAGAAGACCAGGCTCGTGCCGAGCAGCGTGGCGATGGTCATCCCTGACGTTGGGTTGGACGTGACGCCCACCAACCCGACGATCCGGGAGCTTACCGTGACGAAGAAGAAGGCGAAGATCGCAATGAGGATCGACGCCAGCGCGCGAATCGGGATCGAGTCGAGGTACCCGAGGATCCCCGGTACGAGGGTGAGCAACACCAAGATCGCTATGACAAAGGTCACCACAGTCTTGAAGGAAAGGTCGTGCTCGGTACGCTCTTCGCTCGATGCCTCAGCACCCCCCGCGAAGTGCGTCACGCCGAGCTTGAACGACTCGATCATGGTGGGAATCGACCTGACGAGTGTAATGATGCCGCCGGTCGCTACCGCCCCAGCACCTCTCCTGCCGACATATCGCGAATGAGCTTTTCGGTCTCCGGGTACAATGGCTCCGTGAGACCCGCGCCCCACCAATTGATGAGCGGAATGATGACGAGCGCCGAGAGCGCCCCGCCGGCCACCATCACCGTGGCGATGCGCATGCCGAGGATGTAGCCGACCCCGATGAGTGGCGGTGAAACACTCGCGGCCACGCTGGCCTTGAAACCGAGCGTGACCTGAAACGTCCCCTGTACGAGCTTGAGGCCGTCGGTGATGAGCTTGAACAGCATCCCGATGCCGATGCCCCAAAACACACCCGACGCCTGTTTGCCGCCTCCCTCCGCAGCGACCAAGACCTCCGCGCACGCCATGCCCTCTGGGTACGGCAGCTTGCCGTGCTCCCTCTTAATAAGGAAACGCCGGAGCGGAATCATCGCGAGCACACCAATCAAACCACCGCACATGGCAAGCAAAGTGATCTGGCGCCACGCCGGACTCATCCCCCAGATGAACAGCGCGGGGATGGTGAAGAGCACTCCGGAAGCCACCGACGAGCTGGCCGAGCCAACCGTCTGCGAGATGTTGCTTTCGAGGATGCTATGCGGCAGGCCAAAAGCCGCAAACACTCGGAAGGCGACGACGGTCAAGACGGCCACAGGGATCGACGTACTGATGGTCAATCCCGCTTTGAGTCCGAGGTAGGTGTTTGCGGCGCCAAAGATGACGCCAAGAACGATGCCCGCTCCTATCGCCTTCAACGTGAATTCGGACAGGGTACGGCCGTAGGTCAGCGGAACAAATGTCTGTCCCTCTTCTACCACGTACGCAGTGCGGGGAAGCTTTTGCCCGTTCATTCACCGAGCTCCTTCGATTCTGTCACACCACCGTTTGCGTCTTCTGTTGCAATGGAACTCGCGCGAATCTTCACCACCCTCCCCACATTCGCAAGCGCCGGAACGCCTCCAACGGCACGCGAGGGCGTGCTCGAGTCCGGAAACGCAAAGTCGCCAACATCCTCATCTGATCGTGAACGTCTCTCGGATGCCGTTGGCATAGGTCACCGCGTCCAGGTCGAAGTGCAGCCGCAACCCCTCCTGCGGGACATCCCGCATCCGGACATGGCCGTCCCTCTCAGGATCGTACGCGATTCCGCCGAACCAGCTGACGGCCTCACCGGCATCCAATTGCTCGTTGGACGTGATATTCAGGCGTAGAAGCTCCCGATCGCCGAGATCCCTGAAGATGACGACGCCCGTGAAGGCGATGACCGGTTGCTGCAGCGTGCTCTGGAACTCCAGCTCGAACATCAGATAATTCTGGATTCTCCCCTCGTTGAACCGCTTGTCGAGCACCCGTGCCGTAATTGGGAACTCGGATGTCACAACGGTCCGGGTCGGTACCGCCTCGCGGTCTCCGCCCTCGATGGTCATCACGCGGGCCTCCAGTTCGGCGACTCGTGTCTCGAGCGAGGCGAGGCGTTCTTCGACAGTCTGGGCCGCGCCGTCTTCTGCGGTCATGCATAAGGAAACACCCAATATGGCAAGAGTCTGAACGGTTCGCACGATGGCGCTGAGAAGGAATCGACTGGGCATGGGATGCACCTCCCAAGGCGGCATGACGCGGGGTTGAGGCTTGTCGCAGGTTGCCCCAGGTGTTATCAAGTTATCAACAACTTAACGGCAACGGAGGAACAGTGAGCAAAGGACACGAGTTTTTGCAGAGGCTTCACCAGGTCCTGGCCGACTTCGAGAAGGCGGTGGTTGAGCGCGAAGGGAAAGGTCTCCTGGACAGCAAGATCCAGCTCCAGCAAGGGGTAGACCGGGCGCGCAAGCACTTGATCGACGAAGTGGTGAAGATCGTCACGGAGGCCCGCACGTCGGAGGCGGAAAAAAGCGCGGCGAAGTAGGGTCGGTTCGCGGGGTTAGTAGGCCGCAATCGACCCCCTCGGGGGACCCGTCCGTAAGGACGCCGGGCCTGGGAAGGCGCCTTTCAAGGCGCATCGATGCGGAGCCCGCGTCCTCCACGCCGGAATCCAAGCCGCCAGGCACCCAATCACTTGTCGGCGTTCTCAGCGCCGGAATCGCAGTCCAAACTCGCGCTCCTCCCAGCTCACCTTCGGAGGCGAGGGCGATGCTCAGCCAAGCGTCTCGCCCGACGGCGAATCCGTCGTCTTCG
>JBDHFY010000219.1:0-6876 GCA_039590195.1 Gemmatimonadota bacterium | reverse complement strand
TCGAGCTCGAAGGAACATATCCGCTCCCCGAAGCGCAGCTCGACCGCTTCATGTTTGAGATCGTGATTGACCACCTGCCGGAGGACGAAGAACTGGAAGTCGTGCGGTCCACCACGGCGATATTGAACCCGAAGTTCGAGCACGCTGTGACCGGCAAGGACATCATCGCGTTCCAACAACTCGTACGGAGAGTGCCGGTGGCGGAGCCGGTGCTGCGGTATGCGGTGAGCTTGGTGCGGACGACCCGCCCGCCCGAGGGCGACGCCCCGGACTTCATCAAGAAGTGGGTGGCGTACGGAGCGAGCGTGCGAGCCGCCCAGTATCTCATCCTCGGGGGCAAGGCCCGCGCGTTGATGCACGGCCGCTACCACGTGAACTTCGACGACATCAAGGCGCTGGCGCATCCCGTGTTTCGGCACCGAATTCTCACGAACTTCCACGCGGAGTCGGAGCGTGTAACGCCCGATCATTTGGTTGACCAGCTTCTGGACGCGGTCCCGGTCCCGAAGTCCGAGATGTGAGCGCGAAGGGCGAGAGAATCTCATGTTGAGAAGCCGGGCACGGACGGATGCCCCTGCGGCGGGAGCCCAGTTCATCGATCCGACGGTGCTTGCACGCATCGACAATCTCGAACTGCTGGCCCGGACCGTCGTGGAGGGGTTCATCAGCGGGCTGCACCGCTCGTCATACCTGGGTGTCTCCATCGACTTTGCAGAGCATCGACCCTACATGCCGGGCGACGACATCCGGCGCGTAGACTGGCGCCTGTTCGGCCGGACCGACCGGTTCTATGTAAAGCAATTCGAAGCGGACACCAATGCGAACTTCAGCGTGGTCCTGGATGTGTCGCGCTCGATGGATTTCGGTAGCGGGGGCATTACGAAGCTCGACTATGCCAAGTTTCTGGCAGCGAGCCTTGTGTATCTTTCTCGCAAGCAACGGGATCGCGTCGGCCTCGTCACCTTCGACGGTGACATCGTGGATTTGGTTCCGGCTTCGGCTAAGCATCTGGAAATCGTCTTGCACACGTTGGACCGCATCAGCCCGGGCGCGCCGGGAGATCTCGCCGGCCCACTGCTCAAGATCGCCGAGAGCTTCAGGCGGCGCAGTATTCTGCTGCTCATCTCGGATCTGTATGACGAACCGGAAACGGTCCTGAAGGCAGTGAACAAGCTCCGGTGCAAGGGAAACGACCTCATCGTCTTTCACGTTCTCGATCCGGCGGAAATCGAATTTCCATTCGATGCGGCCGCGAACTTCGAGGACTTGGAGAGCGGTGAGCGCCTGCCCGTCGTACCCGATACGCTGAGGGACCGGTATAGGGATATCGTGCGGGAGCACATCGCGGTACTCGCGAGGCTGCTAGGTGAAAACCGCATCGACTATGCATTCTTCGACACGTCGACACCTTTGGATTTTGCCCTCTTCAACTACCTCTCCAACCGGGAGAGGTTGTCGCGAGTGCGATAGATGGGTCTGACGTTTCTGGTGCCGGCGTTCTTACTCGGGCTCGGGGCGCTCGCCGTCCCGATCCTGTTGCACCTGCTACAGCGGGAACAAAAGGACGCGATACCGTTCCCGTCTCTCATGTTTCTTCAGAGGGTTCCGCACCGCTCGGTACGGAGGCAACGGATCAAGCACTGGTTGCTATTCCTTATTAGATGCGTTGCGCTGGCGTTGATCGTCTTGGCCTTTTCGCGGCCCTTGCTGGAGGGTGTGGCGACGGCGGCGGCGGAGTTGGGGGGTGGGCGAGAGGTGATCGTGCTGTTGGATCGCTCGTTCAGCATGAGATACGCCGATCGCTGGGAACGTGCGCTGCGTGCCGCCCGAAACGCAGTAGACGGCCTGGGCACCCAGGACCGGGCGTCGGTCATCTTCTTTGCCGAGGACGCCCAGGCGGCCAGCCGGCCTACTGCAGATGTTGCTGCCTTACGAGCCGTAATCGACGGCGCTGAGCCGGGAGCTGGGGGGACGCGGTATGGTCCGCCCCTCAGGCTTGCTCAACGGATCCTCCAAGAGTCAGAGCTTCCCCGCCTGGAGGTTGTGTTGATCACCGACTTCCAGAAGAGCGGGTGGGAAGCGGAACAGGACGTCGTGCTCCCCGAAGGAGCAACGCTGACACCCGTTGATGTGTCCGGGACCCCACAACCGTCCAACGTTTCGGTCCCGTCGGTTTCGCTGCGCCGCATCTTCCGTGCAGGCCGCGAGCGAGTGCAGGTGGCGGCGCGTCTGATCAACAAGGGTCCCGATCCACTGGCCGAACTCGATGTTTCCATCGAGTTGAACGGCCAGCGTCTCCAGACGGAGACGGTGGGTATCGATGCGAACAACTCCGCGACGGTCACGTTTGTGCCGTTCCTCGTGCCTGAAGGAATCTCCACGGGTCTTGTCAGGACCGGGGAAGATCCCCTGCCGCTGGACAACGTGTTCCATTTTGTCCTCTCGCCGGGCGAGGCGGTTTCGGTGCTGGTGCTCGAGCACTCGAGTGCTGGTGAGGAGCAGAGCCTGTATGTGAGACGAGCGCTCGATATCGGCATCCGCCCGGCATTCCAGGTGGATGTGAAGCCCCTGGCTCGTTTCCGACTGGAAGACACCGACGGCCGTTCGGTGATCATCCTGAACGACGCACCCTTCCCCGGCGGCTCTGCGGGCGCGCGCTTCACGGAGTTCGTGGAGAACGGGGGGGGATTGCTGGTCGCCCTCGGGAGGCGAAGCGGCACGGGTGCGTGGTCCCGTGGGGGAGCAAATCTCCTTCCCGTGTCAGCGGGTACCGAGGTGCGTTCTCCGGATCGTGGAGGGACCCTCTCGTACCTCGACTACAGCCACCCGATCTTCGAACCCTTCAGCGCCCCAAGGAGCGGGGACTTCTCGTCGGCGCGGTTCTTCCGCTACCGGGTAGTGAGTGCTCCGACAGCGGAAGGCATTCTGGCGCGCTTCGACGACGGATCGGTGGCGCTCGCCGAGAAAAAAGTCGGCAACGGCAGGGTACTCCTTTGGACTTCCACGCTGGACAGGTTCTGGAACGACCTCGCCCTGCAACCAGTGTTTCTACCTTTCGTGCACCAGCTCGCGAGATACCTCGGCGGGTACGTGGAGACGAGATCGTGGTTCACGGTGGGTCAGGCGCTGGACCTCACACGGCTCGACGAGGTGGTGGGAGGCGCCGAGGTGCAGGCAGCGCTGCACGCGGGAGCGGATCTGGTGTTGGAAGCGCCGTCCGGCGATCGGATCCGGCTGGCGACACCAGACGAGACCGACCCTCCCCTGACCATCGCCGAACAGGGCGTGTACGAGTTCCGCGAGCCCGGAGTCACGGGAAGCCCGCTCGCGGTGGTGGCCGTCAACCTGGATCCGGCTGAATCAGATCTCACGTCCATCGATCCACTCGAGTTCGCGGGGGCCGTGACTGGTGGCACAGCGGTGGCGACTACGGAGGCAGAACTTCCAGACGGCGCGGAACTCGCCACCGAAGAGCAGGAACAACGTCAACGCCTCTGGTGGTATCTCCTGGGGAGCGCCATGTTGTTACTGGTGGTCGAGACGGCAGTGTCCAACCGTCTCTCGCGAAGGTCACGGTGAGGGGAGGGTGTAGGGTGTAGGGTGTGTAGGGGTAGGCGGTCAATAAGCGCAACACTGAGTGAGGGAAGCCACAGAAAAACCCGGGTGAACGCGGGATGTTGCATCCATCAGCGTTCATCTGTGGCCAATGTCCAAGGGAAGGGAGTTGGAAGCAAACGAGGATGGGGATCAATTCTTGGAAAGCTAACGGATAAGCAGCCGACAAGGAGGAGCTCGCATGCTGCACGACCTGCGCCAATCGCCTGAGGATCAGCTCGTTCAGGTCATCCGTTCTGTGCGAAATCGCTGGCGGGTGAAGATCGTCCTCAAGGGAGTGGCCATCGTGTTGGGCGTGGGGTTGCTGGCGCTGCTCGTTTCCACCCTCGGAATGGACCAATTCCGGTTCACCCCCACGGCGGTGACGGTCTTTCGTGTGTCCACCTACATCACGCTCCTTACTGTCGTAGGGTGGTTCTTGGTTCGTCCGCTGCTCAAGCGCGTTTCTGACGAGCGAGTGGCGCTCTACATCGAGGAGCATGAGCCGGATCTTCAGGCAGCCCTCTTGAGCGCGGTCGATGTTCGGAAGCCAGCCGGGGATTCAGTGGACCCGATGCGTTCCCCGCTCATCGTCCGCCGCATCATCGAGGGCGCTGTCGAAAAGTGCCGCAGCATCGAGTACGGCCGCAGCATCGATCGCAAGAACATCTATACGTCGTCAGGTGCGGTGGCAGGTGTGTTGTTCGGGGTGTTACTCGTGGGTCTGATAGGTCCTGGCTTTCTCCGCCATGGTGCTCCATTCCTCTTGTCTCCCCTCGGAGGAGGTGGCGCCGAGAGTCCCTATTTCATCGAGGTACTGCCCGGCGACACGCTTCTGGCCCGCGGCTCCGATCAGAACATCATTGCTCAGCTCGGGGGATTTGACGCGGAGCGCGTAGACATCTCCGTCAAGCGCGGTGAAACTGGTGAGTGGGAGCGGTGGCCGATGATCCCGGCCGGTGACGCCGGTGGTGGGAGCGCTGAGGGTGAGGAGCCCGGTGCTGGGATCTACGAGATCTTCCTATTTGATCTCAGCGAGGAGACGGACTACTTCGTCGAGGCGGTGGGGGTGCGGTCACCCCTCTTCCGAATAGAAGTGGCCGATCTTCCCTACGTGCAACAGATAGATCTCGAGTACCACTTTCCAGCGTACACCGGCCTGGCTCCCCAGGTGCAGGAGAACTCGGGAGACATCGCGGCGCTCGCCGGGACGAGAGTCGTGATCCGTATTCGTCCAACGATCACCGTGCCTGCAGGCCAGATCGTGTTGGACGGAGGTGATTCCCTCGCCCTCACCCAGGGTCCGGAGGGGACTCTCTCAGGTGAAATTCGGGTTCGCAGCGAAGGGTTCTACAAAGTTGTATTGCAGGGATTCCAGGGAAAAATGGTGCCCGCGTCCCCGGATTACTTCATTGACGTCTTGGAGGACCAACCGCCGATCGTGTCGTTCAAGCAGCCGGGGCGGGACACGAAAGTGACGGCCATAGAGGAAGTGTTCGCCGAGGCGGAGGCCGAGGACGATTACGGCATCGGCCAGCTCGAGATCGTGTACTCGGTCAACGGTGAGCCCGAAGATACCGTGCAGTTGTACGACTCGGGCGGTGGCGGTGGTGCCAAGGACTTGACGGCCGGCCACACATTCTTTCTCGAGGAGTGGGAGCTCGAACCCGGTGATCTCGTCTCCTACTATGCCCGGGTGACTGACAGCAAACGAGTCGGCGGCAACCAGACCACCACGACCGATATCTACTTCATGGATGTGCGGCCGTTCGGACGCGACTACCGTCAAGCCGAGCAGCAAGGAGGCATGGCCGGCGGTGGTGGCGCCGGAATGGATCAGGAATTGTCTCGGCGGCAGCGGGAGATCGTCGCCGCCACGTTCAATCTGGTACGCGATCGAGACAAGTACTCGGACAAAGAATACCAAGAGAACCTGGCAACCCTCGCCCTGGCACAGGGGCGGTTACGGGAACAGGTGGAGACCCTTGCCCGCCGCATCGTGAACCGCGGCGTGGTACAGGCGGACTCGGGCTTCGGCCTCATCGCGCGGGAGCTGCCGCAGGCGGCTGAAGCGATGGTGGTGGCCGAAGAGGGGTTGGGTTCACGCAAGCCCAGGGAGGCGCTACCACCGGAGCAGGAAGCGCTCCAGCATCTGCAGCGTGCGGAAGCAGCATTCCGTGAGATCCAGGTGACGCAAGGCCAGCAGGGTGGTGGAGGGGGAGAGGGTAACAACGCGAGCGCCGAAGACCTCGCCGATCTCTTCGAGCTCGAGTTGGACAAGCTCCGCAACCAGTACGAGAGTGTCGAGCGCGGCAGGCGGCAGTCGATGGACGAGGAGATCGATGCCACGCTCCAGAAGCTCAAAGAGCTCGCCCGCAGGCAACAGCAGGAAAACGAACGCATGCGTCGCCGAAGTCAGAATCTTCAAGGCGGAGCCGGGGGCGGTGGGCGAGGCCAGCGACAGCTCGCCGAGGAAAGCGAAGAGCTGGCGCGGCAGCTCGAACGCCTGTCTCGAGAGCGATCCATGCCCGAGTTGATGGACTCGGCTCGCCGCCTTCGTGAAGCCATTGATGCCATGCGGCGTTCGGCAGCCGGTGAACGAGGTGGATCACTCTCTGAGGGCATGGGTGCCCTCGACCAGTTGGATGAGGCGAGGCGCCTACTCGAGAGCAACCGGTCCGCACGACTCGAGAGGGATATACAGGATGCCAGGCGCCGAGCGGATCGTCTCGCTGAGTCGCAAGAGCGCATTGCCGATCAGGTGGACGACCTGGCGGCGGGGGGTGCCCAGCGGGATGAGCAGCTGAGAAGGCTGATGGAGCGCAAAGACGAGCTTGCCCAGGAAGTGGCCGACCTGGAGATGCAGCTCGACCAAATGGCCCGTGAATCCCGTCGTGACCAGCGCGAGGCGTCCGAACGAATCCAAGAAGCGGCGAGCTCGATCAGGGAGAATCGACTCCACGACAAGATCCGATACTCAAAGGGTGTGGCTCAGGCGCGCTCGAAAGAGTACGCCAGCAACTTCGAGGAGCAGATCGGGGCTAACATCCAGGAATTGCGAGACCGGCTGGAGGAGGCCGCCGGGGCCGTGGGGCAAGACGAAGGCCAGCGTCTGTCTCGGTCTCTTGAACGGACCCGTGATCTGGTGCGGGGTCTCGAATCGCTCGAAGAGCGGATGCGTGAGCGTGCCGAGCAAGCTGCACAAGACGGGCAGCAGGGGCAGCAGGGGCAGCAAGGGCAGCAAGGGCAGCAGGGGCAGCAGGGGCAGCAAGGGCAGCAAGG
>JBDHFY010000218.1:0-6927 GCA_039590195.1 Gemmatimonadota bacterium | reverse complement strand
ACAACACTGGAGGTGCACCGTGGCTAGGGCGCGCTGGCTCCGCGTCGCCACGCAGCTCCTAGTGGCACTCGCGATCCTGAGCGTCGTGTACGGCGCGATCGGGAACCGCGAGCGCGAGATCGCCCGCGTCACCGCCCAGGCCACACAGCTCGAGGCGGAACGGGACTCGATCACGGCCGTTGTGGACTCGAGCACCCGGGTGCAGGAAGCGTTGCGCTCGGAGCGCGATGCCCGCGCGGCCGAGGCCGCCGTACTCCGGGACTCCGTCGCGACGCTGGAGCGGGAGCGCGAGGCCGGCCAGCTCACGGTGCGCGAGCTGCGTCGCACCGGTGAGCTGGAAGCACGACTGGAAGACGCGTTTCCCGAGATCGCCGCCTCCCAGTGGGGCGTCACCACCATCCCGCTCGACGACCGCGACACGCTCGGGATCGAGTACGTGCTGTTCCCGGCGTGGTTCACCGAGACGTTCGTGATCGACCACCGGAACGCGGAGTCGTGGCGCGCCCAGCGCGACCGACTGCTGCTGGTCGATTCGCTCGGCCTCGCCGTCACCGCGCTCCAGGACTCGATCACTCGGCTCGAGGAAGCGAACCGCCAGGCCTTTGAGGCCGGCTATCAACACGCCGTCACCAGTCATCAAGACCTCACCACCCGCTACGTGGCCGAACTCAGGAAGCCCCGCTTTTCGCTCGGTTCCACGCTGGGGCTGTGTCTTGGTGCGGCGGGAGCGGGGGCGTTGGTCGGGATCGTGATTCAGGAGTGAGCAAGGGCGTCCCGCGACGTTCCTCAGAACCGGTGCTGAGCTCCCCAGACTCCTGCCAGACCGGTGTATCCCTTTGTGAAATAGTGACTTAAGGCCTGCTCAGGTCGATGTACCGTCGGCGTCTGTAGGCCTGCAATCGTCAGATGTAAGCCTGCAATCGTGAGTTGTAGGCCCGCAATCGTCACATGGAAGCCCGCAGTCGCCGGTTGCAGGCCCGCAATCGTGAGATGTAAGCCTGCAATTGCCAGGTGCAGGCCCGCACTCGCCGGCTGTGAAGCTGCAATCCCCGGTTGCAGATCACCAATCACCGGTTGGGACCGCGATCCGTGCCGCGGCCACCGCGACGCGCTACCGCCTCAACTTCCCGTAGCGGTGGCCCACCCCCGCCCAGTCCCGCGCAGACGCCCGCTGATTGGAATCGTCACCGACCCTGTTGAGACCTGTTGAAGCGTTGTTGAGCCCGCTGCGTAGCGTGGAACCAGGGTCCCGGGATTTTCTGCGCCGAGCCGGGACGATCCGATGCAACGGGCGTTCACCGCAACTGGAGGAGCGACATGGCAACGTTTCCGCGAACCGAGGCAGAAGTGGCCGCGCTGGCCCAGGACATCATCCGCGGGCTCACCACGTACACCGAAGACTTTCCCAGCCCGCCGGTGACGTCGGCGCAAATCCAGACCACCCTCGATGCCTACCTCTCGGCGCGGGAGGCCGCCGTAGCCGCATCCGCTGGAGTCTCCAGCACCTTCGACTCCAAGGAGCAAGCGCTGCAGGCGCTGATCGACGAGATGAAATCCGCCATCCGCTACGCCGAAAACACCACCCGGTATGACGACGGCAAGCTCAAGCTGATCGGCTGGGGCGCACGGAAGAGCCCGACGACGCTCGACGCGCCTGGCCAGGCGCGCTCGCTCGAGGCGCTGCGTGAAGGCGACGGGTGGATCCTGCTCGATTGGAAGGAGCCGGTGGATGGCGGACGGGTCGCGGCCTACCGGATCGAGCGGCGCCAGCGGGCGGACGGCGCGTGGGAGAACGCCGGCATGGCCGTCGAGAGCGAGACCCTGCTCAACCGTCAGGAGCGTGGGGTGGAGTTGGAATACCGGGTGCTCGCGGTGAACAAGGCAGGGGAAGGGAAGCCCAGCAACATCGTCACCGCGGTGCTGTGACCCCGCAGCCGGTCCATCCGCAGGAACACAGTGTGTGGCCGCACGGGCTTCGGCTCGTGCGGCCAGCGCCTCAACCGCAAGGAGGGATCATGACTCTCGAGCCTGTTGCCGTCGTGAACGCGAGCGTCGCCATCATCGAAGCCGCTATCGCCATCGCCGTGGGCTTCGGCCTCAATTGGACCGCGGAGCAGGTGGGACTGCTTATGGCCGGCGTGCTCGCAGTGGGAAACCTGATCAAGACCATCTGGGCCCGAGGGCAGGTGACGCCGGTGGCGTTGCCGAGGGATAACGAAGGAAGGGCGTTGGTGGCGAGGGGGACGTAGCGCTGCACCCGTCGTCTATGATCGGCGGAACGGCCACTTCGGGAGCCGGCCTTCGACGATCTCTGGTGCCTCGACGTGCCATCTGGTCCAGCCGGCGGTCAACTGCAACCAAGAGATTCTGATTTCGTGGAAGAGTTCCTGATCGTCTCCGTCCTCGAATGTCCCAAATCAGGTTCCTCGTGTCCCAAAGTCGCCCTAGCCAGCCCCGGTATCCGGTCCTAACCTGGGCACGTGGCCCTCCGCACCAAACCGAATCCTTCCGGGTCGGCGGTCTCATTGTCGCCCCGCTGTTGGGCGGACGCCACGCCGTCCGACGGCTCGCCAAGAAGACCGGAGCACCAGAGGATTGCGAGGTGTAGCCATGCATTCAGCCAGAACGCTCTCAGTGATCGCAACGGTTCTACTGATCGCGGTGTGGAGCGCTGCCTGCCCCAGTCAACGGGACGCTCCTAACCGCGACCTCAGCGTGGCGGCGGCGGAAGCGCGTGCCGCCTGCTCGGATCTCCCCAGCGACTCGATGGAGCGGTGCGAGCGCGTGGTGCAACGCCAACTGGATGTCCACGCGGCCTACCAGCACCAGCGCCGCGCCGCGGCCGACTCGATGCGCGCCGCCCATGCCACGCTCATCACGAGGGCAAACAGCGCTCGCGAACGGTGTCGCCAGGACGACAAGGGTGCCTGTGAGGAAGCGGTTGCGCTCACCCGGGAGGCGCGGGCGACCCGAACCCTCCACTACACAACGCTCAACTCGGGGCTCGTCGCCACGGCGAACGCCTACCGGGCCATCAGCGGGATCGCCGATGTCCTGGCCGAGCACGACGCTCCGGCGCAGGTGATCTGCCGCGTCCGCGACATCGGCCGGGTCGACTGCACGTTGATCGAGACCCTGCTCGCCTCGTACGACTCGGAAATGGAGACGCTGATCCTCGAGGACATCGCGCGACTGTACGAGGTGTTTGCCCTCGACCTCGATCACCGGCTCCTCCTGGGCTGTGCGCCCGGGGTCTGGGGAGCCGAGGAGACCTCAGTCCTCGGGGCGGGCGAGCTGGCCGAGGTCGCGGCGGTCAGTGACGAGGCCGCGACCGACCTGACCAACAAGTGCGCGGAATTGAACGCGGCCGTGCGCGAGCTGTCACCGTCGCCGGCAGGCGCGCCCGGGTTCTCGGGCGTGACCGGATTCGATCCGTTGGGTCTCATCTCAGCCTGCGGCATGGGCGTGGGTGGGAGCGACATGGGCGAGTTCATTGCCGACGCGATGAAGATGCATGATGACGCCACGGAGCAGTGTGAGACGAGCATCGCCGAGTCCATGATGACGGAGCCGACGAGCGCCGAGGACGAGAAGGCGAAGGATCCGCCGACGAAAGGCGAGCCCGACGGCCCGAGTGAGGACGCGACGGTCGAAGACGAGACCACGGAAGAGGGGACCAACGACCAGGGTCAGCGGACCACAACGACCACGACGACCTACAGTGATAATACGGTTGTCACGTCGAGCACCAACCACGTGACGGACGTGACTACGGTCACCGTGACGTATACCGACGTTCCGGGCGCGTCAGCCACGATGGTCATTGATCCTTCCAATGGATCGAAGACCTACTCCGACTCCGATGACCCCGGTGTCACCACGACGGTCTACGACAGCTCACCCGATTACAGCTACACCGAGGACGCTGAGGGCAACAGTTGGGTCGAGGGACCCACCGGCATCCTCTACAGCAACAAGTGGGGAGAAACCCGCTGGTACGACAAGGATGACGACGAAGTGCGGTGCCTCCTTTGCACGGGGCAATGGGCCACCTGTGTCGACGAAGCCTGCGCCAGCTGTCGTGACTTTTCGGAGCTCATGCCCGGCATGATGGAGGATTGCCTCGCATCCGGCGGGGCGTCGTATAGCTGCGGACGGTTCTCCGCGGAAGCCGACTGCTGTTCCAACCCCAACGCGTATCCGGTCGATCCGCGGGTGGTCATGCCGAACCCTGAGGGGAACTTCATGTGCACCGGCGGAATGGACCCCGATCTGCAGGCCGGCGTGTGTCAGGAGCGGTGCAGCGTGGCCGAACACGAGAACTGCGAGAGCGACTGCATGTCCACCGCGGGACTGCAGGTCGATTACGACGTGATGGACGGCATCTGCCGCTACGCGATCTCGGAGGCCTGCTTTTCCGGACCCGCGATCGTGATGCCTGAACGCGGAGGCCGGCCAATCGGTCCGCCACCGAGCCCCACCGTGGGCACCGTCGTTCTCGATCATATGGTGTTTCCCCCGGTCGGGTACGTACCTGGTGGTGAGCGCCCGCCGCGCTGGCCGTAGGCGTTGGCCGGAAGAAGGAGCTGCTCCCGGATCGGCATCCGTCAAGACAGCGTGACGTCACTCCGGGGGCCAGCAAGCTGGCGAACGTGCGCAATAGGAACAGTCTGCGTAGGGAGGGATTCCGATGGCACGCATGCAGTCCAAACGGCCGGCCGCCAAGGTCACGGCGGCCACGCTGGCAGCGGCGCTCACCACGGTCGTCGTGTGGGTGCTCAACACGTTCGTGCTGCCCGAGGCGCAGCAGATCACGGAAACCGTCGCCGGCAGTTTCACCACCGTGGTGGTGGCGCTCGTCGGGTACTTCACACCGCCGTCACAAATGGACCAGGTGGTGGTCTGACCTTCGAGGCCGTGGTTGGGTGGGCCTTTGAAAGCGCATGGCGGCACGGCGGCAGAATGGATCGAGGCATGGCTCTCGAGTGTGGGTCGCCGGGAGACAACGAAAGGATTGCGTTGACCCTTTCGTCAGACTGGATCGGCAGCCCGTTGCAGCAACGGTACTCGACTGTCGAGTCGTCCGCGCCGCGCACCACACCTTGGACCGGCCTCGACGTCGGGAGAGCCCTGAGCTAGGAGGCGGCGATGATCGTCACGATCGGCACCTTCAACCTGAACAACCTGTTCTCACGCTTCAACTTTCAGGGAGCGATCCAGCAACTGCAGGCGTCGTCCGGGCCGGCCGGCGCCCTCACGGTGCGCTACGAGTTCACCGACCTGAACAACATTCGCGTGCGCACCTTCCTCGGGAAACTCGTCAAAGCCAAGGATGCGCAGGATACAGACCGCGTGGCGCAACGAATCCTCGCGATGGATCTCGACGTGCTCGCCGTCCAGGAAGTCGAGAACATCGGCATCCTGCGCGAGTTCAACCGCGACGATCTGGGTGGGCGGTATCCCTTTCAGGTGCTCATCGAGGGGAACGATCCGCGGTTCATCGACATCGGCGTCCTCTCGAAGCTTCCGCTCGGAGCGGTCACTTCGTTCCAGACGGCGGTGCACCCGGCCGACACCAGCCGGACGGTGTTTGGCAGGGATCTGCTCGAGGTGGAGATCCTCAACCCACAGCGGTCCCGTCGGCTCGTCGTGCTGTACAACAACCACCTGAAGAGCCATTTCGGAGACGATGACAACGGCGGGCAAGGGAAGGTGGCCAACGACCAACGCCGTACGCGGCAGGCCGAGATGATCGCCACGATCGTCGCCCAGCGGCAGCGCTCTGACGCACGGTACGTCATCCTCGGTGACATGAACGATGCCCCGAACGCCGCGCCGCTCGGTGCCATGCTCACCATCGAGGGGAAAGCTCTGACGAACGCGCTGAGCAATGCCGCGGAGTCGCATCCCCCCAAGCCTGATCCTGGCGGGTTCAATCCCGCCTCACCGGTGTGGACGCACCGGTTCAAGCCGGCCGGTCAGCCGACACAGTACGAGTTGTTCGATCAGATCTGGCTGAGCGAGGCGCTGGCGCCTCGCTTGGGCAACGCATTCATCGACCGTCGCACCAACTTGACGGGTGACGGGAGCGACCACGATCCGGCATGGGTCGAGTTGGATCTCTGACGCCGTCGCTAACGCTCCGGCATCGCATCAGGCGGTCGCGCCCCATCTGCGCTGCTTCCTCTTGCTCGGTCCATCGATCACGACCTGACCCACCCTGTCACCTCTCCTCAACTCCCTCCACCCCAACAACTAGGCCTCTCCCACCCGCGTCCCAACCCCACCCCTCTGTTGAGACTTGTTGAACCGCTGTTGACCCCCTCAACCCATCCTCCCGCCCAAGACCGCCGAGAGCGCCACGCGTGACCCTCAACGACGCCACAAAAAACGTACGGCCAGCCATTCGCATCCGTGGCCTGGCGCGTTGCTGCCGCCGGTCAATCCGGCCTGGCGTCTTAGGCCGTGGCGCCTCGGCGCCCGCGTCGCCACTCAGTGCGCCGCAGTCCTTCGGATACGCCCTTCACCCAACATACCGCCTCGCCACATACCCGCAGTGCGCATCATCCCGATCTGGAATCTCTTCTAGCCGCGCGTGCACCTCCTGGTACGTCAACGACCGGAAGCGGAGCGCATCGTCGACTCGGCTTTCGAATGTCGACAGTTCTACCCGCAGCTGCTCTGCGTCAGGTTCTTCCGCGTACCACAGGAACGTGAGGGTCGCCGGCGCATCCTGGTTGAACAGGCCAAGCGCGTGCTTGAGAAGCTGCGGTGCGTCCAAGTACCCGAACGTCGTCCTGCCTGACTGAAGGCCGAGCGCCAGTTCCTGGCAGTGCGGCAGTCCATGGTCGGCCCACAGAGCCTTGCCGTCTGGGAAGTACGATGATGCGAAAGGGTCGCCCTTGGCCTTCGACCGGTATGGCTCGC
>JBDHFY010000217.1:0-6933 GCA_039590195.1 Gemmatimonadota bacterium | reverse complement strand
GTCCGACCGGACGCCCGCGGGACTGGCAGTGAACCAGACCGCCGATTCGTAGTCGTTGTATGTGTCCAATACGATCGAGAACAGGTCGTCGCCGCTGTACTGATCTCGATACAGTGTTGTGCTGCGCACACCTTTCGGATCAGAGTCGTAGAGCCGCCCCCCCAAGTAGAGGTGGGAATCGTCGTAAGCAACGTATGCCTCTGTCCGCTCGCTTGGTGGCGCCCGGAAGGTGGGTATGTGGACTGTGATGGGAAGGGGGTTCAGCTCCTGCCACGCCGGCTCATCGAGCCGTCCGTCCAGCTCGATCGGCCCAGAGAGCCGGGGCAGGGGCATCGGCTCTTGCGCAGCCACAAACGACGCGAGCGGAAGACCGAAAGCCAACAGGGTAGCGAGCACCAATACCAACCGTATAAGAGCAGCTCCTGCCCGACGCGTTCGACGGGCCAAGGGTGCCATGCGGAGGTCGGACATATGTATCAGATACTCGCTCACATCGGGGTCGGGAGTCGTAGATGCGAAAGAACTTACGGGCCTGCTGCCCCGCGAGCCAGGGCCCTTGACGTGGCGGTACCTCAATGCTCGACCTATCTTGGTGCGCACGGAAACAGCTTGGCGATCGCCCCCGGTGGCGGGCTCCGAGGACTCTCACGCTCCTGACCTTGAAGGAGCAGGGAGGACATCATGCGTGGGAGAATGTGCCTTGTGACCCTCGGTGTAGCATTTCCGGGGGTCTTTTTCACTACTCAGGCCGCAGCGGCACAGGTAGCGGGCCAACCGCCGCCAGTGCCAGCAACAGCATCGCTCTACGACTACATCGTCACCCCCAACGTCATGGCGCCAATGCGGGACGGCGTTCGACTCGCCACGGACGTCTATCTACCCGCCAGGAACGGCCAGCCAGTGGAGGGTCAGTGGCCGGTCATCCTGTATAGAGTACCGTATGGCACGCCGCATCCTGCAAGGCGGGGAGAGTTCTTTGCCCGGAACGGCTACGTGTTCCTGGCGCAAGACTCCCGCGGCACCAACGATTCGGAAGGAGTGTTCAGACTGTGGGTCCAGGAAGGTCCCGACGGATACGATGCCGTGGTGTGGGCGACAAAACAGCCGTGGTCAAACGGCAAGGTAGCAACGTACGGCGGATCGTACAGCGGCAGCACCCAGCTGGCGCTCGCCATCCATGACCCGCCAGGGCTCGTAGCTCAGTTCATCCGTGAAATGTTCACGAACGCATACAAGACCCCCGTGTATACCGGCGGCGTCATGCGTGTGCGTTATCTGGCCTGGACGGTCAGGCAGGCGACGCGCAGCCAGGCAGCGGCTCGAGATCCAATGGTACGGCGCGCGCTGCAGAAGATGGCGGATGAGCTGCCGATGTGGCTCGAGCGTTTTCCGACGGCATTCCGGCGGGGCAGTTCCCCGCTTGCGCTGGTCCCTAATTATGAGGACTTCGCCGTCTCAATCATCGAAAATGACACCTACGGACCATTTTGGCAGCAGGTCGGCCTCAACGTCGAGGAGCACTGGCAGCGCTATGCCGACGTTCCGGTCTACTGGTTGGGCGGTTGGTACGATGCCTATATCACAGCAGCGCCGCATCAGTATCTGGCCATGACGCAGCTCAAGACGAGTCCGCAGAAGCTGATCATCGGGCCCTGGATTCACGGCCCGCAAAACGTGGAGAGCACTGTGTCCGGCGATGCAGACTTCGGGGCCGAGGCCGCCCTCGACTTTCATTTCCTCATGCTGCGGTGGTACGACAAGGTAGTGAAGGGAATGGAAACCGGGATTCTGGACGAGCCTCCCATTCGCATCTTCGTGATGGGCGGTGGCGATGGGCATCGCACACCCGAGGGCCGAATCTTCCACGGCGGACAGTGGCGCCACGAGCGAGAATGGCCTTTGGATCGGGCGCAGAACACCAAGTTCTACCTTCACCGCCGTGGCGTGCTCAGTCAGGAGGTACCGAACGAGGCCTCACCGCCCACGAGCTACACGCACGATCCCCTCAACCCAGTCCCCACGCGCGGAGGACCTGAGGCGTTCTCCTATAAGGGCCGGCAGTACATCGGGGGGTTCGACCAGCGCGAGGGCATCCGTGAAGGCCTGCCCCTACGGTCGCGCCCCGATGTCCTCGTCTTCCAGACTCCGGCACTCGAGGAAGATGTCGAGGTGACGGGACCGATGACAGCTACGTTGTACGTGTCATCGTCGGCAGTCGACACCGATTTCAACGTGAAGCTCGTCGACGTGTATCCACCGAGCCGCGACTGGCCGGAGGGGTATGACCTGTACTTGACCGACGGCATGCTTCGCGCAAGCTCACGGGAGTCACTCACGAACCGCTCTCCGCTGGAGCCCGGGCGAGTGTACGAACTCAACATCGAAGTGCCGCCGACCAGCAACGTGTTTGCTCGTGGGCATCGCATCCGAGTCGACATCGCAAGCAGCAACTTCCCGCGCTTCGTCGATGTGAACTACGGCACGATGGACCCTCCGTGGGACCGCAGGCGAGCGGTGCGGGCCGAGAACCGGGTCTACCACGATCCCGAACACCCCTCGCACATCGTCTTTCCTATCGTGCCCCGTGACGGCACGGTATCGGCCGAGACTGCAGTGCCTCGATAATGTGGCGCACTCGCTGGGCCGGCGGGGTTTGTGGAGTGGCCGACGCATGATGGCTCGAGATCCGTCTACGTCTTTCTCCCTGGATTGCCACCATCCCGTATTCTCTTTTGGAATCCGCAAGATCCTGATCGCCCTTCTTCTCTTCACACGCGCTGTAGCTGCCCAGGACGTGCCGCGTGGCGCACAGGAGAAGGATGGCCAGTGGCCGATCGATCCGACCGGAGCCCCGCGACCGGTCGCCGCCGCCCACAGAGTTGCGGATCCGATCCTCGTGGACGGCCGGTTGGACGAACCGTCCTGGCAGAACGCGCCGCCCATCAGCGAGTTCATTCAACAGCAACCTGCCACCGGATATCCAGCCACGGAGCGGACGGTGGTCCGAGTCCTCTACGACGAAGACCGCATCTACATCGGCGCAGAATGCTACGACACCGCGCCGGAACGCATCACCGTAATGAGCCTAGAGCAGGATTTCGAGAGTCGCGACACAGACTTGATCGGCGTGATGCTGGATACGTATCTGGACCGGCGAAACGCGTTCTTGTTCGCCGTGAACCCGCAAGGCGCCCTCAAGGATGGCCAGGGGTTCAACGACGGACGAATTCTGGATTGGACTTGGGAAGGGCCGGTCGAGGTCGAGACCCACCATCACGACTGGGGCTGGTCGGCGGAGATCGCGATCCCGTTCACGACGCTCCGCTTCGACCCAACGCGAACGGATCAGGTGTGGGGCTTGCAATTCCTCCGGCGGGTGCGCCGCAAGAACGAGAATTCCTTCTGGGCGCCGTTGGACCGGCAGGCAGCACTCTATACGGCGTCAGGGGGCGGAACACTCGTGGATCTGGAAGGGGTACGCCCGGGGCGAAACATTTTCTTCAAGCCGTATTTTCTCACGGCGAGATCAGTGGTCGGTGCTGTGGATGCGCGCCAAAGCGATACAGAGCTAGACGCAGGTTTCGATTTCAAGTACGGAGTTACACCTGGCGTCACACTCGATGTGACTTTTCGAACCGACTTTTCGCAGGTTGAGGTAGACCGCGAGCAGGTGAACCTGACCCGGTTCTCTCTCTTCTTCCCGGAGAAGCGGGATTTCTTCATTGAGAACTCCGGGATCTTTGGGTTCGGCGACGTCAGCGAGCGGCGGTATCGCATGGGCTCATCCCTCAATGACTTCACCCTTTTCCACTCACGGCGAATCGGCTTGGACGAGAGAGGTCAGCCGCTTCCCATACTGGGTGGGGGCCGTGTCTCCGGACGGGCCGGGCAGTGGGAGATGGGGCTGCTGACAATGCAGACCCGGACAACCCCGGGGATCCCGGCCGAGAACTTTTCCGCCGTGCGGCTCAGAAGGAACGTGTTGGGCAGATCCGATGTGGGAGCGATCTTCATCAACCGGCAGACCACGGAGGGGGACCCACGGAACAACCGCACCTATGGGTTCGACGCAAACATCCGCCCCCACCAGAACCTCATCATCAACTCTTACCTGGCCCGCACCGACGGCACCACGCCCAAGGAGCTGGGCGGAGACGGCTGGGCGGGAAGGTTGTCCCTGGCGTGGCGGGACCGGATCTGGGACGCATCGGCCTTTGCAAAGCGCGTCGGCGACGCCTTCGTTCCTGAGGTCGGGTTCGTCCGGAGGAACGGAATTCATCACGTCTATGCGACGGCTGGCGCTCACCCCCGACCCCCCATTCCACATGTCCAAGAGCTCAACCCGTACGGTGAACTTCACCACATGACCGACCTCGAGGGGACCCTTGAAACGCGGACGGCTGCCCTCGGACTATCGGTCGATTTCCTCGACGGAGGAGCGCTCGCTGCGAAGTTTGCTGACCGGTTCGAGCACCTGACCGAGGACTTCAGGATCCAGCCTGACGCGGTGATTCCAGTGGGTGATTACAGCTTTCGGGAGGGACGCGTCAGCTACAGCTCGAGCACGGGGCGCCGCGTCTCGGGGGGCGTCGGCGTGAGCGGGGGCGGGTTCTTCAACGGCAGCAGGACATCTCTCGAGCTCAGTACTCTCTGGCGTGTGAACTACCATCTGAGGATGGAGTTCTTTGCGGAGCACAACACAATCTCTCTGCCGGATCAGGACTTTTCCGTCGACCTTCTTGGGACGCGAATCAACTACGCCTACTCTACCCGACTGTTTGCCAGCGCCTTCGTGCAATACAATGCCGCGGCGGATGAGATCGTAACCAACCTTCGGTTCAACTTCATCCACTCGCCGTTGAGCGACCTCTTTCTCGTGTACCGGGAACGCAGGGACGTGAACGGAGGAGCCCTCACCGACCAAGTTCTGACCATCAAGCTCACCAAGCTCTTCTCGTTCTGACAGCAGGCCCTATTGACGAACCTGTTCCAAGAGCGGACTATAGCAACTCCTCCCTATCCAGGGACGCATGCGTGACGGTCCTCCAATGCACATCCAGGACTCACGGAGTCGTGCCGCCGTCGGGATCTGCCACGGGTCGCGCTAGTCGCGCTCCCCGATGCTGCAGGCTACGCGGCATCGGTTTGCACTTAGGCATCGGCTCCACTCTCGTAGACCGCTCTCGAGCGTCACGTCCGCCTGTGTAGGGAGCATGATTCCTCGTGCCGCTTCCTATGTGGCTCTGAACAGACAGCATGGCTTACAGGCATCTCAAGGGGGATATATATGCGCAACCGCCATCTTGCTCTGATCGCGTTGCTCGTCTCGTCGGGGATGACAGCACGTCCAGTGGCCGGTCAGGCGCCAGACGCTGATCGGCTGAAGGACGAAGCGTTTGCGTCGATCGACGCCAGGGCAGACCGCCTCGGTCGCATGTCCGACGCCATTTTCAGTTACGCCGAGATAGGGTTTCAGGAGGTAAACACTATCCGGTTGGTCACGGGGGTTCTCGAGAGCGCGGGCTTCCGGGTCGAGCGCGGAGTCGCCAAGATGCCAACCGCATACCGGGCAACGTACGGCAGTGGGAGTCCGGTCATTGGCCTGATGTCCGACTTCGACTGTGTCCCGGGGGCGTCGCAATGGCCCGCGACCCTGACGCACTCACCTATCGTGGAGGGAGCGCCGGGTCACGGAGAGGGTCACAACACCCACCAACCCGTGATCATTGGAGCGGCGCTCGCAATCAAGGAGCTGCTAGACAAGTACAACCTCCCGGGCACGATCGTGGTGTACGGCGGCCCGGCGGAAGAAATCGTTGCAAGCCGCGGTTACATGGTGAACGCGGGGCTGTTCGACGGGGTGGACGTAGGTATGGACGTTCATATCGGGAGCGACTTGGGAAGCGGTTACGGGTTGAACAACCTCGCGAACGTGTCGGTACAGTGGACGTTCAAGGGTGTGCAGGGACACGGTGCGAGCCCCTGGACGGCTAAGAGTGCGCTGGACGCCGTGGAGCTCATGAATGCGGGAATGAACTACCTGCGGGAGCACCTGCCGCTCGACATGCGTTTCCACTACGTCATCACCGTTGGTGGCAAGCAACCCAACGTCGTCCCAGCCGAAGCTACGGTCTGGTACTATTTCCGACAGACGAATTACGAACGTCTGGTGGCGCTGTGGGAGCGGGCCCGGCTCGTGGCGGAGGGAGCCACGTTGATGACGGGAACCACTGTGACCGAGCGCGTTCTCGCTGGCTCTTGGCCGATCACCAACAACAAATCACTCGCGGAGCTGGTCCAGTCCAACGTCGAGAAGGTGGGGATGCCGCAGTGGTCTGCCGACGACATCGCGTTTGCGGAGGCTTTCCAGCGAGCGATGGGCCAGGAGGAGATCACCGGCCTCAAGACGGAGGTGAGGCCTCTGCGGGAAGCGAGGCAGGGCTCATCGACATCTGACGTCGGCGATATCACCTGGAACATCCCGTATGCGCGCATGTACTTTCCCGCGCGGATCGACGGCGCACTCGGCGGGCACCACTGGTCGGCGGCGATAGCACCTGCCACACCCGTTGCGCACAAGGGGATCGTCGTGGGGGCCAAGGCGGTCGCGGGAACCCTCGTGGATCTCCTCACAGATCCGCGGCATCTGGAGCGGATCAAGGCGGACTTCGCAAGGGACTTGGAGGACGTGACGTGGAAGTCGCTGATTCCACCCGGCGCCGACCCACCGACGTTCCTCAATGTGGCCGAGATGGCGCGATACCGATCGCTGCTCGAGCCGTATTACTACGATCCTGAGTCACCGCAAACGCTGCTCGAGTTCTGGGGGATCGAGTACCCACCTCGGTGGGACGGGGAAACCAGCAACCGCTGAGAAGCGCGTTCAGGGCGCTGATTGTGGGCGGAAAGTGAGAAACGGCGACGCGGCTCCGA
>JBDHFY010000216.1:0-6935 GCA_039590195.1 Gemmatimonadota bacterium | reverse complement strand
GACTTGAAGGATGCGCTCAGGTCAGGGAAGATCGCGGGGTTTGGGGCGGACGACTTGCCTCAGAGCGACTTCGAGCTGTGGGACATGCCCCGTGTCATCATGACGCCGCATGTCTCGGACTACTCCAACCGATATCGCGACAATCAGTTCCTTCTCTATCGCGAGAACCTCCGCCGTTATGTCGCAGGCGATAGAATGTTGAATGTGGTCGACCTGCAGCGTGGGTACTGAAGTGATGGTTACGCACGACCGCGGGCTCGCGATCGCTGCTCGCGCTCACTCCTCAAGAGGACCACATCCAAGCCACGGAAGGAGCGAGTCATGGCCACGCTCTTCGAGATCTTCCTCAAGAACATCCTCGTGAAGGAGAACGGCCGAATCGATGAGCACGAAGAGGGCGTCAACGCCCTCTCGGCAACCCTTCATTATCCCCGGGAGGGGCAGCCGGCGCTCGTCTCCGTGCGGGATCTCGCGCTGCAGGACGACGAGCGGCTCGACTATACCGAAGAAGAATTCCTGAAGCAGCTGCTATTCAAGGAAGTGGTCAAGGGCCGCTCGATGATGACCATTGAGATCACTGCCAAGGAGAAGGTCGACAAGTTCGACAAGTTGATCCGCAAAATCTTCGGCAAGGCGGTGGCGGCGGCCGCGAAGGCCCTTCCGGGCGGACCCATTGTCACGGCCGTCGTCAGTGCGGCCTCCAAGACTGTCTTTGGGCAAGCGGACGAGGAAGACAAGATCCATGTCATCGCCGGCGGGTGGGTGTTGATCAACGAAAACACGCCGGATGGGGACTTGGTCGTGCAACTCGAGGTACCAGAGGAGGTGGTCGTTCGGCAGAGCAAGCGGAAGTTCGATGGGTCGCGGACAATCACGAAGATGACGCTTCCCCAAGGAATGGGGAACGCGGAGGTCGTCTTCAACGTGCAACGGACTCCTCAGGGTGGGCCAGGTCTAGTGGCCGAGTGAGGTTCGAGAGAGGTCGAGGGTGCGCTGGCGCTGGCACTTGCACACTGCTGCCGAGAGAAAACAGAACCAAGAAGGTCGACACCAACACCGACCGACAAAAGCCCTCGGCGTGACACTGGTTTAGTTGCTAATGACCGGAAGATTGGTCGAGGTGGTGTCCAGCTGCTCGGACGAGATCTTCATGCCAGCATCCACATCAATCCGGCTCGCTCACCGGTCGAGGCTCTTGGTCATATCGCTTGAACCATGCTATTGTGTGGAGCACCTTGGCGAGCAGTTGGCTGGGGCGGTTGGAGATGTTGTGATACGCGCCTGGAATCTCCACCAAAGCGGTTTCGATCCGCCGCAATGTCAGGGCATGGTAGAGCTGCTTGGCTTCTGACAGTGGTGTGCGCAAGTCCGCGGTACCCACCATCACCATCGTTGGCGTCTCGATGTTTCCCACCAGAGATAACGGCGAGTACTCCCAGTAGCCGTCCGGGTTCTCCCAGGGCGTGCCTTCATACCGATAGTGCATGTACCCGTCGTAGTTGTCGGCGACGAGCGTCTTGCTGATCCAATTGACGACCGGCTTCACGACGACGGCGGCGCGAAATCGGTTCGTCTTTCCTACGATCCAAGCCGTCATGATGCCGCCGGCACTTCCGCCGGTTACATAGAGCCGGTCTTCATCCACATAACCCCGATCGATCACCGCGTCGACCACAGACATCAAATCGTCATAGTCGTTGCCCGGGTAATCGTGATACAACAAGTTGCCGAACTCCTCGCCATAGCTCGTGCTGCCACGAGGGTTCGAGTACACGACGACGTAGCCGGCGCCGGCGTAGAGCTGTACCTCAGCCGAGAAACGGTCTCCGTAGTTGGAGATCGGTCCGCCGTGGATCTCCAACAACAGGGGATATTGGCGGGTCGGATCGAAGTCGGGTGGGTGTACGATCCACGATTGAATACGCCGGCCGTCGTGCGATGATTCCGTCCAAAACATCTCGGCCGCGGCGAGCTTGCGTTGGGCCTTCAGATCTTCGTTGAGCGCGGTGAGAATCCGCCTGTCTCCATTCGACTCGACCAGGGCCACTTCGCTCGGATTTGTCGATGTGGTATACGTGAAAGCAACATTGCCATTCCGTGCCACCGAGAAGTTGCCGCCTCCGTACGGACGCCCGACTGCCGTTCCTCCCAGGCTGTCCGCCACCACTCGAAATTGCCCGCTCGACGTGACAAAGCCGACTTTGGAATCGCCTTCATCATCGGAGGCGAAGTAGACCCCGCTACCGTCCGCCGCCCAAATGGGCTCGCTCACGGATCGGTCTAACTGGTCCAAGACCGTCCGCGGTCGGGATCCGTCCGGCGCCATGAAGTAGAGGTCGCTGGTCTGATACGTTTGGATACGGTCATCGAAGCCGACGTATGCCACGGTAGCCCCGTCCGGAGCGACGGCAGGACTCGTATCGGGGCCGCGACGGGTGGTGAGCCGTTCGGTACGGCCGTCGACCACAGAAACGGAGTAGATCTCGCTCTCCCTGCGCTCGTACTCCCAGTCAGGACTGCGATTCGTCGAAACGAGAATCGAACGCCCGTCCGGCATCCACACGGGGCCCCGGTGATGAAAGTCGCCCGACGTGACCTGGCGCGGTGTGCCACCGTCGGCCGGGATCAAGAAGATGTGGTTGTAGCCAGGCTCGATGAATCCGCTGCCGTCGGCTTCGTGACGAACCCGAGTCGTCACGCGCGGGGCATCTGCCCACTGGGCGCCGTCGGGTCGTGGCGGCAGGGATGCCAAGTGCGGTGGCGCTTCGGGAACGAGCATCGAAAACGCAATCTGTCGTCCGTCTGGTGACCAGGCGATGTCCCGAGGTGATCGGTCGAGCTGGGTGAGCCGGCCCGATTCTCCGGTCGCGACCCAGTAGAGGTAGATCTCTGCTCCATCGTGGCCGCGTGATACGAAGGCGACCCGGGATCCGTCGGGTGACCACCGCGGTGAGGACTGAGCCTGGTCGCTACTGGTAAGCTGGCGGTGTTGTGATCCATCAGTGCTCACCATCCACAGACGACCCTCCCGCCGATCCCGCATGATGCTCATGCTGTTCCGCACGTACACCACCCACTCGCCATCCGGCGAAATCTGCACGTCGGATGCGTACTCGACCTGGAAGACGTCGAGTTCAGAGAATGGAGTGTCCTGGGCGGCGCTCGGGACTGCCGTCACCAGGGAGATCAGGCTTGCGGCTGCCAATTTGCGGATCACGTTTGCCTCGGCATCTGTGGTTGCCTGGAAGGTAGGGAATCGGGAACGGGTTGGCGAGGCGGTGGGGCTGGGGGCCACCGGCGCGGCGATCGCCCCAGCGGGCTCAGCCACCTAGCCCCCCAGCCCCCCGGCGGCCCCCCGGCACCAGGAGTAGCACCGTTCGCAATAATGTTCCGGTGAGATGGGTCAAGGGGCGGGAGGACTGCCTGCCGGACGGCCTGACGAGCCTTGCTATTCCACCGAGGTCAATCGGCGGTAATTCATGGAGATCTCTTGGATCCCTTGGAGTGCGGTAAGACGTGTAACCCTGGCTACCGCCCCAGGTATCGCATCACCGCCGGCAGCCACGCTGCACGGAGGAACCAGCCGATGGGGGACCGCAGGAGACCGCTGTGCATCTGGCCCACGTTGGCCAGCAGTACCACCACGATGTCGGTATCCTCCAGCCAATACATCCCGGCCGAGAATCCGAGCGTTCCCCCACCGTGCCCCAGTATGGCGTAGTCCTCGTAGAAGCTCTCGGTCTTGGAGATGCCTTGCATGTACTGGCTGCGGCTGCTGCGGGGCTCCTGGGGAGGGTAGTACGTGAGAGCCTCCCGGTGCATCTCGGGCCCCAGCAGCTCACCGTCCCGCAACGCCTGCGCCCAGCGCACGAGGTCGCTCGCCGAGGCGACGATCCCGCCGGCGGTCCACTCGGGTGAGAGGTTGCCGGCCGTGGACTCGACGAGGTAAGGACGGATTTCAGGGAAGCCACGATGGACGCCAGCCACCTCCTGAAAGCGTGGCGTGGCATAGTGATAGTGGTGCACGTAGCCACCCGGAATGTCCTCGAACGACTCTAGGAACGTGTTCTCGAGTCCAAGTGGCTCGAGGAGACGTGAACGTATCTCCGCCGCGGCGTCGTTGCCTGTGACTGCTTCGATGATGAGACCGAGGACGGTGTAGTTGGTGTTCGAGTAGGAGTACCGTTGACCCGGCTCATTCGTCGCTGGCAGGAGGTCGCCCGTGCAGTATTCGAGGGTCTCAGTCTTCCCCCACACGTATCCCAACTCCATCTGGTCACCGCGTCCCTTGCGGATCCAGTCCTCCTGGAACTCCCAAGTTGGTATACCGCTTTGGTGGTTGAGCAGCTGGCGGAGCGTCGCGGTGCCGGTGTTGGGAATCGCCCGAACGATCTCGAGGTCGAGATAGTCCTGTGGCGTCTTGTCCAGGTCGAGCTTGCCTTCCTCGACGAGCTGAAGGATGACCCGAGCGACGAATGTCTTGGTGATGCTGCCCACACCGAAACGGTCATTGATCTGCACGGGAACTCGTCGGAGAATGTCGCTGTAGCCGGCCGTACCTGTCCATGCGACAGAGTCGCCGACACCGATGGCTACGGAGAGGCCCGGTATTCCCATGGCGATCCCGACAACGAGGGCCTGTTCGAGCAGTCGCTCGTCGCCTGGAGCTGCACGTTGGGCTACGGTCTCCGTGAAGACGCCGGTGTGTAGGAGAGTGAGCGTCGACAAGCATGCAACGGCTCTGAGCTTTCCTGGGGCCACTTTTCGTCTCCTCTCTTACCTCACTAATAGACTCTTCGCTGCAAAGTCCGGATGGCTTGTCAGGTTCACGTCGAGCGTGCGTAGGTCCGCCTCATCGCCCGGCGCTACTCGGCGTTCAATGCCACGACAGGGTCGATCCGTGTCGCGCGCCGTGCTGGTAATAGGCAGGCGCCGATGCCGACCGCCGAAAGAACAACTGCGACGCCCAGCAATACGGTCGGGTCAGTCGGTTGCACTCCGTAGAGCAACGACTGGATCAATCGCACGAGCAATATGCTGCCGGTGAGCCCGATCACGAGTCCCAGGCCGAGCACCTTGACTCCCTGCAGCACGACCAAGCGGGACACTTCGGCCGGGCTGCTGCCGAGTGCCATCCGGATGCCGAGTTCGCGGGTTCGCTGGGTGACGGAGTAGGCCAGCACGCCGTAGATCCCAACTGCCGCGAGCAGCAGGGCGACGCCCGCAAATCCCGCGAGGAGCATCATCGGAGTGCGTCGCGTGACGAGCGATTCGGAGACGCGGTTTGCCATGGTCTCCGGGTAGTAGAACGGCAGGTCGGGATCGATCCGGGTTACGGCCTCTCGAATCGGAGCTGTGAGGGTCACAGGTTCTACGGTCACCCGCGCCGTGAGTGTTATGAATGTGGGGGACCGTTGCTTGTACGTGAAATAGTAGGCGCCAACATGCTCGCTCTCCGTGAGGTCGTTCTGCTTGATGTTACCCACGACACCGATGATGGTGTAGAGAAAGTCCTCCTCGTTCTCCATTCCGGGCACTCCGACGAGCATTCTCCTGTCCAGTGGGCTCTCGTCGGCGAAGTACCGCCGCGCCAGCCACTCGTCGATAACGATGACCTGCTGCCCATCCGCGTCGTCGGGTTCCTCAAAGTAGCGGCCCTCGAGCAGCGGGATTCCGAGCGCCTCGAAGTAGCCTGGACCGGCAGTGGTTCTGAATGGGGAGAGGAGTGACTCGCCCTCTCGCGGCACGTATCCCTCTGGCACGATGACACTAGCGCCGCCACCACCGCCGAACGGGATCTGACTCGTGATGCCCGCGGCCGTGACACCGGGCAGCCCGCGCACATCCAGCAGCAACTCATCGATGAACTGCCGCCGGCTGTCGGCATCAGGGTAGTCGGACCGAGGGAGTGACAGATAGCCGGTCAGCACCGAGTTCGGTTGGAAACCCGGATCCACATTCAAGGCCGACCGCAGGCTGGCGAACATGAGTCCTGCCCCGATCAACAGAATGAAGGCTATGGCAACTTGTCCGGTCACCATGGCGCTCCGCAGGAGCACCATGCGCCGGCTCGCAGTTCCGGAGCGACTCTCGGCGCGGAACACCGAGCTCAGGTCGGAACGCAACACGTGCGCCACCGGAATCGCGCCGAAGAAGATCCCAGTGGCCACGGCGACGACCAAGCTGAACGAGAGCACGCCGGCGTCGATGCCCACCTCCGTGCCGCGCGGCAATGCGTCAACTCCCATGCCGCGGACGAAGCTCAAGCCGCCCGCGCCGAGCAGAAATCCGAAAACTCCTCCCAGCAGCGCGACGAGCACCGCTTCGGTCAGCAGCTGGCGGGTGAGTCGCATCCGGTCGCAGCCCAGTGCCATGCGGGTCGCCAGTTCCCGCATGCGCACGTTGGAGCGGGCGAGCATCAAAGTGGCGATGTTGAGGCAGCCGATGAGCAACACGAACGCGACTCCCACCCACAGCATCATGAACGTCGGACGGATATCTCGCAGCAGGTCTGCTTGCAGGTTGTGCACCTCGGCGTGGTAGCCCGCATCCTCCAGGATCTGGGCGAAGTTTGGAAATGGGGCCTCGTCGAGCAGCGCGAGGTCCAATGCCGCGATCTGGCTTTCGGCCTGCTCGATGGTGGCTCCGGGCGCCAACCGGGCGATCATCTCGTAATTGTTGTTGTGCAGATTGGCAGCCGTCCGATCCTCCGCGGTGAACGGGATCGGCAGATAGAATCGGCTCTCGCGCTGGCCGAGGAAGCGGAACCTCTCGCTCAGCACGCCTACGACGGTGTAGCCGCGGCCGTCGATTCGCAGGCTCTGGCCCACCGCTGCCGGATCGCCGCCGAACCGCTCCTGCCAGAACCCGTAGCCAAGTATTACCGTCTGCGCGTTGTCGGCATCCATCTCCTCTTCGGTGAACGTACGTCCCAC
>JBDHFY010000215.1:0-7194 GCA_039590195.1 Gemmatimonadota bacterium | reverse complement strand
GACCTTGAACTCACGGCTAAACCCTCGCCGAATCTGCCCCATCGAACACCTCCTGTCACAATCATGTGTGTGACTTATCTTGGTGTCCACTTTTTCGGGGCAACTTCGCTGTGTCCTCTGTGGCAAGACTATCCGTACAGCGGGCGAGCTCACCGTGTGGTAGCCAAAGCGCTCAGAAGAACGTCTTGAGGTTCTCATCCGGTACCGGTTTCGTCACCCGTGATGTCACCCGTGATATCGTGACAAACAGCACGAGGCTCGTGACCACGCCCACCTCGACAGCGTCGATTCCGTGCGTGCCGAACCCACGCTGCCCGGTGAACTCCCACACTAGGCACGCGAGAAACCCTCCAAGCATGGCCGAGATCGCACCAGCCGCCGTGCCGCGGCGCCAGTTGAGCCCGATGACGACCGGTACGAAGAAGAAACTCGCGATGAACTTGGCCTGCTCCACCACAATGGCCTGAACGTCGCCGAGTTTCTGGAGGGCGAAATACAGCGGTATGAGAGCCAGCACCACGATGCTGATCCGGTTGACCATGACCAGATGTGCCTGGCTCGCTGTCGGTCTGATGAATTTTCCGTAGAGATCGTGCGCAACCGACGCGCCCGTCACGAGCAGAATCGAATTGACGGTGGACATGATGGCGCTGATCATGGCGACGATCAGCAGCGCCCCCACCACCGGGGGTAGGACTTCGAATGCCATGATGGAGCTCGCCTGGTCGGCCGAGGCGACGTTGGGGAACAGCACACGGGTGAGCATGCCGATAGCCAGAACACTGACGCCGATGATGAATTGGAATCCAATCGATACAGCGATCGCCTGTTTGACGGTGCGTTCGTCTCGCATGGAGTAGTACCGCGTCATCTCGTACGGTGCGGCCGCGATGGAGAGCGCGAAGCTCGCCGCGAATGCAATCAGCTCTTTCGGGCCGTAGTACCATCCCAACAACCTTGCATCGAGCGTCCGGAGAAAATCGATCGACTGGGATATGCCGCCGGCGTGGCTCAGGAGAACGGGTACCGCTATCACCAGACCCGACACCATAATCAGCGTTTGAACGAGCTCGATGTACGAGCTGCTGCGGACGCCACCCAGCATTGTGTAGATCGCTGTGCTACCCACGAGGATGAGCATCGCCGTGATCGGCTTCATGCCGAATACCGCCCGGGCGATCTCGCCGCTCGCCTGAAACTGGGCGACCAGGAGGATCGTGTATGATACCACGATGAGGATCGCAGCCATCACGCGCGCCTTCTCACTCGCAAACCGGGCGCCGATGTAGTCGGGAACCGTGAGAGCGCCGAATCGCCGAAGCTTGGGAGCGACGAAGAAGGCCGAGACCAGCCAGCCGGTCCACACGCCGAACCAGATGTACCACCAGGAAACACCCGCCAGATAATGCCGGCCGAGCGTGCCGACCAATGTGCCAGCCGAGATCTGGGTCGCGGCCAGAACGGCGCCACCCACAATGGGACCGATGGTTCGCCCTGCGGCGATGAAGTCGTCCTCAGTCTTGGTTCGGAACGCGCTCCAGATCGAGATGCCGAGGATGACGCACAGATAGCCGAGAAGAACAATGCCCAGGGTGAGCGTCAACGTCCCGGCTCGCTATTAGGTGTCAAATCAGACCCAGGGCGCCTCCGTCTTCGCCTGTCATACACCCAGTAACCACTGGCCATGACAAGCAGGGCGATCACCACTCCGTCCGCCACGCGGTTGGTGGAAAGGGTTCCGCGCCGGGGTGGGAGCCTCACGAAGCTCGGCAGGTTCTCCGGTTGGGCGACCACCTCCTCACCCGCCCGGGTCAGCCGGGGAAAGCCGTCCTTGAGCAACGCGTCGGAGGCAATACCCCGCAGGCGAATCCGAACGTCGCTCACGCCCGGGTCGGTCGGAGGATCGGGGATCAAGAGAGGGATCCGTGCAATGGCTCCGGCGACCTCATACCGGATGCTCACCAGCACTCGTCCGTTTCGCTCGGGCCGCAAAACAATCTGCGAGAGCCCAGGTAGCCGCTCCAGCGTTTCCGACCGTTCCACCCCGTCCGCAAGCAACTCGGTGATCCTGAGTTCCTGCTCCGGCAACCGCATAACCCGAAACACGACGCTGTCTGCGTCCGTCGCGACGCGATAGGACGCTTCGACAACCGCTCCGTCGGCGCGGACGTCAATGACTATGTCGGCGCCGACAAGACCGGCGGTCTGAAGCGTCAACAGGCCTATGGCGAGGAAATATGTCACGTCGTCCGGCGCACGAGTTCGGTCATACGTTCACGCGTCGCTCTCCCGTGAGGGGGCTTGCTTGGCGGAACCTCTCATCGATGATTCTCCCACTCAACCACTCGTGCGGCAAGACCACCAAGGTCTCTCCAAGCCGGACTCGTGGCAAGGGAGCGCACCGTCTCTGCTACTTCGGCCCCCCATAGACCACCTCCCGGTACTCTCTCCAAAACACCTCGACTCTGTTGAGACCCGCCTCGCGTGCGATGCGCACGTCCTCCGACAGCGTGAGGGGTCGGTCGCCTTCGGTCGCCTCGAGGTCGTCCAGGAACGCCCTCGTCGCCTTCACGTCCCGGAACCGTTCGTCACGCCCTCCGGCACGTCGAACGATACCGTCGACGCGAATCTGCTGCACCCGCCGCTCCACATCCGGATCCGCGGCCACCACGAGATCAGCGTTCATGAACCAGCCTGAAGGTTTGAGGTGCTTCACCGATTCGCGCACCACGCCAACCTTCTCTTCGGCGCTGAGATGATGCAGTGCGTACGCGGAGAAGACGACGTCCGCACGATCATGCCCTTGCAGCAACCGCGCTACATCTCTGAAATCCCCGACGACGAACTCCACGGCACTGCGCTTGGATCCGAGGCGAGCGCTGGCAAGCTCGATCATGGACTCGGCTCCATCGATGGCGATCACTCTGGCTCGAGGAAAGCGTTCGAGAAACCGTAGCGTAAACACTCCCGTGCCGACACCGAGATCGACGGCCGTCGGTGACTGGCCCTGATCAGAAGGGAGCACGTCGAGCGAGATCTCGATCATCTTGTGCCGGAGAGGGTGCATGATGTCCATGTCGGCGTCGTATTGCGCCACCCGCTCTGGGAGATCGTATGCGGCAATGCTGTCAGAACTCTCAGCCACTTCCATACTCCTTCCTCAATGCTTTCGCTGGCCCAACCATGAGCAGGGATCTTATCGCCCGCTCAATGCTCGGGCACCGTGCAGGAGCCTTACAGCATCCCGGCACTCCCATTTGACACCATATCTCCGGCGCGCCATACTCCCCGGTCCTCGACCGCAGGAGCCCCACCATGCCGGCCCTCGTGCTCTCCCCTCTGGAGGTTCGCAGGCTCCTCCCCATGGAAACCTGCATGGACCTCATGGCGGACGCCCTCAAGTGTCTGAGTCGCGGTGACGCCACGAATCCCCTGCGACGGGGGATGCTGCTTCCGGAGAAGAAGGGCATCCTCGGCATGATGCCGGGCTACCTCGGGTCGCCCAAGGCCCTGGGACTCAAGGTCGTGGCCGTGTTCCCCGGCAACCACGGCACCAAATACGACGCGCACCAGGGGGTCGTCATGCTCTTCGATCCCGAGATCGGTGTTCCGCTGGCGATTGTCGATGCAAGTGAGATTACAGCGATTCGGACCGCAGCAGCCACCGGCGTGGCAACCGGCGTCCTGGCCCGCAGCGATGCCGGCACGCTTGCCATCCTCGGATCGGGGGTTCAGGCCCGCACACACCTGGAAGCCATGCTCATCGTGAGGAGTATCGAGCGGGTCCGGGTTTATAGCCCCACGGAGGCAAATCGCCAGGCTTTTGCCGAACGAGAATCCGCGCGGTACGGCATCAAGATCGAGCCCGCGGGGTCTGCCCGGGAGGCAGTGACAGACGCCGACATTATCTGCACCACAACCTCCGCCCGTGATCCTGTTCTGATGGGGGATTGGATCGCCCCAGGGACCCACATCAACGCCGCGGGGTCCAGCGTGCCCCACACGAGGGAGCTCGACACGGCTGCAGTCGTCAAATCCCGCCTCTTTGTCGACCGACGCGAATCTACAGTCAACGAAGCAGGGGATTTTCTTTTCCCCAAGGACGAGGGAGCGATCGGTGAAGACCATATCCTCGGAGAGATCGGCGACATTTTGCTCGGCGAGATGAAGGGCAGAGAGTCGCCGGAGGAGATCACCCTTTTCAAATCACTCGGGCTCGCTGTGGAGGACCTTGCCGCGGCTGAATATGTGTATCGCCAAGCCCGGGAAGAGGGGGTCGGCACGGCCGTCGAACTCGGGGGGCTCCGAGATGCAGCCCCTTGACCAAGTTCCACTCGACGAGATCCGCGCGGCCCGAGACCGAATCGCGGAGTTTTCCGTCCGCACGCCCCTGGTGCACCTGAATTCGGACCGCCCCCCTGCCACGGTCTTTCTGAAGCTCGAGAACCTTCAACCCATCGGATCATTCAAGATTCGCGGTGCCGGCAATGCCATGGCGTTAATCGATCCCCGCAGGATCGCTGCCGGTGTGTACACGGCTAGTGCCGGCAATTGGGCGCAGGGTGTTGCGTGGAATGCCAAGCGGCTCGGCGTGCCTAGCCGGGTCATCGTGCCGGACCACGCACCGCAAACCAAGCTCAGCGCGATAGAGCGGCTTGGCGGCGAGGTCTTGAAGGTGCCGTTCGACGAGTGGTGGCAGGTCATCGTACAGCATGAATACCCGGGCATGGACGGACACTTTATCCACCCAGTGAGCGACCCCACCGTCATCGCCGGCAACGGGACGATAGGGCTCGAGATCCTGGAGGACTTGCCGGATGTCGACGCAGTGATCGTCCCTTTCGGCGGTGGCGGCTTGAGCTCCGGCATTGCCTCGGCGATACGTGCCCTCCGACCGGAGACGAAGGTCTACGCCTGTGAAGTAGAAACCGCCGCGCCGTTTGCGGCCTCGCTCGACGCGGGAAGCCCCCAAGAGGTGGAGCGCACTCCCAGTTTCGTGGACGGCATCGGAGGAAAGAGCGTCCTCGATGAGATGTGGCCTCTGACCAGCAAGATCCTGGACGGCTCGTTGGTGTCGCCCTTGTCCGAGGTGGCTGACGCGGTGCGACTGCTTCTGGAGCGCAACCGCGTGCTGGCCGAAGGCGCCGGGGCCAGCTCCGTCGCTGCGGCTCTCTCGGGCAAGGCGGGAACCGGAAAGGTCGTGTGCGTCGTATCCGGCGGCAACATCGACACGGCGGCGCTCATTAAGATCCTCGAGGGAAAGATCCCCTAGCCACCCACCCCATCCCCAATTGTGCTGTTTGTGTCCTCTGTGGCAACTCTCCTGTTAAGGCTGACGCCACATGCTTCTTACAGCTTGACTAGAAATAATCGGGCTCGTTACCCGACCTCCACTTGATGTTGCACCCCAGACTCGGCGTCTGCTCCGGCGAGACGCTGTCTCCCTGGAGAATCGCATTCAGCGCGGCCCGAAGGTCCCGTCCCGTCACGGGCACGTCGTTGCCGGGCCTGCTCCCGTCGAGCTGCCCGCGATAGGCGAGCTTACCACGCCCGTCGTACAGGAAGAAGTCGGGCGTGCACGCTGCATGGAACGCTTTTGCGACCTCCTGGCTTTTGTCAAAGAGGAAAGGAAAGTCCCACCCCTTTGCTTGTGCCAGCTCTTTCATGTGCCTCGGCCCATCCTGGGGAAAGCTCTCCAGGTCGTTCGAATTGATGGCGACGATTGCCACGCCCTTCGGCACATAATCACTTGCGAGGCGCCCTAACTCATCCATCACGTGTTTCACGTAGGGGCAATGGTTGCACATGAACATGACAAGCAGCGCGTTGCTGCCGGCGAGGTCGCCCGACGCGACCGCAGTGCCGTCGACGGCATTGGTCAACGAGAAATCGGGCAAGTCCGTGCCCAGGGACAGCATGGTGGAAGGAGTCTCAGCCATCGGTCTCTCCTGTATCACGAGTGACGCGGTGGGTTCTTTGGTGGAAATATACTGCTTAGATGGTCGACGCCACACTGGAGAGCGGCGGCGCCCTCCCGGTCCCGTATGGATCCGAGGTCGTTACGGGGTCACGAATTCTAAAGCTCGTCCATCCAAGTCGTCGGGAGACCTAACGCCGAGGATGGCGGCGACGGTAGGGGCAAAATCCACCGTCACGACCCGATCGCCGTACTCCCCGGCAGGGATTCCGGCTCCCATGAAGATGATGGGCACGTGAGTGTCGTGCTCGTACGGCGTGAAGTGCGTAGTGCCTCCCGGCACCGTCCGCCGGATATAGTTCTCCTTGAAGCGAATGATGATGTCCACAGTCCGATCGCGATAGAAACTTCGCTGGTAGGCCTCGAAATACGGGCGGTCCCCCTCCCCCTCCCGCAACTCGTCGTAGGTGTACACATCCTCAACGAACTCGTGCGGTCTGAGCACCTCAGCCAATTGCGCCCGCAGGGCGCGAACCTGCTTGTCGTCCACGTCGGAGCCAGGGAATCGTATGACGATACCACCGGGGAACAACGACAGGACCGACGGCTGCGGCATCGGATCGAGTCGTATCAAGGCCTGGAGGAAGGCGGTCTCTAGGAGTGTCCACCATTCCTCGTCGGATAGGCGTTTGGCATCCAGTCCGCGACGGGACAGCTCCTCCGGGAACGGATGGACACCATGGTCGGCACTCAAGGCGACCACGTAGTTCGCCGCGCCTATGCGCTCGTCCAGAAGCGCGAAGAACTCGTCGAGCATCCGGTCGAGCCTCAGGTAGTAGTCCTGCACCTCATGGCTGTAGGGCCCGTACTCATGGCCAACGCGATCTGCCGCCGAGGCGCCGAAGAAGAGGACATCGACTTCGTCGTCGGTTCCGAGTTCCTCGTTGATGACGAGCGCTCGAGCGAACGCAAACGTCAGTTCGTCTCCAAAGGGCGTGTACTGGAGCCCGTAGTAGTAGTCCGGGCCCGGCGACTCGCCTGGAAATTCGTGTGGAAAGGTCCTGCGAAGACTATCCGCCTCGAAGGGGAAGTCGTCCTCACGGGATAGATGGTACGCCTCCGCCGAGGCCAACCTGGACCATCCTGTCTCGAAGTACGAGTCGACGAGGCCCGAATCGTTGAATGCCTGGACCCACTCGGGGTAGTCCTTGCGATAGTGGCGCGACGTGATGAAACGGCCATTGCCGGGATTGTACCAGTATGCCCCGTCCGCACGC
>JBDHFY010000214.1:0-6996 GCA_039590195.1 Gemmatimonadota bacterium | reverse complement strand
CCCAAGCTCATCGACGGTACGAATCAGTGCATCAAGTTGGGTGTTCGAAATAGCGAGGGGTTTTTCGACAAACACGTCTTTCCCGCGATGCAGGCAGGCTTCCACCAGGCGCGCATGTGAATCGTGTCGCGTCGCGATCGTGACTGCCTGGATATCATCATTCGCCAGTATTTCCTCGACATCACTCGCCGCCCTGCGAAAGCCGAACCGTCTGGCAGCAAGGGCTGCTGCGGTGCCCGTCGTCGACACAATCGTGTCGAGTGCTGCTCCAGCGTTTCGAATGGATGGAATCAGGATACGCTGCGCGAATTCCCCGGCGCCAATGACTCCGATGCGTGGGGGAATGTTGGTGGATCGCTGTATCGCGTGTACGGGATGACGGCGAGGCGCGAGCACAACCGGCGTCTGTTCCTCCGAAGGTCCCGTCGCATAACGGAGCAAGATACCGAGCGAGTGTGAATCACGAGACTGCAAGATGTCATATGCGGCCCGCGCCTCATCGAAGGGCAGTCGGTGACTGACAAGGCTGTTTACCTCCAGCTTGCCATGGCTGAGTAGATCGAGGATCGCCGCGATGTTGCGACCGGCAGTCCATCGGACATGTCCCAGCGGATAGTCGAATCCTCCCGTCTCGTAGTCTTGGTCATAGCGACCGGGCCCGTACGAGCTGGATACCATGAAACTCAGTTCCTTCCTGTAGAACTCCTCTCGCTGGAGTTCGAGGCCCGTGACGCCAGTCAGGACGATCCTGCCACGGTGCCTGGCCATTGCCGCTGCCTGGTGAACGGGATCGGAGGAACTGGTGGCCGCGGCGATCAAGACCCCGTCGACCCCGTCACCTTTAGTGATGGCCATCGCAGACGAGATGGGATCAGTGAGATCATCCAGTAAGCACGACTGTGCTCCGAAAGAGCCGGCACGCTCGACTCGATCAGCCTGGCGGTCAAATGCAATCACTGAGCAGCCAGCGGCCTGAAGGATCTGAACCGACAGCAAGCCAATCATGCCAAGGCCGATTACTGCAAACGTCTCGCCGAGCGCCGGTGAGGCCAGGCGCACACCTTGGAGGGCAATCGACCCGAGAACCGCGAATGCCGCATCCTCATCCGGGACAGCGGATGGAACGAGCGCGGCGAGGTTCTTGGAGACATGTACGTATTCAGCGTGAGGCCCATTCGAGACTACGCGATCGCCTGGCGCAAACCCGACGACGCCTTCGCCAGTCTCAACGACCGTGCCCACATTGCAGTAGCCGAGAGCGACTGGCTGCGTGAGTTTCGACTGAACGGCCTGCATTGTGGTGAGGAGCCCATCGACGTGGGCCTTGTCGAGCACCTGTCTGAGCTTTCCGGGTTGTTGCCGAGCCTTGGCAAGGTAGCCGGCGCGACCGAAGTCCACGAGCATTCGTTCAGTGCCACTCGAAACCAGACTCACGGATGACCGCACCACGAGATGATGCGGTCCTGTTTGAGGCTGCGGAACGTCAACGAGTTCGACACTGCCCGTCTTGTACGATAGCAGGAGTTGTCTCATACCAGTTGCTCGATGAGTTCACGAAGCCCGTTGCGTCGGACTTCGTAACGATAGTTGCGGAGGATACGTTCTCGCGCCCGGCAGCCGAGTCGCTGCCGAAGTGCTTCGTCTTGGAGCAAGCGGACCGTAGCCGCTGCTATGGCAGGGATGTCTCGTCCGTCCACGAGGAGGCCGCAATCGTCCACAACCTCCGGAATGGAGCCGACCGGGCTAGTCACGATCGGGGCACCGCAGCTCATCGCTTCAGCGATGGCCAGGCCGAAGCCCTCGTACCGGGATGGGGAGAGGTAGACCGTGCAGCAGCGCATGAGGGCGCGTTTCTGGTGGTCATCGACGTATCCGAGGAAGTCCACGCTCGCCTCGACGCCGAGCTGCCGGACGCGTTCGACGAGGGCGTCGTGCTGCTCTCCCGGAGTGCCGCAAAAGACGTACCGGACCTGCGGGATCTCCCTGCGGACGATAGGTATCGACTCCACGATCTCGAAGAGACACTTGCGGGCGGCGTTGAACCGGCCGCTCCACGCGATGTTGAGCACCAGGTACGGATCTCGGTCCCCTTCCTCCCCGGGGCAATAGGTGTCGGTGTCGACGACGAGCGGGATGGTATACGGGTTTGCGACACCCAGCTTCGCGGTCACCAGATCGTGCTCGTAGGACGAAAGAAACACGTTGGCCGCCGCATGCTGTAGAGAGAAGTCGATCAGGCACTGCTGCCATCGGGGACGCCGCAGGTAATCGGGATGGTCCAGCTCCGCCAGATTGTAGTTGAACACGCCGGTCACGATCGTCGGCTTGCGCCTCAGCATTCCCACCGCTACTGGGAGAAACGCGGACGTCCACCACCAGGCGAAGTAGGCATCCGTCGGGGCGAGCATCTGATGCGGCCCGTTGGCGACCCGGACCTCATGTCCCAGGCTACGGAGAATGTCGATGTCGCCGGCGTAGAAGCCGACCCGCCGTATCGCTTTCAGCGGTTTGTGCGTGAAGAACGTGATCCGCATACGGGTTGGAACGCCTGTCTGGAATCGAGGGGGCGAGGTAACCACAAATGCTCGAGCACTCCTGCGGCGCTGCATACTGACGTGCCGCGTGGCCTCACGAGCGTGAATGGTAGCACTTCTTGAGGTTCAGGTACACCAGGGTCGCATGCAGCGCGTAGCTCACGGTCGATGCCACGGCGGCGCCGAGGAAGCCCAGGAGCAGGGCGAGGGGGACTGCGAGGACCGTCGCAGTGACCGCGGCGGCGACGGTCGTGGCCACGGCCGTCCGGGATTGGCTGAGCCCGAAGAGGCCGAAGGCGCCGACGATCGCAGTCGATCCCAGGACGATACCTGGCGTCAACACTGCAAGGGGGGACCAGGATGCGGTGTACTCGCTGCCGAACACGAGCGGCAGCAGCCAGTGGCCGGCTACCAGCCCGACGAGCGCGATCGCTGCGGCGCCCGACGCGGTGAATGCTAGCACCTTGCGCATCCCGCTCCATCCGTGGATCGCGTCGATACGTGAGAGTACGATGTCGCCCATGGCCTTGGGAATGACGATCACGGCCTCGGCTGCCGATGTCGCGACCGTATAGAACCCCGCAATGGTCGGCGCGAACAGCGCGCCGACCACGAGCACGTCGATGCGCGCGTTCACGTTCTGCGCGACCATGTAGGTCTGACTCCCGAGCCCGTGCTTCAGCTGGTGCCCGACACCCGCTCGCGAGATATGATAGGGGCCGCGGGTGGAGCGCAGCGCCGCCAGGGACGAGGAAGCCCAGAACAGCAGCTCCGCACCGGTCCATGCCGCGATGACGCCGACCACACCGTGGCGTGAGGCAAGCCAGGCCACCACGACTAGCAGCAGCGCCTGCTGTACGATCTGGAGCTGGGCGCGAAGCCGGAACTGACCGAGCCCGAGCAGCACTCCCGCCATCGAGAGCTGCAGCACCTGGAGCAGGGACGCGGTCCCGACGAGGATCGCGACGGGGAGGGTCCGCAGCTCGGGAGGCGCATAGAGGAGGAAGAAGATCGTGCCGGCGGACACGAGTGCCCCGAGCCCCCCTGCGGCGCCGATGGCCGCGGTGTTGGCGACCACGCCGCCGACCTCACGGGGGGCCGCGCGACTCGTGAAGTAGTTTGCGCTGATGTTCTGGCCGACCACGAACACGGACGCGGTGATCGTGGCGGTCGCGACGAAGAGCCCGTAGACGCCCTGGCCGTACGGGCCCAACGCGCGCGCGATGATCACGACGACCCCGAGTTTGGCGGTCATGAAGACGACCTTGGACGCCGCTGTCCAGAAGACGTCGGTTCGTATCTTCGAACCTCCTCGCGGCGGCCGGGAGCCTCCGGACGGTCGGAGGCTCGTGCCCGCGCTGTTGGGGGCTTCGAGCCGGTTCACGCGGTGCCTCTGACATGCCGACGCACGCCGTGTGAGCCGCGGGTCGACCTCATGTGTGGTGAGGCCGGACTTGCTGCTGCAGACGGTCCGCGCTGTGGATCAGGGCACCGGGGACGACATGGAGGTAGAAGACGTAGAGTGCGGAGACGAAGAGTGATACGTAGGCGAACTTCGCGGCGGGGTGAATTGCACCTTCAGTGACTTGGAGCAGGAGGTAAATGCCAAACGCGTACGTCAGTCGTGGCAGGACCCCGGCCCGCTCCAGAGCCAATGTGCGGTAGGCAAATGCCAAGCCCGCGCCAAAGAGTAGCATGAGGACAACAAGGCCGGCGATGCCAAAGTCAAAGAGAAACAGCCCGATTACAAACGGAGGATAGGAGTAATTTCCTCCGCTGATGCGGCGGACGAAACGGGTAACGCTCGCATTGATCTGTGGTGGTTTGTCACGCCAGATAACCCTCGGGACGAACTGGCGGAACACATCAGCGATCCAGTCACCCCGGCGCCAAAGATCGCGCGTCTCGTACTGCTCGAGCGTGAGCGCGAATACCTCGAATGTGTGAAAGCGGTCAAACGCCCGTAGGCTGTATCGGAACACCGTGCCGTACGCCGCGGGTGACGACCAGTCGAGCGCTCGGAGGAGCGGGGCGTTTCGTCGATAGAGGGTCATCATGCCAACCGTTCCGGTAAGCAGGACGACCAGACCGACGATCGCTGCTGCTCGACGAAGTGAAAACTTCGGCCGCTGAAGCCAGATGGCACTGTATCGGATGAATATCACCGTAGGGAAGAGGTACATGAGAAAGGCGAATTTCGATCCCGACAGCACCATCGCTGGCGACACTAGAAGAAGCCAGACCACGATCCAGCGCCTTCGAGTCAAAGTCACCGCGATGACGCCGAGGCCCAGGCCAAGCGTCTGCTTCACGACCTCGATCGGTCCAGTGCCGACCCGGCCGATGTCTCTGAACTCGTGCATGCGCGCGAGGAAGCCGGACAGGCCGAAGCGGGCGACCTCGTACGCGTGCGCGAGAAGCGATAACAGTACAAGAGTGACCCCAAGCGCCAGCAGGTACTGCCTGGCTGAAGAGGGAATTTCTGTCGGTGCGATGATCTGCCGTCGTCCACGCGCGATCACGTGGTAGCCAAGGTCGAAGACCGCGAGTCCGAGGATTGTCAGCAGGAGCGGCTCGAATGTCAGGGCAATTCCGTCTCGCCCGTAGGCGTATTGTAGGTACGAGGGTGCGCCCAGGAGGTATAGCGCGCATCGCGGCGCGGAATACACCCACAGGATACCGCGAAAGGCAATGTCGGGCTCGAAGAGGTCCAACGTTCCTCTCTTGAATCGGACAAGAACGGGAACGAAGACCCACCCCGTGAACGCAACGAGGGCCAAACCGTACCAGAGCCACTCAGACTGCACGATTCTCAACCTGGTACGTCGAAACTCGGCCGTCCACGATTCGGCGCCGCATGAGTGAGGCGGTAGTTGTCTAGGTACTCCCTGACGAATGCCAGTCCGACGCCCCCAACGGCGCCGAGTGCGCCCCCCAAGAACAACATACCGAAGAGCGATTTGGCTTTCTCGGCCGAACCGACGGGATGGTCCAGTACCGTGATGACGGGGGTATTGCGAACCGCCTCGATACTTGCCTGCTCGTGAGCTTGAGCCAGAGCAACGTACACGCTCTGTCGTAGATCGAGGCGGCGCTGGAGGCGGGAGTACTCGAACCGGAGCGCCGGCGACTGTTCGTAGGACCGATTGCGCTCCAGGAACTGCTCAAGATCGCGCTCCGCCTCCTGCAGCGCAGCCTGGGCGGCGGCGAGGCGCTCCTCAGTGAACCGCACCTCCTCGGCCGGTTGGTGCCGGCGCTTCCTCAGGTTGAAATCGTTCACCAATTCCAGAATCCGGAGGGCGAGGAACTCAGCGGGCTGCCGGCCGCCCGCCGTGGTCCGTATGGTGAGCGTACCTGCATTGTGATTGGCGGCCGTGCTGATGCGACTCCGCAGCGCGTCGACGGCGTCGAGGTTAGCCTGCGCTGTGTCATCGTCGAGTTGGATGTCAAGCAGGGCCATGATCGTGGTCGAGTCGGCCGATCCTGGAACGCGGTAAGGGGTTTGGGCAAGGGCGAGGAGCAGCTCGCGGGACTGCACCAGCTCCTGATAGAATGCGAGCGGTTCCCCCTCTCCTGAGAGGTTCACCGAGAGGCCGAACTGCGCGGCGAGGCTTGAGAGGCCGCCCGCGGCCGATGCTGGTGTGCTCGGAACGATCACGGCCGAGGCGATGTACAGGTGTCGGTAGTAAAGGACGTACGCCGTGACGGCGAATGCCACGGCAAGAATGGGCGGAGCGAGGAACCAGCGGAGTCTGTCCACGAGGACCGAGAGCACGGCCGCGGGCGAAGACTCGGCGGTAGCACGCCGATTGTCGAAGCTCGTCATGACGCCCGCCCGCGCCCGCGAGATCCCCGACCGACGTCCGGGGCTATCCGCCCGTGGATGGTGCGTCCCACGTTGGTCCTGTGCCGGATCACGACTGCGACCCGACGTCGCGTCTTGACATTCCTTGAGGCTCAACCACTCGATCTCGTTGGGGGCGGTGCCGCCTCCGGTCGATGATGGGTCCGACTCCCGCGCAGCGGATCGCGGGCATTTCACCTCACCACGATCGCGATAACCGCCACCGCACTCGTCAGCAGCTGGGCGATCGTGCCGAGCAACTGATTGACGTTCACACCCTCGCCCTCCGGCACCTCGGCGACGGCGACCACACTGCCCGGTCCCGGTGTCGGTGAGCGGGCGAGGAACAACACCTTGCGCTTCACCTCCGCCGAGCCGTTCGCGAACTGTACGCTCACGCGACCTTTGTCCGCGTTCCGGGCATAGCCGCCGGCGTTCTCGATGTAGTAGTCGATACCGGCCCCCTGCTGGTACAGCACGCTGGTCGGGTTGATCACGGCGCCTGTCACCCGTACCGTCGGGATGTACTCCGGAACGTGCAGCGAATCCCTCGGCTGCAGCACGACGTCATCCGGCCCGCCTGGATTGGCTAGCGCCAGATCGAGCCGTGCGTTCACC
>JBDHFY010000213.1:0-9582 GCA_039590195.1 Gemmatimonadota bacterium | reverse complement strand
CGTGTATCCTGTGCTGCGACGTCGCCGTTGACGCCATGCCGGCTCCGTAGACGACTACCGGGAGACCGAGTGACGCCCTGTAGAGAACGACGCCGATGCAACCGCCGAGCGGATCGATGCGATTTATGGAGAGCTCGTGACCGCCAGATGAACGGCCCCCGGCCCTCTAGCCGTGTTTGAACCTATTCCTTAGTATAGCCACGCGGCCACAAAACCCCGAAATGTCCCAATGGAGGGCTACCCATGGTTCCGTTTTTCCGACCGACCTTCTTGCTCGTCTTTGCTTTGTCCGCTTTGGCCCCATGGGGGCAGGGAATTGCGCAACAGCAGCAACCCATCCGGGGCTTCCCTGAAGATGCGCTGGCCGAACGGGCACGGTTGGAGGCCATTCTGCGCGAAACGCCGGATACGGCGCGATTGCGGGAATACATGTCGGTGATGACCGAGGAGCCACACCACGCAGGATCTCCCGGCTCGAGGGCCGTGGCGGACTACGCGCTGGGCAAGTTTCGGGAGTGGGGCCTCGACGCGGAGATCGAGGAGTTCGAGGCGCTGATGCCGATGCCCACCACGCGCCGCGTGGAGTTGTTGAGCCCCGGCTCGTATGTGGCACGTCTCGAGGAGCCGGTGATCCCTGAGGACAAAGACTCTGACGATGAAGGACAGCTTCCCACGTACAACGCGTATTCGGCCGACGGAGACGTGACTGGCGAGCTTGTGTTTGTCAATTACGGTGTGCCCGAAGACTACGAGCAGCTCGAGCGGATGGGCATCGATGTCCGGGGCAAGATCGTCATCGCGAAGTACGGCCGGAGCTGGCGCGGTATCAAGCCGAAGGTGGCGGCCGAGCACGGCGCCCTCGCGTGCATCATCTACTCTGATCCGGAAGACGACGGTTATTACGTCGAGGATGCCTATCCGAAGGGGCCCATGCGTCCGGAGATGGGAGCCCAGCGGGGAAGTGTGATGGACATGCCGGTGCACCCAGGCGATCCGTTGACGCCGGGCTGGGGAGCAAAGCGGGGCGAACGAAAACTCGACCGGTCGGAGGCCAGGACACTCGTGCCCATTCCCGTGCTCCCCATGTCGTACGGTGACGCCCGGCCACTGCTCGAGGCCTTGGGTGGTGAGGTGGCGCCCAACGATGATTGGAAGGGCGCGCTCCCCATTACGTATCACGTGGGTCCTGGGCCGGCGCAGGTCCGCGTGCATCTGGAATTTGACTGGCAAGTCCGGCCGCTCTACGACGTGGTTGTCCGCATCCCCGGCGCCATTGACGAAGATCAGTGGGTGATTCACGGCAATCACCACGACGCGTGGGTGAACGGCGCAAATGATCCGATCTCGGGCGCTGTCGCCCTCATGGAAACCGCCCGCTCGTTCTCTGAATTGCTGAAGACCGGCTGGCGGCCACGCCGCACGATGATCTTCGCGCTGTGGGACGGCGAAGAATGGGGTCTCCTGGGCTCCACGGAGTGGGCAGAACACCATCGGGAGGACCTCACGGGGAAGGCCGTCGTGTATTTCAACACCGACGCGTACAGTCGTGGCGTGGTCAGCGGCGCTGGCTCGCACAGCCTGGAATCGTTTGTCCGTGAGGTGGCGAGAGACCTCGAGCATCCCGAATCAGGGAAGAGCGGCCTCGAAGCCTGGCTGGCTCGGCTGCTCGAGGATGCTCAGAGTGCGGAAGACTCCGCGAAGACCATCGAGCGAGGGGCTCGCCTTGGTGCGCTGGGCTCCGGCTCCGACTACACGGTGTTCATCGACCACCTGAACGTGGCATCCCTCAACCTGGGCTATGGCGGGGGACAGCCAGCCGGCGTCTACCACTCCGTCTACGACAGCTACGCCCACTATACGAAGTTCATGGATCCGGGATTCGTCTTCGGGAAGTCGCAGGCCGGAGGGATCGGGATGGCGTTGCTGCGAATGCTCGACGCGCCGTTATTGCCGTTCTCGTTTTCCGACGCTGCTCGCACCTACGGCGAGTATGTGGATGAGATCGAAGAGCTTGCCGCCAAGGAACTCGGAGAGGACCGGCTCGACCTGCGTGCCGTGCGGTCGGCAGTGAACCGCTTGGCCGCCGCCGGAGAAGCGTTCGATGCAGCCGCGGAAGTGGTCACGAGCCGGGGATCACGCTGGATGGACGGCAAGCGTGACGAGCTGCAATCGGTCAATCGAGAAATCTTCCTCGCGGAGCGGGATCTCGGAAACCCCGAAGGCCTTCCCCGCCGGGAGTGGTTTCGACACTCGATCTACGCCCCGGGTTTCTACACGGGCTACGGTGTGAAGACAATGCCGGGCATCCGGGAGGCGGTGGAGCAGGGTGATTTGACCGAGGCGGCGCAACAGGCGGTCATGGTCACGAACGCGATCAACCGCATGGCGGCTCGAGTGGAGCACATAACGCAGGAGTTGTCGGGATTATAGGGGAGAAGGGACGATTGTTAGATTATGTAGCAGCGCAGCTGAGAGCACGAACATAAAGTGAAAGCAGGGTTGTTGGTGATAGCGGCGATGACCATCATCGGCTGTGGGTCGGATGCCGCGCGGATGGCCCCCGCTCTAGAGACCATCACTAGCGACGAGTTGGCCGCGAATATAGAGACGCTCGCGTCAGATGAGTTCGGGGGTCGGGGGCCCTCGTCGCCGGGGGAGGAACGCACGATCGAATTTCTCCAACGCGAGTTTGAGCGAATCGGATTGGCGCCGGGCAACGGTGACAGCTACCTCCAGCCGGTTCCCTTGGTGGAGATCACGGTCCGCAATCAGCCCAGGCTCGCGATCCGCGGCAACGGGACTACAAACCGGTTCAGTGCAGGCAGTGAGTTCATTGTCTGGACGAAGCGTGTAGTCGAGCGCGCTCAGCTCTCGAACTCAGAGTTGGTGTTCGTGGGTTACGGTGTCGTTGCTCCGGAGTACGACTGGAACGACTACGAAGGCGTCGACGTCACGGGCAAGACGGTCGTGATTCTGGTAAACGATCCGGGATTTGCGACACAGGACGCGGCGCTCTTCAACGGCAACACTATGACGTATTACGGGCGGTGGACGTACAAGTATGAGGAAGCCACCCGGCAAGGGGCGGCAGCAGCACTGGTCGTCCACGAGACGGAGCCTGCTGGATATCCCTGGGCGGTCGTCGAGAATAGCTGGACGGGACCACAATTCGATCTCGAGTCCGAAGACGCGAACATGTCCCGGGTGGCGCTGGAAGGCTGGGTCACCCTCGACGTCGCGCGAACGATATTCAGTCAGGCCGGGGAAGATTATGATGTGCTCAAGGAGCAGGCGGCAAGCCGGGAGTTCCAGGCCACTTCACTCGGCGTGACAGCATCGGTCAGCATCACCAATAATCTCGAACAGTCGCGGTCGAACAATGTTGTTGGTGTGTGGCAGGGAAGTGACCGAGCCGACGAATACGTCGTGTATATGGCGCATTGGGACCACTTCGGTCGGGATGAGAGCCTCGAGGGCGACCAGATCTATAACGGTGCTTTCGACAATGCGACGGGAATGGCGGGGCTCTTGGAGCTCGCCGAGTCCTACACCCGTCTGGAAGAGCGTCCCTCGCGATCGGTGTTGTTTCTCGCCGTCACGGCAGAAGAGTTTGGATTGCTGGGGTCGGCCTACTATGCCACCCATCCCGTGTATCCGCGCAACAAAACGGTGGCCGCCATCAACATGGATGGCCTGAACATCTACGGACCGATGAATGACATCACAGTCATCGGCCACGGCAATTCGGAGCTCGATGAATATCTCGAAGCCGCTGCTCGCGACGAGAACCGTGTGGTGCGGGGCGACCCCGAGCCGGAGAAAGGATTCTACTACCGGTCCGATCATTTCAGCTTTGCCAAAGAGGGTATCCCCGCGCTGTACACCGACAACGGGATCGATCACGTGGAGCACGGTGAGGAGTGGACCATGGCGCGGCGAGATGAGTACACCGCCCAACGGTATCACAAGCCCAGCGATGAGTTCGATCCGAATTGGGATCTGTCCGGCGCCGTCGACGACCTGCGGATTCTCTTTGTGGTAGGCTATCGCATTGCGGCGAGCGACGACTTTCCCAACTGGCGGGAGGGTACGGAGTTCAAGGCGAAGAGGGACGCGGATATGGGGAGTAGGGAGTAGGGTGTGGGGTGTGGGGTGTAGGGTGTAGGGTGGAGGGAGAAGACCTCTCCCCCATCCCCCTCCCTCCCCGGGAGCGGGGAGCGGGGGGGGGTCCAACTGTTGAGCGCTGGCAGCTTGCGCGGTGGTGCAGTGACCGCTCCCCGCAGGGTGGAGCTGGGGTGGTGGAGGGGTACCGCTCCCAGGGCGGGTGAGGGGTTGTCGGGCTCACAGCTGGCCGCCGGCCGCCAGCCGCCTCCAGCTAACAGCTAGCAGCTAATAGCTAGTAGCTCTTATTGCCCGATCGTATACGACAGCCTTGTCGTCACCAGCAGGTCGTGCTTCTTGATGCCCGGCTGCGGTTGGCTGTTGTGCTCGTTCAGAATCCCGAACCGAACGCCTATTCCTTTGTATAAGGGCGCCGTAATACTGGCATCCGAGACGAGGCGGAAGTCGCTGAACTCTTGGACATTTGGCGTCACGTCGATCTGCCAGGCCAGAATGGCCGGCCCCACTGTCTGCCGGAAGGCCGACCCCAGGGCCGCCACTCCCGCGGTTTCCGCGCCCCCCGAGATGAAGCTCTCGCGACGGGCGCCGCCGGAGAGAGAGAACCGGAGGTCGGTGGCGTCCGTCGTCACGGCCTGGTAGCCGAGCCCAACGTTGTAGGTGGAACGCAGGGAGATGTCCTGAAACCGGTCCCGTTCCTGACGGGTCGATGTGAAGACGAAGATCCTGGCATTCAGGAAGACGTCGACCTGGAGCTGAGCGTAGTACTTGCTGACGGTGGTTTCGAAACCGCTCTCGGCGACCTCACTCTGCTCCCGGTTGAAGCCCGCCGTCAGCGTCAGTCGGTCCTTGGGGCTCCGCCGTGCGAGCTCGAACGTTCCCGAAATGCCCCGGGCGCGGCTGTTCCCGCTCTTGTCCGAGAAGCCCACGGCGGTATTGGCGCTCCAGAACCTGCCGATGGGTCGGAAGAAGCCGATGGGCACGGGCACGAGAGCTGCGAGGTTGTCTGGGGCCCCCACGGCTTCGAGTGCGGACGGCGGTACGGTTTGTGTGGTGCCATCAGCCGTCACCATCTGTAGGCCGGCAGGGCCGGCGTTGATGGTCGTGGCGACTACCGTCCCGTCCGCGAGGCGGACGCCGATCGGGCCGTCTGTTTGTATCGCAGCTACCAGAGATACGGGGAACTCCGCCTCGTTCCCGCCGAACCGAAACTTCCAGACACCGCCAGCGATGGCGACGAGGGCCCCCGTCAGACGATCACCGTTCTCGAGGGTGAGGGTGTGCTGGCCGTGCGCGGGAATCGGGAGCGTTGTGAGGCCGAGGGCGAACGTAAGGAGCACTACGCGTCGACGTTGTGGATGCATGTCTTGTCCTCAACAATGAATGAGTTGATGGTCCCAAGCTGGGGCGGGCTTTCACACTATTCCGAAAGCGTCAAATCGAGCAGGCGATGGTGATCTTGTATTCTAATGTCGCCGGGCACGATCTGCATCGGTGCACTGAAGGTGGGGCCGTCGTACACAAAGCTGTGATACTCCCCACCCTCGCCACAGGGGTCGATCGTATTCCGTTCCGCGAGCACCGTCAAGAACTCTGTGTCCAGCTCTTTGCCCAGAAGGTCGCCGGCGCCGAGTTCGTTATCGACACTAACCACGACGGCACGGAAGCCGCGCTCGATTACTTCGCGCAGTATTTCAGCGGGCGGGTCACCCCACAAAGGTTCGACATGCTCGAGTCCGGCGGCAGTGACGCGGCATTCGAACCATGCACGCACATCGTCGAGGTGGACGTTGCCGAAGATGATGCCTGTGAGGCCACGTCCTTTCACTTCATCGAGCAATCGCAGGAAGACCGGCTCGTACTCATCAGGGCCAGTGGCCGCCGTCAGGTGCTCGAGTCCGCACGCTACCGCCTGCGCAGCGATCAGTGAGTTCCTCACGCCGTGAAATGCCACGCGCTTAGACGGCCCGTGATAGATATTGACCATGCACCTGACGTCGAAGCCCTGACGGCGCGCCCGGTCCAGGGCCAGGGTCGAGTCCTTTCCTCCACTGCTCATGAGGGCGTACTGATCAAGCGCCAATATTCCTGCTCCAGATCGTCGTAGCGGATGGGGAGAAACATGTGATTGTAGACCGTGTATCCTTGACAGCCGTAGCGCTGTATGGCATCGAAGAAGGGAGACCGACGAAGCCGCGCCCCACGCTGAGCGTGGCCATATCGAACGAAGTGGTCATGTAGCAATCCCTTTGAGTGCATGTGTGGGGAGAGCGCTGAATCTAGCCGGTCGTGTGGTCCAAGGGTAGCCGGCCGGATGGGGCTCGCTTTGCGCCGGCACCTACGGCATGTACCGTGAGTCGGGGATTCACTGTGCAAAGGCCGGATCTCTGGGCTAACGAATCGGGCCGTGGGAGTGCCTCATTCAGTGACCGACCACCAGGATACCGCTTGCGGCGAGCGCCAGGATTGCGACCTCCAGCAGTGCCATAGCGGCGTAAATCCTGTCCTTCTTCCTGAGCAGTGTGGGGGTGATCCCCAGGAAGCAAATGATCGTCACTGTGGAGAGCACGGCGATCCCCAGGAAATTGAGATAGTCTCCTTTTCCGAGAACCGAGAGCCAGGACCACCCGGTGATGGGGTGCTCGTGGTGCAGGTGGTCATTGTTTGTGGCTTCCACGTAATCGTCGACATTCATCACCCAGTAGTTGGGTAGTTCTTCGACGGGTACGCACGGCGCAACGATACCGAAGATGTAGAGGGCAAAGGTCACGAGCAAAATCCCCAGCCCGAGGGACATGCCGATTTCCAGAATCTTCGCGTAAAGAATCTGCTCTTCGTTGACTTTAGGGGTTGCTGGCTCTTCGGTCATCTCGATGTTCCCCGTCGTTTGCTAGACGATGAACGGGAGGCCCAAACCTGTGGTGATGGCTTTGGTGCCGGCAAAAAGCAGCAGGCCGATCACGATCCAGCGAATGAAAGTCGGCTTGGCGACTCGGAGGATCCGCACCCCGATGAACGATCCCAGCATAATGCCGACCAGGGATGGCACAACCATCATTGGGATCACACAGCCTCTGTTGACGTAGATCCAGGCCGCCGACGTGTCCGTGATCGAGAGGAGGAACTTGCTGGTCGCCACACTGATTTTGAGCGGCGCGCCCATGACCAGGTTGAGAGCGGGAACGTTGGCCCAGCCCGCCCCGAGTCCAAACATTCCCGCCATGACGCCAATGCCGGTGAAGAGGACCAACCCGCAGAGTGTCCGGTGGATTTTCCAGTCGATCGTTCGACCGATGCTGGCCTCGCGGTACACGCCGTAGATTCGCAGGGCCGAGGACAGGCGGTCCGCCTCCTTGACTTCCGGGAACTCGGACTTTTTCGCCAAGATCATGAGAAGTACGATGCCCAAGATGGTGATCCCGAGTGATGTCTGGACGATATGCGTCGGTAGAGCCAGGCCGATCATCGCGCCGACAATGGCGCAGCTCGAGGCGATTAGGGCCACGGGCATTGCTAAGCGCAGGCTGGCCAGATTCATCTTCAGGAATCCTGGGCCCGCGGCGAGGGCGCCGCACAGGGCCACCAGGAGGCCGCAGCCGCGGACGAAGTCGAGGTGAAAGGGGAAAAAACCGCTGACGATCGGAACAAAGAGGACCCCCCCGCCCACGCCCCCCAGCGCCGCGAGGATCCCCATGACGAATGTGATCACGAACAAGACGAGCGGCCACACCCACCAGGCCGTGTCGCCGTCGGCCACGGCCCCCGTCTCTTCGATGGCCTGAACCGCGGTCGGATGGAGCAGTAGGGCGAGTGTGAGTATTGCGATCGTGATGGTGAACCGGGAGGTCCTTAACTTCTTCGTCGTTTCCTTGAGGATCTCGCGCCCAACTCGGGCGTACCCGAGGATGCTGGCGGGACTCTCAGCCACGGACGGCCTCCCCTCAGCGTCTTCCCCGAGATGCTGTCATATGGCTCGGTTCCGGCCCCTCGCAGAAGTTGACGTCCGTCTTGCCCGACACGCATGAATTGAACCGAAGCGCTGCCTGAACCAGGGACGGCGCCCACTTCTCCGTCCCCAACGCATGCACATGCGTGTAGGAGGCGAGCACATTGTGGTAACACAGGCCGTCTCGTTGGCCGTCAAATCCATGTCCGCGGCGCACGTGGAAGGCGAAGGTCAGGTTCTTCACCGCAGACGACTGCATGAAGGTGTAGTGGAACTCGTGCCCCCGAAGGGAGTCTCCCACGCAGTAGAATGGATTGGGCTGCACGGTCTCGAGCACCGTGTAGCCGCACGCCTGCGGTTTCGTCCCGAAGGCGAACACGACGGGCAGTGCGGCTGCCAGGCGGTATTCCTTCTCCTCGAACAGGAGCTTCTCCCCCAAGAAGACGGCGCCACCACATTCCGCGTAGACTGGCAGACCTTGTTTGATAGAGTGGCACAACGAGTCAAGGAACGACTTGTTGTCCGCCAGAGCGGGAGCCAGGGTTTCCGGAAAGCCGCCTCCAATGTAGAGAGCGTCCACGTCCGGCAGGGTCCTGTTGGAGAGCGGCGAAATTTCTATCAGCGTCGCACCCTCTCGGGCCAGCGCCTCGAGGTTTTCGGGGTAATAGAACTGAAACGCCGCATCTCGGAACACGCCGATACGAGCGACCTCGGGCTTCGATTGGTCTTGGTCCGTCGGGCTCTGTTCTTGGGGTTCGAGTGCCGGCGCCTGCTGGGAGAGACCCCAAATGCCCTTCAGGTCCAGATGTTGTTCTGCTATGCGAGCCGCTTGTTGAATCGCAGACGTCATTTCCTCATGTTCCTGGGGTGGTACGAGGCCTAGATGTCTCTCCGGAAACATCTGATCAGAAATGTGAGGAACGGCTCCCAGCACCGGCAGGCCGCAGATCTGCTCGATGGAGTCCCGCAGCACCGACACATGTCGAAGCCCAGCTGTTTGATTCAGGATGACTCCCTGAATGGGCACCCGCGAATCGAGCCGTTGACATCCCAGGATGGTCGCTGCGACCGTACGTGTCGCCTTGGTGCAGTCGACGGCGAGAATGACCGGTGTCTGCAGTAGCTTGGCCAACTTCGCGGTGCTGTAAGTTCCTTCGACGTCGACGCCGTCGAACAGGCCGCGGTTCCCCTCGATCACCGCCACGTCGGCATGTTGAGCCGAGGTCACAAAGGATCGTTTGACGGTGTGCGGGGATACGAGAAAGAGATCGAGGTTGCGGCACGGCGTGCCGGCGGCCCGCGATAACCAGGCCGCATCGATGTAATCGGGACCCTTTTTGAAAGGTGCCACGCGGCGACCCTTCTTGCGCCAGGCGGCCACGAGTCCCAAGGATATGAGCGTCTTGCCGCTGCCGCCCCGTAGGCCTGCGATGAGAATCCGGGGGATGCTCATCAGCTCACGCCATCTCGATGAAGCCGCAAGGGCATATCTCTGCGCACTTCTTGCAGCCCGTGCA
>JBDHFY010000212.1:0-7109 GCA_039590195.1 Gemmatimonadota bacterium | reverse complement strand
CGTCTGCTTGACCAGCATCGCCGCCAAGCAACCGCTTGGAGGACTCATCCTCTCCACCACGGCCCGAGCCGGCGTGCTCGGATTTGCCAAGAGCCTGGCGGACGAGGTGGCAACTGACGGCGTGACCGTCAACTCCGTTTGTCCGGGCTACATGAGAACTGGTCGCGTCACCGATCTGGTTAACGAGCGCGCTGCGCACGAGCAGAGGAGTGCAGAGGAGATCGAGGCGTCGCTGGTGGCGGAAATTCCTCAGCGCCGGATGGGGGAGCCCGACGAGCTGGCGGCCGCAGTCGCGTTCTTGGCGTCGGACGCCGCGGGTTATATTACCGGCGCCGCACTCCAGGTGGATGGCGGATATATCCGCAGTATTCTCTAAGTAATCGGTCCCAGTTGGCGGTACGTATTCATGACTGATCGCCTTCCGCGGCCGTATCCTGCGAGGAGTGATGCGCGCCATTCAGAAACTCGAGGCCGGCCCGGGCCTAGCGATCACTGACGTCCCCAAACCGTCTTGCGGTCCGACCGAAGTGCTCATCCGGGTACAGCACGCGGGTGTGTGCGGAACCGACCTGCACATCGCCCAGTGGGACGAGTGGGCCCAGGGCCGGATAAAACCTCCCGTCGTCGTCGGGCACGAATTCGCAGGTGAGATCGTGGAGATCGGCGACGAGGTTACAGTCGATCTCAAGGTCGGCCAGGCGGTGACGGCAGAGGGACACATCGTGTGTGGTCACTGCCGGCAGTGCCGAACCGGGAACGGCCACGTGTGCCGCAACACCGCAATCATCGGGGTCGACCGCAACGGGGCTTTTGCCGAATACATTGCGATGCCGGCCGGCAACGTCATCCCACTCGAGAGCATCCCTACCACCGTCGGCGCGATCATGGACCCCCTCGGCAACGCGTTTCACACGGTCCTCACGGCCAGCATCCCGGGCAATTCGGTGTTCGTCCTGGGCTGTGGACCGATCGGCTGCTTTGCCGTGGGCGTGGCGCGGGCCGCCGGCGCCTCACACGTGATCGCGGCGGACCTCAACGAACGCCGCCTCGAACTCGCGCGTTGCATGGGTGCCGAAGTGTTGATCAATCCATCCAATGAGGACCCCGTGGCCCGCATCCGCGAGGAGACCGATGGCGAAGGAGCGGACGTCGTGTGCGAAATGTCAGGGCACCCGGTCGCCGTGCGTCAGGCCCTCCAGAGTGCGCGTCTCGGTGGCCGTGTACAGCTCCTCGGAATTCCCAAAGGGGAAGTCTCCATTGGGCTGGCCAATGACGTGATCTTTCGGGGAATCACGATATACGGCGTTGTCGGCCGGCGGATGTTCGAGACATGGCACCAGATGAGGTGTTTCCTCGGGACGGGGCTCCTCGATCCCACCCCGGTCATTACTCACACCTTTCCGCTGACCGAGATCGACGGAGCCCTCGCCGCCATCCGGTCGGGGGAGGCCGGCAAGGTCATTCTCGACATTGAGGGATAACGCATGAACACGTCAGTCGAGCAACGATTCCGAAGCGAGCTGGAGCAGTTCCGACGAGACGGCGTGTACAAGCGCCTAAATTACCTCGACTCGCCTCAAGCGCCCCGGGTCACCATGGAAGGGCGGGGAGAGATCATCATCCTCTCCAGCAACAACTATTTGGGGTTGAGTGACAAGCCCGACGTGATCGCAGCGGGCAAGGCCGCGCTCGACCGCTATGGCGCCGGGACGTCCAGCGTGCGATTCATCTGTGGCACGTTCACCATCCATCGCGAGCTGGAGAAAGCCCTGGCAGACCTGGTGGGCGCCGAGGCCTCTGTCAGCTACGTGTCCTGCTGGAACGCCAACGAGGGACTGTGCCCGACGATCCTCGGCCCGGAGGACATCGTCATCTCAGATCAGCTGAACCATGCGTCGATCATCGACGCCATCCGCCTCGCCCGAACCATCAACAAGTGTCAATCTGCCGTCTACAGCCACTCCGACATGGACGACCTGCAGACCAAGCTCGAGGCCGCCAAGTCGTGCCGCACGCGCTTGATCTTCACCGATGGCGTGTTTTCGATGGAGGGGGACGTCGCCAGGCTTGCCGATATCGTGGACCTCGCGCGTCGCTACGATGCGGTGGTGGCGGTCGACGACTCACATGCGACGGGGGCGCTGGGTGAAACCGGCAGGGGGACTCCGGAGCACGCGGGCGTCTTCGGAGAGGTGGATATCGTCACCTCCACGTTGGGCAAGGCTCTTGGAGGAGCCGCCGGCGGTTTCACCGCATCGTCGGAAGCGCTCTGCGATTACCTGACGCAGCGATCCCGTCCTCAGCTATTCTCCAATGCCCTTCCCTGTACCGTGGCTGGGAGCGCGCTGGCGGCGATCAACCATCTGAGAGATCATCCCGAACTCGTGACGACGTTGCACGACAGTGCCCGGTATTTCCGCGAACAGCTCCTTGCACGCGGGTTCCGCCCCCTCGAGGGCGACACAGCCATCATTCCGGTGATCCTCGGGGAGACGGCCAAGGCGATCCAGCTGAGTGACATGCTGCTCGATGAGGGCGTGTTCGTGACGGGTTTCGGGTACCCGGTCGTTCCCAAGGGGCAGGCACGGGTGCGATGCCAGATCTCGGCCGCCCATACACGCGACGACCTCGACGAGGCCCTGCAAGCCTTCTCCAAGGTTGGAAAGCGACTGAATTTGATCTGACGCTCGTGGTGGGGTCTCGCGCTCGATCGCAAGGGCACGGAGCCAACCATCATCGTCGCAATGGGCCGTGGGTGCTCCCGCACACAAAACCTGTGATGGGAGTCACATTGTGGCGCTCTTCACGCGTAAATGAGCCGCCCACAACGTGCTAGAGCATAATTGGGCCTCGCGTTTTTTCCCTGTCGTTCCTATTTTCGGTGTACCCGCGAAACCAGGCGGCAGAACCATACAGGCCGCTACGACCCGTCCCGACCGACCGGCAGCTGAGCAGGCCAAGTCGGGGATTGGAGGACACTCGATGGGGAAACGATCCGCGCCAATCGCCGCTGTCGCTTTGGCGCTGGCCATGGCGACGCCAGCATCTGCCCAAGTCGACGCCTCTTGGCGAAACAAGTGGTTCTGGGGAGCCCAAGGCGGCGTAACGCTCTTCAACGGCACCGATCTGGCTGTGTCCGCTGGTGGCCACTGGTTGATTACGTCCGGCAGCTCAGCGCTGTACGTCGCGTTCGACGAGATCTTCTATATCGACGGATCGGGAGCGGCGACCCTTGCTGACGGCAGAGACGTGACGTGGCAAAACGGTCAACGGCTTCAAGCGTCACTGTACGCCATCCCGGGCGGCAATCGCTTCAATATCCTTCTTGGCGCAGGGTTCGTGATCCAAAGGGTGACTGATGCCGTGCCAGGGGGAACGTTCGCGACACTCCAGGAACAACAGTTCGTTCAGGAGCAGGTCGACGAGTTGGCGACCAAAGCGTACCTCGCGCTGAGTGGGGGATTCCAGCTGCGCTTCCTGCCGCGTTGGGCGATCTTCGGCCAATACCATTTCTACCCGTCCGTTGACGACTTTCTCGTGAGCAGCGAGCAGCACTCGTTCACCACGGGGCTCCGCTTCATCCTGACGCATTCGAAGGAGGCCGTCACCACGGAACGGTAGACCCGTCACCGCCGGCGCGACAGCCACGGTGAGCCCATCTGGTAGAAACGCAGCGGCCAGCTCGCCGCGCGCGACACGCCGATCCTCGGACCCGCCCCGATATCCCTCGGGGCGGATTCGTTTCGGCCGGTAATCCGGAGGCGCTCTTCGTCGAGGCAGCGCCGGTTCAGGGAGCCCGTGATGCCCAGCGCCGCACACAGCCTGCCCGGACCGGAGCAGAGGAGTCGGTCATCCTTGGTTCTGCGGCGGCGGCGCATGGCGGAAAGGCCCTCCAAGGGCTCCAAGGCTCGAACCAAAACGGCTGCTGGGTAGCCCTGTTGCTCGGTCACGACGTTGAAGCACCAATGCGCACCGTAGATGAAGTAGACGTACGATGTTCCCGGCGGTCCGTACATGGGCGCGGTGCGTTCCGTGTGGCGATGGCCGAAGCTGTGGGCAGCCGGATCGTCGGGGCCGAGGTAGGCCTCCACCTCCACGATTCGCCCCGAGGTCAAGACACCTCGAGTCTTCGTCTCCAGCACGCATCCCAAAAGGTCGCGCGCGACACTGACGGTGTCGCGCGCGTAGAATTTGGGTCGCAAAGGCCCTGGCACCCCCATCCGCCGGTCTGCTACTCCTCCTCCGTCGAGCCGTCTCCCAACACTGCCTTGTGAAGAGCGTCCGTCATGCGCTTGAACAACCCGCCTCCACGACCCGATGGCTGCTCAGCTTCCGCAGGAGCCTCCGGAGGCGTGGCGGCTGCTCGTGGTTCCGTGTCCGGCTCTACACGGGGCTCGGGTGGCGACGCTGCGGTCTTCTTTTCTTGCTTGGCCGCCGGCGCCCGGCCGCGGCTTCGGCTTCCCGGACGGGAGCGAAGGGAACGCCTCCCGGCGGACTCGGGTCGAACCTCCTCCTCAGGAACCGACGGGGTGGCCAGGTGCGACGACTCCGTGGGCGGTGCCGCAGCCTTCTCTTGGCTCCCCGGCGTCGCTCGCCGCCCGGCACCGCGAGAACCTCTGCGGAATCGCGGGTTTCTCTTTGCGGATGTCGACGGCGCAGCAGCACCGGTTTGTTCGGCCGCACCGCCGCTACCGGCCACTTGGGGACTCCCCTCAGCACTTGGCGCACGCTCGACATTTGGAGCCTCGGCCTTTCGCTCCCGCGTTGTCGCATGCTTGTGCTGCGTGTCCGCCGCGCGGCTGCGTGACGTCGTCTTGGCTTTCTTTCGCTTCGGGCTGACCTTCTCCGTTGAATCGGGCGCGGCCGCTGCTTCCGGTTCCCCGGCGGCAGTTTCACCGTCGGCCGCTGATGCGGTTGTCCGCTTCTTCCTGCTCGCCCGCTTGCGTTTAGCCGCCGGTTTCCGTGTCTCGGGCTTTTCCTCGGTCGGCCCTGTCGTGACCGGCTCCTCGGTCACCACAGGCTTGTCCACCTCGGACTCGGGCTTTTTGGAGCGGCCGGCCGCACGCCCGCCCGCAGCCTTGCGTCGCATGCGCGGTTCAGCAGTGCCGGAATCTGTTTTCGGCGTCGGACTCGCCTCACGCGCCACCGTCTCGTCTGCCTCCACGACCTCCTCACCCGTCTCAGCCTCTGGCATCAGCTTGAGCAGGTAGCCGCCCTCAGTGGATTTCACCAACTCGATGATGCCTGCGTCATGGGCCTGCCGGAGCAGACGCTGGAAGCGCCTGGGTTCGAACGTAGGATCGCCGTCACTGCCGGCCAATGCGATCATACGTTCCCGCACGTTCTCGGCATCGGCGGATGTCTTGTCGACGGCTCCAAGGTCGGTGAGCGCGTCTTTCACGAGGGCAAAGGCGGTCGCCAGCGTCAGCCCGCCGGCGCCCGCCGCCTTCTCGACCCGCGTCCGCGTGCGCTTGCGCTTCGCTCGCACCGGCGGGGCGGACTCCCCGGCCGGAGCGGCTTCCAGCGGCACGTTGGCGTCCGGCCCCACATCGATCTCGTATTGTCCGTTCTCCATCTTCACAAACTGCAGCAATCCCCGCCGACCGGCCTCGATGACGAATTTACTGAACCGATTGAAGCCGGCGTCCTTCTCATCGAAGTGCGCGTCGATCTCCTGCATCACCTGTTTCAGGCGATCGGATCGCATTACGTCCTCCCGCTCCTTCATACGACACGCCGCTTCGACGACGAGCTCCCACGGATCGCGGTGAAGGATCTGCACTTCGCCCTCTCTCGCCAATCCCGTGAGCTCGCTGTAGCTGTAATACTCGTCGCAGTTCTGCACGAGGAGATCGCTCGCCGACTCACGAATGCCCACGCCAACTATGTACTTGCCGTACTCTTTGAGCTTGAGGACCAGGCTCGAAAAATCGCTGTCGCCGGACAAGAGAATGAATGTTCCGATCTCGGGACGCGTGAACACCAGTTCGAGCGCGTCGATAGCCAATCGAATATCTGTGGCATTCTTCTTATTCGCACCGAACGCCGGCGCGAAAATCAAATCGATGGAGGCCTCTGACAGCGGGACGATGTATTGGGGATACCGACGCCAGTCGGCGTACGCGCGCTGCACGGCGACCTTCCCCTTGATGATTGCGGAGTTGAGCAGCTTCCGGAGTTGGTTCTGGAGATCCGAACGGATCCCCATCGTCACGTTGTCGAAATCGATCAGCAGCGCGGCATTCGGTGCATGGATCTTGGGGTCCGAAGGGATGGCCTGCGGCCCCCGCCCGGGAATCATGACATCTTTCACGTAGCACTCGATTCTAGCCCCACCACCTGCGTCAGCTCCCGTCGCTTCACCTGCCCGCTCCCGGTCATCGGGAAAGTGTCGAAGAAACGAACCAGATCTGGGACTTTGTAGTCAGCCACCCGTTCGCCGCTGAACTCCTTGAGTTCATCGCCGGTCACGATGGCACCCTCTACCGGCACGACGCACGCGCACACGATCTCCCCCAAGATTTCGTTGGGGACGCCCACGACGCAAACGTCTTCGACGGCCGGATGGGTTCGGAGGACATCCTCCAGCTCGCGCGGAAAGATGTTGTAGCCGCCACGGATGATCATGTCTTTGTGACGGCCGATAATGGTCGCCGCCCCGTGTTCGTCCAGCACGGCGAGATCGCCGGTGCGGAAGAACCCTTCAGGCGTGAACGACCGGGCTGTCTCCGACGGCATGCGGTAGTAGCCCGTCATGACGTTCGGACCCTTGACGACCAGCTCACCCACGGCTTCCGGCCCGTGCAGCGCACCCGACTGGACGTCGAGCACCTTGATCTCCACACCGGGCAGCGGCCGGCCAACCGTGCTTTCGCGCATGTCGGCGGAATCGTCGAAGCGCGTAATCGTCACCGTTGGTCCGGTCTCGGTAAGGCCGTAGGCCACCTGGACGTCATTCCAGCGCCTCGTCCGTTGCACCAGCTCGGGAGATACCGGGCTCCCCGCGACAATGCCGGTCCGGACACTGAAGAGATTCCTGCTCTCGAATGACGCATCCCGCATCAAGAGTTGAAACATGGTGGGCACGCCATGGCAGATGGTAATCCCGT
>JBDHFY010000211.1:0-7119 GCA_039590195.1 Gemmatimonadota bacterium | reverse complement strand
GCACGGTTGAAATCGATCGTCGTCCAGCCGTCCGCATCGGCGAACGGCACGCGAAGATACCGTCCAGCCTCGTAGGTCGTCGTCGCGGCGGTCGAGTCCCTGAATATCACGAAGAAGCTCGTGCTGGTCGGGCCGGCGAACGCCACGAGACGATGCTCGCGGCCGCGGACGCGGAAGACCAGCTCTCCGGGCGAGATGAACTCCTGCGGGCCTCCGGCAACGTCGATCACGGGAAAGTCGCGCGGCTCCGCGTACGATCGCAACCGCGCTGCCACGCGCCAGTTGGTGTCCGGCGGAAATTCCTCCGGTAGCGCGAACGTCTCCCGCGCCGGATGCTCCTCATCCCATACCCGAAGCCACAGCCGATCGGTGCCCCGCTCGCCGTGCACGCGAAGACCGAGCGACCCCAGAGCCAAAACCGTGGCGGAATCGGAAAGGTCACTTGCCAACGGAAGAGGCTTGTCGACCGGCGTACCGTCCGCGAGCCGCACTGGAGCACTCGGAGCGGGCTCGAACCGGACTTCCTGTGCTGATCGGTGGAGCGTTCCGGCCAAGCGGGGGGATTGAGCAGCCGGCAGCACGATGGGCAGCGCGGAGTCCGCGCCGAGTGCCGTGGCTCCCGGATGCAGTTCCCAGAGCCCGATCCACAGTACCGGGCCGGGTCCCGGAGCCACGAGTCGCGAGCGGCGGTATTCCCGCCACTCCTGGTGTTCGGCCAGGAACTGGTCAAAGGGCACCGCGGGAGGTCGAGGCCACGGTTCGCCCCCACAGCTCGCGAGAACCGAGAGCGCCAATGCCGGGCGGAAGGAAGGTAGCCGCATGAATTTCAACATACCGCCAAGCCGGGGTGGGGCGCGAGAGGCCGACGGGGCTCCGCGCCCCGAGTAAAGACGATTCTTGATTGCAGATCGGCGAAGGTGGCGCGTGAGGATCCTCCAAGAGCGCACCTGCCATCGGTCGAACGGAGATGTAATGGGATCATACTCGAAGCGGCCCCACGGCTCACGGTCCTGTCCAACCATCTGAGGGAACTTTCCGTCTAACTTCTAACGGGCACCAACGCTCGCAACGCGGGCGCCCCGAAACAATGCCGCGAGCAAGCGCCCCTAGCCCCTCAAAGGACGGACCCATGGCTGGCCTGAAACTCGCACTTCGTACACTCACCAAGACCCCCTTCACCACGACAGTAGCGGTCGTGTCGTTGGCTCTCGGCATCGGCGCTAACGCGGCGATCTTCTCGCTGTTCGACCAGATGCTGCTCCAGGCCCTCCCTGTACAGGAGCCGGAGCGGCTGGTCAATCTTGCCGCTCCAGGGCCGAAGCCAGGATCGCAATCGTGTAACCAGGCCGGCGACTGCGACGCCGTCTTCAGCTACCCAATGTTCCGGGATCTGGAACGTGAACAGGGCGCTTTCACGGGCATCGCGGCGCACCTCCTGTTCGGCGCGAACCTGGCCTTCTCGGCCCAGACCGTGAACGGCGAGGGGATGCTCGTCTCGGGCTCCTACTTCCCGCTCCTCGGTGTGCGGGCGGAGCTGGGGCGGTTGATCGGGCCTGCGGACGACGCAAGAGTAGGAGAGCATTTCGTAGTCGTGCTGAGCTACGACTACTGGCAGAACCGACTCGGGGCCGATCCGGGAGTGTTGAACCAGACAATCGTGGTCAACGGCCATCCGATGACCGTTATCGGTGTCGCGGCACGCGGGTTCGAGGGAACGACACTGGGTGGGCTGCCGGACGTGTTCGTGCCCATCACGATGCGCGGGCAGATGAATAGGGGTTGGGATCGCTTCGACAATCGGCGGAGCTACTGGGCGTATCTGTTCGCACGCCTCAAGCCAGGGGTGTCCATCGAAGCTGCTCGTGCGGAGCTCAACACGGTCTACCAGGCGATCGTCAACGAGGTCGAGGCGCCGCTTCAGACCGGCATGAGCGAACAGACGATGGCGCGGTTTCGCGCCAAGGATATCCTCATCGAGCCGGGGCCCCGCGGCCAGAGCTCGCTGCACGAAGAGGTGCAGACGCCCCTGGCCCTGCTGCTCGCCACCACCGGGGTCGTGCTCCTCATCGCCTGCGCCAACATTGCGAACCTGCTCCTGGCGCGGGGCGCCAACAGGAGTCTGGAGATGGCGCTTCGCGGATCCCTCGGCGCAACCCGCCGGCAACTCGCCACGCAGCTCCTCACAGAGTCTTGCCTCCTGGCGGTCATAGGTGGCGTCGCTAGCCTCTTGATCGCACGCTGGACGTTAGTTGCCATCGCCTCGATCCTACCGGCCGAGGCCGCGAACATGCTGGCACTCGAGCTGCGCCCGTCGGTGCTGCTCTTCGCCGGGGCGTTGTCCATCGGTACCGGACTCCTGTTCGGGATGTATCCCGCTCTCCACAGCACACGGCCGGATCTCATGACGGTCTTGAGGGGCGATTCAGGGCAGCCATCTGGGGCCCGCGCGGCGGCGCGTTTTCGCGGCGCGCTCGTGACGGCGCAGATCGCGCTCTCGATGGCACTGCTGTTCGCTGCCGGGCTTTTCATCAAGAGCCTCATGAACGTGAGCCGCGTCGACCTGGGCCTCAACGCCCAAAACGTCGTCACATTCGCTATCTCTCCCGAGCTCAACGGCTACGAGCCGGAGCGCTCGGGGGTCTTGTTCGAGCGCGTGGAAGATGAGCTGGGTGCGATCCCGGGCGTAACCGGCGTTTCCGCAGCCGTCGTTCCCCTCTTGGAGGGCAGCAATTGGGGTACCGACGTGTCCGTGCAGGGTTTCGAATCCGGTCCGGACATCGATGACAACTCACGCTTAAACAAGGTCGGTGCGGGCTATTTCGGCACGCTCGGCATGCCACTATTGGCGGGTCGCGAGTTCACGCGAACCGACGCAGCGAATGCGCCCAAGGTGGCCGTCGTCAACGAGGTCTTTACGAAAAAGTTCGGCCTCAACGGGCGGGAGGCAGTCGGGAAGTGGATGTCGACGACCAGTCAAACGAGCGAGTTGGACATTCAGATCGTCGGCGTTATCGGTGACACCAAGTACAGCGAGGTGAAGCGGGATACGCCGCCCCTGTTCTTCACGCCTTACCGTCAGGACGAGCGCATCGGATCAATCACCTTCTATGTGCGAACGTCGCTCGAGCCCAGCCAACTGCTGCGGGCGATCCCCGGGGTCATACGGCAGCTCGACCCCAACCTCCCCGTCGAGAACCTGAAGACGCTCGAGCAGCAGGTGAAGGAGAACGTGGTTCTGGACCGCCTTATTAGCATTCTCTCCGCCGCGTTTGCCGTGCTGGCAACGCTCTTGGCCGCCGTGGGGCTGTACGGGGTTCTCGCCTTTACCGTAGCACAGCGCACGCGGGAGTTCGGCCTCCGCATGGCACTCGGCGCCGACGGCCCGCGAGTACGCGGGATGGTGCTGCGGCACGTCGGCCGCATGACTGCAATTGGCGCTGCCATTGGTCTGGTTGCGGCGCTGCTTCTCGGCCGAGCCGCGCAATCCATTTTGTTCGGGTTGGAGGGACACGACCCGATGGTCGTCGCCGTCGCAGGGTTCCTGCTCGCGGGGGTGGCCCTGGGAGCGGGCTACGTTCCGGCGTTACGCGCGTCGAGGGTCGATCCGATGCGGGCACTGCGGTACGAATAGGCCACAGATCACACGGAAACGCGCAGATGTACGCGGAGGCGGTCCTGTAGACTGACTGACCGCCTTACCGCCCTACCGTTCACACCGTCGGCTGCACGTTCGCATTCAGGCGGAACAGATTGCCCGGGTCATACCTGTTCTTGATTTCCACCAACCGCGGGTAATTCTCCCGGTAATTGGCATTGATCGTCGCGGTGCTGTCTTCGAGGGTCAGGTCGTTCGTATAGAACCCCTGGGTGAACGGCTCGAGTTCCGCCCAGTACCGTCTCGTCCAGGCGATGTGCTCCGCCCCGTCATCGCCGACCGCCCAGTCGGTTATCGCAAGCAGGTTGCCTGCCGCCTCACGGTGCGAGAAGGCGGTGGCGTCATTGGCGACGCGCCCTATCGCTCCGCCGCTCTGCTGGATCAGGATCAGGGTCGTTCGGGTTGGGTTGCTCTCGAACCCCTCAGCGATCGCCGAGACAAAGCCCGCCGACATTTCAGGGTAGAAGCCGCCCTTGAGATAGGTCGCGCGGGCTCTCGGATCGCTAATATCGCCGGACCGCTGGAGGGCAACGTAGTCCATGCCCTTAATGCCGTCGACCATTGGTGTGCCGAGCCTGCGGACGGGTGCGAGGGACCGCTCCGCCTCGCTCGCGGGCCCCGAGTAGCACACGTCGAACCCGACCATGGCGGGATCACCTCCCGGCGGGCTTATCATCCAGAGGTCCAGGGACAGGTCGTCCGGGGTCTCGAATTCCCCGTAGAAACTGAGCACGTCCCGAGCCTTCTCGATCGGAAACAGGATTTGGCCTCCGACGATCTGGCGCTGCATCGGATGCAGTCGGAACTCAAATGACGTGACGATTCCGAAGTTACCGCCTCCGCCACGCACACCCCAAAACAGATCCGGGTTTTGATGCTCGTTCGCACGACGGAACTGACCGTCGGCCGTCACAACGTCGACGGCCGTGAGGTTATCGACGGCGAGACCGAAACGGCGTGCCAGCCGACCGAACCCACCCCCCGTCACCAGGCCCCCCACACCCGTATGCGATACGGTCCCCATCGGCGTGACCAGGTCATAGGCCATGGTTTCGTGATCGAGTCGCCCCAACAGGCTGCCGCCCGTCACCCAAGCCTTGCGAGCCGCCGGATCGACACGAACGCTGCGGAAGGGGGACAGGTCGATCAACATGCCGCCGTCACAGGTCGATTTTCCCGAGTAGCTGTGTCCCCCGCATTTCACTGCCAGCAACAGACTGTTCTCTCTTGCGAAGTCCACCGCGGTTCGCACGTCCGCCGTGCCGGTGACCTGCGGGATGAGCGCAGGGCGCTTGTCGAAGGACGGGTTGAGGATTTGCCGCGCCTCGTCATAGCCATCGTGCTCGGCCAGCAACAGGCGCCCTCGTAGCTTGGCACTCAGCTCCGCGATCGCTTTCCCGCGCAGCGTGACCTGCCTGCCATCCCCGGTGACCGCATCCACGTCGGATGGGACCTGCGGGGCCACCCGGTAGCGGGCTGACAGGGATCGCCTGCTGGGAACGGTGGCAGCGACCGCGGCGGCGAGAGTGGATCGGACAAAGGCACGGCGCTTCATTGGAGGCCTCCATCAGAAATGGGACTACAACAATCGGGATTAAGTTACGCCTGCGGGTGACGACCGGAAGACCCCCGGGGGGGGTGGACGGGCGCCGACGAGCCGCAGCTTTCGCAGAAAAAAGCAGATGCGCGCTTGGGCTGTGCCGCCCTCGCTCAGCCGGCCAGGGCCGAGATGGGGTGCTGGCTGCCGCGGTCCCCCGGGAAGTTGCAACCGCGGGTCCGTGAAACCAGTTTGCTGCGCTGGAACGCCGGAGTGGCATTGGCTCTCCGGCGATCACACGTTCTTGGGGCTCACACAAGTACTTCAAACGAGGCCACAGAACACACCGAGATGCGCAGGTGCGCGCTGAGATGGTGTCGCGAATGTATTGACCGCCAGCCTACCCACGCTAGTAGTCATGCGGATGGACTTCCCACTGGTCCGCCTGCCCTCAGGAGCCCTTCGAGACGGACGCCTGCGGCGTCCTCCTCAGGGCTACGGCGCCGCGTTGCGACGCGTCTCGAAGGGCCCTTCCGCCTTAACGCCTTCAATGCCAGGGATTTGACGCACAGATCGTCCCAGGCTAGGGCGGACGAAAAGCAGGAGGTGGTTTCGGGCAACGAGTTTCCCTCCGCTACATTCCTGGAAGCGGTGCGTCGCTGTTCCACACGTCGTAGACCATTTTCCACGACCCGTCTGCTTCACGTCGATACACGTGAATACCCTTGAGGACTTCTTCCGTCGAGTCACCACCGCCGACGGGGGTGAGGGTCATCGTCCCAGCATAGTGCTCAATCGCCCAGTCACCAGACACTGTGACTTGAGAACTGGTGTAATTCACCGACCCAGTGAACTGCGCCACAAAATCGCTGACCCATGCGTCAATGGCATCGCTACCGCTCACGGCCGGCTCGTTCGGTGGCATCAGCACGGCGTCCGCCGCGATGTACGCGGTGTTCGCTTCCCCAGAGGCCAAAGTCGCCACCTCCAGCTCGCGAACCGCGTTCACGGCCGCGATATCCGCCTCGATGTCTTCTTGGGATGGCTGCCCTTGAGGAGCACACGCCGCCGTAGCAAAGGCAGCAAGGAATAGGGGTATGCGCGTCGGAGCAATCATGATGACCTCCTGGTTAGTGCGCCGATCGCCGGGAGCCGGCGACGATCTCGGTCATGACGGACTAAGGTACGGCAAGGGAATTACTTTGGCGAGCACACCTGAAATGCCTTGGGCAGGATTCGACTAGGAGCGACCCGAGGCCACAACATGATTGCAGATTGCAGGTCGGCGATTGGCCATTGCAGATTTGACGCGCCGACAGCCGGCTCACACTGTCAGTGTTCATGCCCTCATGAGCTGCTCGCGCCACTGCCGGCAGGCAGGGGGTTTACAATCGCCAATCTGCAATCGTCAATCTTTTTCTACCGCCCTACCGCCTGCAATGCCCGGGGCGGAATTCGAACCGCCCCCTTGGGCAACTCGTGTGAACGCCTTCTGCGGCGCCATCTGTGTCAGAAAGAAGGAATAGCCGCCACTATCTTTTGAATCAGCGTCGATGCGAAATTTGGCTCTCCGGGTGGCTGTCGGTTGCGGTTGCCCTGTCGTACCACCACCAGATCCAGGCTCGGGATCACGTAGCTGTGGTTCTGGTTGTGGCCGCGAGACATGTACAGATCCCCGGGTACCTGGTCTCCCTCATCGCGCACCCAGAACGTGTACCCGTAGCCCACGGGCGTCTCGCCGCCGTCCCGCACATATCTGCCGGTGGCAAGCCGCATCCAGTCCGCCGGGACGAGCTGCCGACTCTCCCACCGTCCCTCGTTCAACCACAGATACGCCAACCTCGCAAAATCGCGCGCGGTGCATCTGAGGGTACTGCCGACCACCGAGTTGATGCCGATGGGGCTGTCGTCTCGGGGATTCGAGCCG
>JBDHFY010000210.1:0-7169 GCA_039590195.1 Gemmatimonadota bacterium | reverse complement strand
AAGATCATCGGCGGAAACTGGGTGCGCCTGTTCGGGGACGTGTGGAGGTAGCCCCACCCCCCGCGAACCCGGACACGGAGTTCTCCCTCGCGACGACGTGAGGTGTGCCACAGACCCTGCGGCCATGTCTCCCTACAATGCCGCCAGTTTGCGGCGTGCGGGCCGGCCTGGTCGGCCAGGCGGCACGCAGTACAGCACTGACTATCTTTGGACCAACTCGACAATCACCCTCACGTATCTGCCGCCGGAAGGCGCGAGCGGCCGGAGACAGGGACGGGTCAGGGACAGGCAGATGAAGCAGCGTACACGAACACCCGATGTGCTCATGTTGGCGGCGCTCATGGTTTTTCCCATGGCGGCACGGGCACAACTCTCTCCTCGGTTCTTACCCCGAGGCAATCTCATGCCGGCTGTGCATGCGGACCCTCGTGAGCCGGCCATGGGTGGCAAGCTCATCGGCGTCAGCGAGGGAGCTACGCTGTTCGGAAGTGGCTTTGAAGGCGAGGCGCATATCGGCCACACCTTGCCAGTGTACGTGGTCTCGGGCGACTCGCCCGACCACACCGTCGTCATCGGAATCCAAGGCGGTGTCTTCGCGAGATTCTCTCTCGACACCAAGCAGCGCGACCTGATCTCCAGCGACTGGATCTTTGCGATCCCGCTCATCATTCGGCGACAGAACCACTGGGTGCGGATTCGCTACCGTCACATCAGCTCTCACCTGGGCGATGAGTATGCGATTCGGTTCGGGGTCCCGAGATCGAACTACAGTCGGGACGGACTGGGCGCGACGGTGTATCGGACGGTGGCACCCGGGGTCGCGCTGTACGGCGGAGGCAGCGTGGGCTTCAACGTGCATCCCCGTGACGGTGAACTGCTGGTGTTCAACGGCGGCATCGAGCTCAAGGGTACACAGGCCGATAACGGCACGAGACTGATCGGAGGAGCCGACGTATACGTCGACCAGGATTCCTCGTGGCGTCCGCGTGTGAACCTGCAGGCGGGTGTGAGGTTCTTCGCAGACCGCCAGAACAGTATTCGCTTGCTGGGCGAATTCCTCACCGGGCCTTCACCCCAGGGTGAGTTCCACCGCGAAGACGCCACGCTGATTACGCTGGGATTGTACGTGGAATTGTAGGGGCGCAGCATGCCGCGCCCCTACAATTGCTACTCTATCCGGCGCGTCGCCACCCGCACACCGCCGTCCTCTCCTGTCAGCGTCCAGGCGAAGATGATCTCCCCGCCCAGCCGTACCATCCGGGGGAATCCGCTCCGCCGGGCCTGGCTGGTCTTTGTCACGATCCATGACGCACCGGCGTCGCCGGAAGGCCGTACCCGCCTCGCCCGGACCTCTGCCTCTTCCCCGACACGCTCCAACCACGTGACCAAGGCAGAGCCGTCATCGAGTAGTTCAATATCCACCCGGCCCTGCGGTCGGCCGTCATCCACGCGGACCGGATCATCGAACGAGGCCCCCCCGTCGGCGGAAAAGGCGACAAACACCTTTGACTTCTCCTCTGGCGCCGTGAACCAGGCGATCCCCACCGCGTCGCCCGCAGCGGAAAGGGAGGGACCGTTGACCGGACACGCCGGAATGAGCCAGTGGTCGCTACCGACGTGGTAGGGATCGGTCCACCGGCCGTCCACGTACCGGACAACCGCAATGTCGCGGATCTCTTCCTCGCTCCGGTCGCGGTACGCCGCTACCAGGCCGCCTGTCGTTCGCACCATCGCCGTCTGGCAGCAATCGCAGATCCGGTTGTCCAGGAGCACTTCCTTGCCAAACTCGCCATCGGAGGAGATCGTCGTGAACCGCAGCGTCATGGCTCCGCGATCCTCCCCTTCCCCAAGGGTGTTTCGCCCATCCAACCACACCAGGGCAGCCCCCCCACCGCCGAGCGGAACCGTCGTCACAAACCCGTGCTCTGTCGGCGAATCGTCGCGATGTGCCGGGAACGGCTCGCTCCAACTCCGGCCGTCGTCCGCGGAAAGCGACAACAGGGCGTGGTAGGCATACGTCGACGACGCCACCTTCTCGAGCCAGTGCGCCACCCACGTGCCGTCATCCAACACCGCGACCGACGGAAAATCGGCCCAGTTGACGAAGAAGTCCCGGTTCTCAACAATCGTCCTCGGAGTCGACCAACCCTCCGAGGAGCGGACCGCGACCCGCAGAGCGTGCCCCTCCCCGGCAGTGGGCTCGAACCATGTGAGAAGCACGCGACCGTCTTCCGTGACGAACAGATTCGGTTCTCCGCTTCCCGCGGGCGCGGCAAACTCGACTTTGGAACAGGCGGCAAGGGCCACCATGAGCAGCACAGGAATCAAGCAAGTGCCTCGGACACGCATAGATCACGACTCCCGAAGTTCGATCGTAAGAGCTGGAATGTATGCAGGCGAGAGGTGAGACGTGAGAGGTGAAAAGAGAGCAGAAGGGGCAGGAGGGGCAGCGGAAACGGAGGACGCAATATCTTCTGCCCCATCTGCCCCCGCTGCCCCTTCTGCACCTTCTCCCTTCTCCCTTTAGGGTGCGCTCGGCCCCACCACCACCGCATTCAGAAACAGCCGGTTCACGCCTCTCCAAAAACCCCGGAAATTGACATCCTCCGCAAAGGCTATGACCCGGCCGGCCTCCACGCGCTCCTCATAGGCAATGACGGCGCCGCCCAACCGCTCCAGCGATTCCGGCCACGCGTGGCCTGAGATCCGGATGCTGTCGGTGGCAGCCAAACGGGCGACGACACGCCGACGCGCCGATGGAGGTCCTGCGGGTGCGAGATAGATGCGCGTGCCGTTCAGGAGAACCGGTAGCTCCTCGTCCTGGTAACCGGCCGAGAGCCAGTACTCCCGGTCGAGACCGGCACGAAGGATGGCCCCGGGTACGTCGAACGTCTGGGCCGAGTCGCCCTCGGGTGTGTCGTACCAGGAACGCAGGGCGATGAGGTCGAGGGCCGACGAGTCACGGGCAAACTCGACGGCGTTCCCGAGGACGACCAGCGTGCCGCCCTCGCGCACCCACCGGCGGATTCTGGTGACACCAGCTTCACCGACGGCTCGGGCGAGCGCCGGCGCCGACGTCGCCGGAATCACGAGGACGTCGAAGCGATCGAGGGGCGTGTCGGCTACGGCGCGTACTCTGAGCACCGTCGAGGGAATCTCATAGGCCCGGTCCAGGGTGTACCAGGCCCAACCGAACGAATACCCCTGAACGGGATCCTCCGCGAGGATCGCGATCTCCGGTTTCCGAACCGACACGACATCGGCGGACCCCAAGGACGGGAACCGGCCTTCCCCCAGCCCCGTTCCGGTGGGCCGCACACTGAGGGCGTACCGCTCCGCCAGTTCGCGCACGGCCGCGTGTACCGACTCCTCGTTCTCACCCACCCGAACAACCACCGTCCCGCTGGGAACATCCCTTGCGGCAATCCGGGTCGGTTTCAGCGTCATGGCCGCCCGATGCCCTCTGGCCACCAGGTGGTAGAGCGCCGCCACCGATCCCGCCTGCCGTCCGTCGATCAAATACGCGTAGGTCGCCCGCGCAACAATTCCGGCCCCCTCGGGGCGCACCGGGCTTTGCGCTTGTTCGGTCTGGAGCGCCCTGCCATCAGTCGAGCTGTAGCCGCCTACGTTGAACAGCAGGGGGAGAGACCATGCGGTGAGGTCATAGAACTCCGCGCTCTCTCCACGATCCACTCGGGCACGAGCCTCGTCGAGAAAGCCCTGGGAGACGGGCGTGTCCGGCTCGAGGAGCGTGCGGATCAGGTGAGCTCGCGGCTGCGCCACCTCGATCACGAACGTCCCGGCCGGGAACGTACGCTGCCCCACATCCCGCCCGGCGCGGTCCCGCACGCCGTTCAGCTGGGCAGAGGCTGTCAGCAGCCCGACTGCCACCCCACTACGCATGAGCACGTCGGCGAGCTCGCTGTGGAGTCCGGGGTCGCCCTCCGGAGGCAACAGATACCGCCGAGTCCCGGAGCGACCACTGGCGATGGCCTCGGAGACGCCGCCGTAGTACCGCTGGAGCAGTTCCGCCCGGTGGGTTGCCGCGTAGCGTGCAGCGGTCCAAGCCGCCGTATACTGCTGCTCGAGCGCTTCGGCCAAGGTGCGCACGGACCGGTCGGACCGCGTGAGCGCAAGGCCGCGCGTCGACCCTTGCTCGTACAGCATCCCCGCTGCGCCTTGGAAACTGCCGTAGGTGTCGGTGTAGCCGGGGTAGAAGTAATCGAACCCTTCCCGGGTCATGTAGGCAAACCCCGCCGAGTCAAATGCCGCGGCATACGCTTCGGCGAACCGCTCGATCCAGCGGAGGGCGAAGGGGGGGACGTGCGGCGACGTCGGTGGTGCCCCGGGATAGAAGAAGAACTCCCGGTCGGGCCCCATCTCGTGCATGTCGACAATGGCCTGTGGCCGCCACTCCCGCATGGTCCGAGCCCGGGCTCTGGTCTCGGGTTGCGTCTGCACGAACCAGTCACGGTTGTTGTCAAAGAAATAGTGGCCGGTCCGAAACTTCACCGCCTCCCACCTGGTGAAATCATTCGACCAGTCTTCGCGCTCCGCAATCGGCGACCGCCCCACATTTTCGTGATTGCGGTGGGCAAACGCATCCCGTCCGTCAGGGTTGAGCATGGGGTCGATGAAGACGACCGCGTTCTGGAGGACCTCGAGCGTCTCGGGATCGTCACGCGTGGCGAGATGTTCGAGGAGTTTCAGCGCGCCCTCACTCCCCGACAGTTCGAAGCCGTGGATCGACCCTCCAAACCAGACGATTGCCGGCTGGTTTCTGATGACGGACGCCGCTTCATCGGGGAGGGTACTCCGCGGGTCGGCCAGCCGTTGGGCGTTGGCCTGGATCTGACCCAGGCGGGCGTGGTTTTCCGGTGAGGTGACGATGGCCAGTAGGAATCGTCGCCCCTCCCATGACTCACCCTGGTCTCGGATCTCCACCCGCGGCGATGCCTGCGCCAGCTGCTCGAGGTAGCGCACCATCTCATGATGTTGAGTGATTCGCTCGCCAAAGGTATGCCCGGTGACCTCGCCGAGGGTGGGGACCTGAGCCCCGAGGGCCAGCGGCACGAGGACCAGCATGACGGGTGCGAGCCAGCCAGCCGCCGCACCGAACGACCGGCGGAACGCTGGCCGCTCCGGCCAGCCTCCCAGTCTCGGGCTGGCCACGTGGTGCCGCTGTCGGTACGAGACGTCATGCAACGGTGCCGGAGCCTCAGGTGGAGCACGCATATCGTGGGACCTCATTTCTCCCTCGGGTTGTCGGGGGCCGGCCTACGATCCGGGGCCGGTGGTAAGATCGAGGCGGGCCTGGACGGGAGACCGCAAGCCCGAGGCTGTTGATCGACGTGAGCCCCGCGCGTTCTCGCTGGCTCGCTCCCCACGGTGTTTGCCCCTTCCACCGCCGGCCCACATCTCTCACCTGGCGCAGACGAGCCCCCGAGCCCACCAGGGCAGCGGGGTCCGGAGGCCCTCCCCAGCTCTGGGGGGCGACAGTGCGCCGGCGAGGCCGCTGGAAGACTATTGCTGGTGCGGCAAGGGCGGTAGGGCGGAGAGCGGCCCGCCCTGCGAGGCTCCTGGCTCCCCGGGGACTCACGGACAACCTCAGTGGAGCGCAAGGTGCACCCCTGCTATTATAAGAATGGTTAATTGTCAATCAGGGCGGCAAATCAGCAATGCGCCCAAACAATACGCCCAACGAGGATACCGTGGCTGAGACTCTTTCCATCACCGACAATCGTACCGGAAAGGCCTACGAGCTCCCCATTGATCACGGGACCATCCGGGCGATGGACCTGCGCCAAATCAAGACAAATGGGGATGACTTTGGTCTGATGACCTACGATCCTGGCTTCGGCGGGACCGCTTCCTGCAAGAGTCGGGTCACATTCATCGACGGAGAGAAGGGCATTCTCCGGTACCGGGGCTATCCCATAGAGCAGCTTGCGGAGAAGAGCACGTTTCTCGAAACCGCCTACCTCCTTCTCTATGGCGAGCTTCCCGGCCAGCAACAGCTCGATCAGTGGAAGGACGACATCACACACCACACGTTCATCCACGAGAACGTGAAGAAGTTCATGGACGGGTTCCGCTACGACGCTCACCCCATGGGAACGTTCGTGAGCACCGTGGCCGCCCTCTCGACGTTCTACCCGGGGGCGAAAATGATCCACGACCCGGAGAGTCGTGGATACCAAACCCGTCGGTTGATCGCCAAGGCGCCGACGATCGCAGCTTTTGCGTATCGCCACATGCGGGGCCTCCCGTATGTCTATCCCGACAACGAGCTCTCCTATGCCGGGAATTTCTTGAACATGATGTTCAAGACGACCGAGACGAAGTACCAGCCAGACCCGGTGTTGGAGAAGGCGCTCGACGTGTTGTTCATCCTCCACGCCGATCACGAGCAGAACTGCTCGGCCAATGCCATGCGGAGTGTGGGCTCGAGCGGAGTCGACCCCTTCCAGGCCATGGCGGCGGCGGCGGCGGCGCTCTACGGTCCGCTCCACGGGGGCGCCAACGAAGCGGTTCTCAAGATGCTTCGGGAGATCGGTGATACCAAGAACATCCCGGCCTACATCGAGCGGGTGAAGAACCGAGAGGTCCGCTTGATGGGCTTTGGTCACCGGGTGTACAAGAACTACGATCCCCGGGCCAACATCATCAAGAAAGTCGCCGAGGAAGTGTTCGAGGCTACCGGACGGAATCCCCTCATCGACATTGCCCTCGAACTCGAGCGGATCGCGCTATCGGACGACTTCTTCATCTCACACAAACTCTATCCCAACGTCGACTTCTACTCGGGCATCATCTACGAGGCGATGACCCTACCGGTGGAGATGTTCCCGGTCCTGTTCGCCATCGGCCGTACCCCGGGTTGGCTGGCCCAGTGGGACGAAAGCCTCGTCGACAAGGACCAGCGGATCGCCCGGCCGCGGCAGGTCTATCTCGGTGCCGACAAGCGGGATTATGTCGGCATGGGGAAGAGGAACGAGAAAGGGAAGAAGTAACAAGGGAGAAGTGAGAAGTGAGAAGTGAGAGGGCCACCCCGCCCCACGCGAGATTGCCAGGCGGAGTCCGCTAGGGCGGGAGTCTCAGGGCTCCCGGTCTCACCGCACGAAAAAAGGCCCCGCTTGGGTGTGGCGGGGCCTTCCTTCTCCCTTCTC
>JBDHFY010000209.1:0-12063 GCA_039590195.1 Gemmatimonadota bacterium | reverse complement strand
AGTCGGTGATTCCCTCACCGCGAGGGACAGGAGGGCGGAGGGTTAGAGCAGCGATATCCGTCCGCGAGCGATTGGCGTGGACCCTGCTTCGTCCTTCCAGTTCCACCACTTGAGGAGATTCGGATCGTGTTCTTCGTGGCTCGCGAAGTAGACGGCGCACCGGAAGACGTAGAGGACGCAACGGTCGATCATGGCCCCGTGCTGGATGCAGAGCCGCTCGTACAGCCGTTCCGGATCAGCGCAACGGAGGTCCTGCACCTGGCGGATGCCCAGGTCGTGCAGGTCCTTGGTGATACTGGGCCCGACACCTGGGATGGTCTGGAGGTCCGTGGAAGCTGAGGGGGGTGGCGCTGTCATGGTCTCGCTCCCGTTCGGTGGCTTGAGTACACATAACAGCCAGGCCACTCGGTGTCCAGTGGGGGTCTCCACGCCCACTGGAGAAGTCGAGACCACCGCAAAGTCACCGTGGATTCCAGCCCGCCCATGCTTGGGACAACGTCCAAGCGGCGGCGGTGAGAAGGATCGGGGACGAGAGGGTGCCAGGCATCACGCTGCCCGTTCGTATGGACCCCGCCAGGTGCGCGAGACCGTTGAGAATCATCAGGGCCGAAAGGATCACGACCATGACTCGCATCCAACTCTTCCGCCGGGATACGAAGGGTGAGAGGCCCAGGGCCACGACGACGGCAGTGGCCAACCCGGCGATCCAGACTTCAAAGGTAAAAGTGGGCAGTGGAAGAAATGGTAGTCGTTCCCTGATGCGAAGCACGCTCGGATTGTAGACGGAGAGGAAATCATTGGCGGCCTCGTCCGCCACGTGTAACGCCACGGCAAGGCACAGGCTTACCCAGGAGATTGTCGGTGACCGGCGCCAGGAGCGGGCCGCAGCCTCATCGTCGCGGTCCGTTCCACCAAGCTTCGCAATCGCTTCGTTCACGGTCTGTCCCATGGTCAACCTAGGCGGCAGCCTGCATATGCCGCTTCGTAAACAGCCACGTTCCGCCGGCAAAGAAGAGCAGGGTCAGCACGGCAATGGCCGCCAGCTCAAATAGCACGTCGCCCAACCCTGCTCCGAAGTTGAGGATCTTGCCCAGGGCCGATATCGAGTGTGTGGTGGGGAGGAGGTCGTTGGCGTTCACCGCACGGCCGGCTACGGTGAACAACCGCAGCTGGGGAAGTGGGAACATCCCGCCGGAAAAGAACATCAGGATGAAGAACGGGAAGCTGCCGATGGTCATGAGATCGAAGATCGTTCTGAGCGAGGCCGCGACCACGAGCCCGACGGCCATGATGGCTAGGCTCGACAGCAGACCGACCGCCGTCAGAGCGGCCAGTGACCCGGAGGTCTCGTATCCCAGTGCCACGGCCGTCACGAGGGTGAGCGCCAAGGCGAGCATGCCGAGGATGATCTGGGTCAAGCTGACCGCCGTGAGCCACTCGAAGGTGGTCATATTCGAGATGCGCAGGCGAATGATGGTGCCTTTGTCCTTTTCCTTTATAAGGGACGCGGCGGCGGTGAACATCAGCATCATCAGAGCGAGAGCGAGCAAGCCGGGAACATAGAGCTCGAAGTCGTTCAATGATTCGACGCCACTCACAGTGTGTGCCTGAAGCTCGACCGGATTGGTCGCGCCTGTCACCACTCCGGAATACTCGTAAGTGATCATGTCGCTCCAGACCGCGGCCATGATGTACTTGGCGTTGGCCGGATCCCCGTAAGTGGTGACGACCGCGGCAGGCGGTCGGCGTCCCTGCTTGTGATCCTGAAGAATCCGCGAGAACTGTGGCGGGATCTCCACGACCAGATCAACGGATTTGTTCTTCAGGCGTTGCTGGGCGATCTCTATGTCCCGTTCCCGGCGCACCTCCAATACGCTCCTGCCCTCGGGGTAGCTGGCGTTCTCCATCTCGACGATCAACGCCTGCCCCCCGTTGAAGGCGTCGCCGTCGGCAGTTGTCGCTCCCTCGTCGTGATTGACCACGATGACTCGGTGTGGAGTGGTAGCGGCCTCGCCGAAGTAGAAGTACATCAGGACCACGAAGAACGGAGCAAAGGTCAACGTGAGGATCAACACCTTCCAGTCCCGCAGGTTCTCAATCATCGTCTTTTTGAAGAGACTGGCTAATCTCACTCCCGCAACCTCCTGCCGGTCAACGTGATGAACACATCCTCCAACGTCTTTTTGCGAACCGTGATGTCCTGGTGGACTTCTAGGTTGACCTTGCGCAATTCTTCGATCAACGTCGGCACCGCATTGAGAACGTCCACGCCTACGAGCCGCAAGGTCCCCTGTTCGATGGACAGGTTACGTAGCTCTTCCGGAAGGGCATGCCGGAGGCGGTTTACCTCGTCCGCTCCTGCATCGGGGATGTGAATCTCCAGCACATCGCCATTGCCGATCTGACTCTTGAGGCAATCAGGTGTATCGAGCACCAGGAGCCGGCCGTGGTCGATGATGGCGATCCGATCGGCGAGACGATCCGCCTCATCCATCTCGTGGGTCGTGAGAATCACCGTCATGCGGTTGGCCAGCGACCGGATGTATTCTCTGATGAGGATACGACTCTGTGGGTCGAGGCCGGCCTGCGGCTCGTCGAGGATGAGAATCTCCGGATCGTGAACGAGTGCCAGGGCAATGTTCAACCGGCGCTTCATGCCGCCGGAGAGCGTCTTGGCGAGCTTGTTCTTTCTGTCGCTGAGACCGAGCGTGTCCAGCAACTCCAAGGCTTTCTTGCGCGCCGCACCTCGGCGCAGATCGTACTGGCGCCCAACAAACTCTAGTTGTTCGAGGCATGTCAGGGATTCCCAGACGACCACGTGCTGGGGGCAGAGGCCCATCATGCGTTTGCATTCCCGGTAATGGTCCTCGAGAGGACGGCCGCCGATCGCGATCTCGCCGCGATCGGCCTTCAGCAGGCCGCAGATCATGCTGATGGTGGTCGTCTTGCCGGCGCCGTTGGGCCCTAGAAAACCGAAGACTTCGCCGCGGAGGACGTCCAACGACAGGTCGTCGACCGCAACGAGATCTCCATAGGCCTTCCGGAGACCGCTCAGCCGCAGTACGACGTTCGAGTTCTCCGTGTGTCTCGTCGTGCGCTCCGGTTGAGCATGTGGCGGGACCCCAAGCGTCAGGAACATGATCGCTAGTCCATGGCCATCCAGATCCACCCGATGGCCTTGACGATCGGACGGATTGGCGCCGGCCATGCGACGGGCCAGTCGACGTACGTGAAGTAGCCCCAGAGGAGGAGCAACAGGCCGCCGAGCAAAACGGAAACGGATGCCGGCCGATCTGTGCGCCGGCCGTCGCGTCGCTCTAGGACGCGAGCGATGACCGGACGGGTGCAGGACGCGATAATGGATGACATGACGCGGACGTGTCAGCGTTCTTATTGGGCGTTGTGTGGTTACGCCCGTTGCTCACGCCACAACCACAGGGCCAGCGCCCCCAACGCGAAGAACGCAACCAGGCTGGCCCACATCGGTACGACGACAGCGTCGACGGTGATGTTCACCTGGAATACGAAACGCACCAGGTGGATGACGGCCACGAGGCACAGGAAGATCAGTGTTACGATCGCAGACGGTTTCATTGGTCCAGCTCCTCACAAGTTTCAACGGCAACAGCGGTGTGTCCGCCGTTGCACAGCGTTTGCATGTTACGGTTCGACACTGGATTCATCAGTCCCTTCGGGCTCGGAGCGTGCCGGTTGCGCTTGGGGTGAGCCCTCGCGGCCGAACGCCGTTAACCCGCCGAGGGCCCCAAGGCCCATGGTCTCGACCGCGGTGGAGGGAACGATGATCATGGAGCCCTTCTGCCGCAGTCCCTCGTAGACCATGTTCATCGCCCTCAGATGGAGGGCGACGGGGTTGTTACGGTAGTGGTCCGACGCGCGGGCAAACTTCTCCGCGATCTCCGTCTCCGCCGTGCCGAGAATGATGCGGCTCTGTCGTTCCCGTTCCGCCTGGGCCTGACGCGACATGGCGTCCTCGAGACCCTTGGGGATGATGATGTCGCGGATCTCGACGGCTTGCGTCGTGACACCCCAGCCGCTGGTCTTCTCGTCGAGCACCTTTTGAATCTCGTGGCCCAGCCGGTCGCGTTCGGACAACAGCACTGCGAGGTCGTTCTTCCCGATGGCGTTGCGCAATGCGGTCTGGGCTGAGAGCAACACTGCATCGTCGAAGTGCTCGACCTCGAGGACAGCCTTCTGAGCATCCCACACCATCCAGAACGCAATGGCATCGACATTGACCGGCACCGTGTCGGCGGTCAGCGTCGTCTCCGCCCTGAAGTCACTGACACGAACCCGCTGGTCGACGAACTGGGCAACCTTGTCGATGACCGGGACCATGCCGAAAAGACCAGACTTGCGAAGTCCGCGAAACTTGCCGAATCGCAGCAACACAGCCCGTTCCCACTGGTAGGCGATTTGAATCGCCGGGGCGACAAGAAGCGCCACCACAGCGCTTACGAGCAGGATCTCGCTGTCGGGGCGCATCTTGAGGTAAATGAGCAGGCAGTCCGCCGTACCGAGGATGACGACCGCCTCCCACACCTGGGTCATTCGTATGAGCAGGGCCAGGGCGAGCGCCGACCCGAGCGAGAGCAGCACGGCATTCATGGTGAATGCATAGGTGTTCAGGTGCACCACCAGTCCGATCACGAAGATCGCGACAAGCAGTAGGACGTTGAGAGGCGCGAATCGAAAGTCCGCCCTGCTTCCCGCGGCAAATCTTTCGAGGGACAGTTGGAGTAGCGCCTTGTGGATGCTGGGAGGGGGGGGCTTGGATGCTGAGCTCATCAGGACTCCTCCTTTCGCTGGCGCAGCCCCTCGAGCACCTCGTCGAGGGTGAGCCCGTACGCCGAGGCGCGGGCCAGGAGGTCTGTCAGGATCTGGTCGAGCATCCGCCGCCGCTCGAGGGCGTCGATTTCTGGCGGCTGGTTACCCACAAAGGTCCCGGACCCCTGCTGCGTTTCGAGGACGCCTTCGATCTCCATTTCCCGGTACGCGCGAATGACCGTGTTCGGATTGATCGAGAGATCCACCGCGAGCTGCCGTACCGTCGGCAGCCGCTCTCCCGGCTCCAAGCCGCCACCCGCCAGGGCGAACTTCACCTGCTCGATGATCTGCCGGTAAAACGGGACCCCACTCTTCGGGTCGATGGAGAATTCCAAGGTGCTTCGTCCTCTATAGTTCTATATCACTATTGTTATGGTGAACTAGTACAATGTTGGCGAGGCGATGTCAAGGCCAACTCGGCCGCATCTGACTAACATTGTTATTGACATCCACCCTTAGGTGGCGTATCATAGTACTAACAATGTTAGTGGAGTTCCCATGGCACGAGAAAACCTCGGCGATTTCGAGCACCAGGTCCTCCTCACCGTTCTTCGCCTCGGTGGCGAAGCCTACAGCGTCCCCGTCGTGGAAGAGCTGGAGGAACGCACCGGCCGGGAGGTGGCCCAGGCCGCCGTGTTTATCGTGCTGCGACGTCTGGAAAAGAAGGGCCTGTTGACGTCGCGGTTCGACGGTCAGGCCGGTGAAGAGACCGGTCGCGTCCGGCGCTACTTCAAGCTGACCCCGGATGCGATACGGCGGCTCAAGGAATCTCGCCGCCAACTGGCTCGCCTGTGGGAAGGCGTGGAAACGGTGTTGGACGAGGTGTGATGCCCATGACCCCTCGGTCTTCGTCCGGAGAGAAGAACCCCCGTCTTCCTCTGCTGGTGCGGTGGGTTCTCAGACTGTTGTTGAGCCGGGAGGATCGTTTCGCGGTGTTGAACGACCTCGATGAGCTCTTTGACCGCCGCCGCGTCCGCGACGGTGATGAGGCTGCCGCCGCCTGGTATCGTCGTCAAGCGATGCAGTATCCGATTCGACTGCTGGCCGACCGGCTCGGCGCAGGCAAGCTCACACGACCAAGCGCCACATCGGGCGTCCTCCGATCGGGGGGCTTCGGAGAAACGATCCGCCATGTGTTGCGGGACGTTCGCCACAGTGCGAGAAGTCTGATCAAGACTCCCGGCTTGAGCCTCACGATCCTATTGACTGTGGGTCTTGGAATCGGCGGCACCGCAGCGGTCTTCAGTGTGGTGCACGCGGTGTTGTTGAAGCCACTTCCCTATTCTGAACCCGGGCGAGTCGTGCGCATCTATACGGACTCCCCGCCCAACCGCTGGCCGCTCTCGGTGGTGGATTATCAAGCCATCGACGAGCAGCAGACCACGTTCGAGAGTGTGGCCGCGTACCGCAACTCCGCGGCGACGTTCAACCAAGACGAGGTAGCTGAACGGATCTTCGTCATGTTCGTGACACCCGCTTACTTCCCCCTGTTGGGCATCATGCCGCTCCATGGTCGTACGTTCGTCCCAGCCGACGCCGTACTCGGCGCAGAGAGCACGGCGGTTCTCGCGCACCGCTTTTGGCGTGAACGACTCGGTGGCGACCCGGAAGCCATCGGTCGCCTCATAAGGCTCGACGGCAACGACTACACCGTGGTTGGGGTGCTTCCGCCGAACGCTGGCCCCCTCGAGGCGCGGCGCGAGGTGTTCCCGATCCTGCAGATGCAGCCGCCACCGCGGAAGGGGCCGTTTTCTCTGCGAGTGCTCGGTCGTTTGCGACCCGATGCCGAGGTTGGTGTCGCTGAAGAGGAACTGAGAGCAATCAACGAGCGCATCTTCCCCATTTGGAAATCGTCCTACCCTGACTCCACCGTCACGTACGGAGTCGAGAGCCTTCACGCGTTCGTGATTGGAGACGTTGGTGCGCGCTTGCTTGTTCTCCTTGGCGCTGTTGGATTCGTGCTGCTCATCGCATCGACGAATGCTGCGAACCTGTTGGTGGCCCGTGGCACCCAACGAGGCCGAGAGTTGGCGGTGCGGGCAGCGCTCGGGGCATCGCGCGGTAGACTTCTGCAGCACCTGTTGACCGAGAGCGCACTGCTTGCGGCGGGCGGCGCAGCTCTCGGCCTCGTCCTGACGTTCGCTGCGGTGGACGTTATGGCTGCCAGCGGATCCACCTTCGTACCGCGCGCGGCCGAGATCGGCTTCAGCGGACCGGTGCTGTGGTTCACGATCGCCGTTACCCTGGCGAGCGGCTTGTTGTTTGGCTTGATTCCGTCGCTGCAGGCGACGCGTTCTGATTTCGAGCGAACTCTAGGCTCGAGCGGCCGCACGGCCACGGGGAGCCTGCGCGCGCAGCGTGTGCGTCGCATGCTGTGCGTCGCATGCTCGTGGCGTCCCAGTTCGCGGTGGCGGTGCCGCTCTTGATCGGCGCGGGATTGTTGTTGACGAGCTTTGCAAGATTGCAGCGCGTCGATCCGGGGATCGATCGGGACAATCTTCTCACGGCGCGCATCTCTCTTCCCCGCGCAACGTACAGTGATGCGCCCGCGATGGAAGCCGCCTTCTGGGAACAGCTCATGGACCGCGTCGGCGCGCTGCCTGGAGTCGTGGCCGTGGGCTCGGGCTCCTCGAGACCGCCGGACTACATCGGCATGATCAACAATTTCAACCTCGAGGATAAACCGACGCCGCCTGAGCAAGCCGAGCCGGTAGCCCCGTGGCCTGTCGTGTCGCCGGAGTTCTTCCACGCCCTTGGCATCCCGCTCATCCGAGGACGCATGTTCGACGAGAGCGACCGCCCCGGCGCGCCACGGGTGGCCCTTGTGGATCAGGCATGGGTGCGGCGTTTTTTCCCCGGCGAGGATCCCATCGGTAGGCGCCTTCACTCTGGAGGCTGCAACCGTCCGGACTGTCCCTGGTTGACCGTGATTGGGGTGGTGGGCGACGTGAAGTACATGGGACTCGACGATCCCGGCTGGGGGACTATCTACCAGCCGGTACTGCAAAACACCTGGTGGAGCAGGATCCTGTTTGTGCGCACCGCCACCGATCCGCTCTCCGTTGTGCCTGCCGTCCGCGCAATCGTGCGTGAGTTGGATCTTACGTTGCCGCTCTCTGAAGTTGCTACGATGGAAGAACTGATGGAGAGCGCATTGGATTCGCCGCGGAACTTCCTGGCGATGATCGCCGGTTTCGCCACCGTGGCGCTTTTGCTCGCCGCCATCGGCATCTACGGTGTCATGTCGTATTTCGTGCAGCAGCACACCCGGGACATCGGTATCCGCATGGCCCTGGGAGGGGGTCCGGAGTCCGTCCTGCGCCTCATCGTCGGACGGGGAATGCGGCTCGTGGTTCTGGGTATCGCCATCGGTGTTGGAGGGGCGCTTGCCCTCACGCGGTTCATGGCGAGCATGCTGTTCGAGGTTTCCCCTACGGACGGGGTGACGTTTGCAGGCGTCACGGTCGGTCTTGTGGCGACGGCGCTCCTTGCCTGTGTCATTCCGGCGCGACGGGCCGCGGGAGTCGATCCGGCTGCGACGCTACGAGAAGAGTGAGAAGGGAGAAGGCCCCGCACCGCAACCACCGCCTCAGCTGCCAGCGGCCGGCTGCCAGCTCTGATAACTCAAACCGCATCCGCGCGAACCCGCGTTCATCTGTGGCTCACATGAAAACCCCGGGCTTGCGCCCCGGGCTGGCCTCTCACGTCTGGTCGCAGGCAGCTGGCAGCAGGGGCCGGGGAGTTGGGTGGGGCCTTCTCCCTTCTCCCCTCTCCCTTCTCCCTACTTCACTCGCCTCACCGTGATCCTGGCCACCGGATCCGTCCAGCCATGAGCAGCGGAGAGATCTCCGACGCCTTGGATTCCCGCGTGGTGTGAGATGGGCTCTGAGGTCGCGGTCCGGCTGTCTCCGTCGCCCGGGAAATCCACCGGACCGATGGCGCCGCAGGCGTCGACGATGCTGGTCGATAGCTCGTCGTTCAACTCGGTGCCGGCGTCGTACGCGGAGGCCATGTATGTCACCGGCTTGAAGCCACCCGGCAACCGCACGCCGTCGAGTCCTACGAAGCCGTCATTCGTGCAGATGAGCATGACCGCCACCGACAGGCGGTTTGCGTTGGCCCGGGCTTCGATCGGGATCGTCAGCGTGCTGGGGGGACCAGAGCATCCGACGCAACCCACCGGGGACCCTGTCGACACGACCTGGTCGACACCTGGAACTCCGCCAAGCTCGGCCAAAGCAGTGCCGGGCGAGCCGGTCTTGGCGATCAAGCGGATGCCTTCGCTGGCAAACTCACCGACTTGGAACGCATGTTCCTGCCGTGTGTGCGTGGCCACGATGCCGGGGGAAAACGGCTGGCTGCCGGTGAGGTTCTCGATCGTGACCTCATACGTTCGCGCCGCTGCATCCGCGGCGTTCTCGACGCCGCTCGAAGCGGCGGCCTGCATGTCGGGGTCGGTGAGGCTCGACATGCTCTCGTTGCATCCTACAAGGACTGCCGAGATCGTGAGCACGGCAAAGACGTTGTTGCGCATGGAATCTCCTCCTTGGGTTGGCCGTCGTACGAAGCGCGGGGCATCATAGCCCCATCGGGCATGGCGATTGACTCATGAAAGCGCGACGCAGTATAGAGGGACGGCCCCGGAGGGAGGAGGGCCTTGAGTGTGTTATTAGAAGTTTCTCATTCTCCTCTAATCCCCAGCGAACATTAGAACGCTCTAATAGTGTCGGTCTCTTCGACCCAACCCTGCCGTTTTCCCCCACTCGGCCTTAGGTTGTTGTGATGGAACTTCTCTTGGTCGAGGATGACCGGCCCCTCAGGCGGTTTCTCAAGAAAGCGTTTTGTGAAGAGGGATACGCCGTCGATGAAGCCGAGGACGGCGAAAGGGCACTCGAGCGCGCGCTGAGCCGCGACTACGCATGCATCGTGTTGGATCTCATGTTGCCTGTGCGGGACGGGTTCAGTGTCGTGGCAGAGCTTCGCGAGCGGTCGGTGCACACGCCAGTCTTGATGCTTACTGCCCGTGAGGAGTTGCAATCGCGAGTGGAGGGCCTCGAGACGGGCGCCGACGACTACTTAACGAAGCCGTTCGACCTCTCGGAGCTCCTAGCTCGGGTTCATGCCTTGATCCGCCGAGCGGCGCTCCGGCATCAGGAGGCGCTCATGGTGGTGGGCGATCTCACGCTCGACCCCCATCACCGGCAGGTGACTCACAGCGGTCGGATCGTGGATTTGAGCGAGCGAGAGCTGGCGCTCCTGGAGTTTCTCATGCGGCATGCCGGACGGACAGTTTCCCGTTCCCGCATCGCCGAGGCAGTGTGGCACTACCAGTTCGACACGGAGACCAACGTGGTGGACGTGTACATCAACTATCTGCGGAAGAAGCTCTCCTTCGGCGGACGCCGCGCGCCCATCACCACCGTCCGCGGTGTCGGATATCGCTTGGAGCGCGAGGATGACTGAGCGACGTCTGGAGGCGCAGCTCGTGGCCGGGTTCAACCGGACAGTGTGGGGAGCAGTGGCAGGCTACGCCCTGTTGGTGATCGTCGTCTTCGGCGCCGTCTCGGAATTCGGGCTGCGGCGGTCGCTGGAACACACGGCAGACGTCATCGAATCGTTGCTCGGCCTCTACGCGGATCCCGCAGGGGAACCGACTACTGTGGCACCGGCCATGCTCGCCGATCAGCTCGTCGGGATGACGCACGCCTTTGCCATCACCAGAGAAGCCGGTGCCGACGACATGCGCGAGTTGTATTTCCTTTCTCCTGACATGCCGGCCAGGCGCATCGAGGGCATTGGACCCGCCTCGCCCGACGCCATGCGCGACCTGCTGCTCGCAGAGATCAGCGACCGCGCCAGGTGGCGGTACGTTATGCTCCATCGCAAGTCCGATAGCTTTGATATCTACGTGGTGGCTAGCCGGGCAACGCTCGCCGCCGGTCTGCTGTTGCTGCTGACCGCCGCGGCGATCCTGGTCCCGGTGACAGCGCTTCTTGCCCGGCGAAGGGCTCGCCGCTCGGTGCAGGCTGCGCTTTCCCCGCTTCGACAGGTAGGCGCCACTATGCGGGCCATCGGGCCCGAGGAATTGGATCTCCGAGTGGACACGCCTACCGGCCAGGCCGAGGTGACCGAGCTTGCGGACAGCGTCAACCGGATGCTCGAGCGGGTGGAGCGGGCGCACCAGGCCCTGGATGCGTTCACGGGCGACGCGAGTCACGAGCTGCGCACACCGCTCACCCACATTCGCGCCCAGGCGCAGTGGGCGCAGGCAGAAGGACGCAGCGGTGTTGAGATGCGCGAGGCCCTCGGTGCCATCGAGAAGGAAATCGAGCGGACCAATAAGATGGTGGAGGACCTGCTGCTCATCGCAAGAGGCGAGAACGGTCAGCTGTCGGTTGACCGCCGGCCGTTCGATCTGACGGAAGTGGCGGCAGAAGTGTACGAGATCGCGGTGGCCATGTCGGAGAGCCGGGAACTCGAGATCAAAGGAGATATGAACGGCCCGCTTCAGGTGGTCGGCGATCCGGACCGCACGAGGCACGTGCTGTTCAATCTCATCTCAAACGCCGTGCGGTATACGGCGGAGGGTGCGGTGAGCATCGCCGTCAGACGGACGAACGATCTCGGCGGCGTCGAAGTGAGGGACACCGGCCCCGGTATCGGGCCGGAACACACCGAGAGGATCTTCGATCGCTTCTGTCGACTGGAGGCCTCGCGGAGCCGGGCGCATGGTGGTGCTGGGCTCGGCCTCACCATCGCGCGCCTCCTGGCCGAGCTTCAATCTGGACGGATTACTGTCGAATCACACCCGGGGTCCGGCAGCACTTTTACACTATGGCTTCCGGTGGCGGACGTTGGCGACGGGGTACACGACTCTTCCACTGCCACAGCTGCAAAGCTGGCATAGGTCCAGCCGGGAATGGCGGTGGGGTTGTTTAGCCGCGGATGAACCCGCTTCATGGTGGCGCCAACGGTAGACAAGTCGCCTAATTTTCTGACGCGGACTACCTTCGGCGATTCTTGCCACAGAGATCCCAGAGAACACAGAGGTTTCCCCACCCCACCCAGTTAGCCATCAACGTACGGATGGAGCGGCAATCGTCAAAGGCACGGGTGGCGTGGTCGAGCAAACCCCAACACCCCACACCCTATACCCTACACCCTACTCCTCCCGCGCATACACTGCGACCCGCCATACGAACGTTCCGCCGTCAAAAC
>JBDHFY010000208.1:0-7330 GCA_039590195.1 Gemmatimonadota bacterium | reverse complement strand
GCCGCGTTGAGCTCTGGCTTCCGGCGGCACACGACGTGGGAAGTGATTCCCGAGGGAGCCATCGCCTGCGGGTGATCGCGCGGCTCAAGCCCGGCGTGACCGTCCAACGCGCCACGCGCGACATGCGTGCTATCGCCGCGAGGCTGGAAAGCGCGTACCCCCAGTACAACACCAACCGCACGGCGTGGGTGCAATCGATGTACGAGGCCACCGTCGGCGACGTCAGGACTTCCCTCCTCGTGCTCCTCGGCGCGGTGGGGCTCGTGCTGCTCATCGCGTGCGCGAACGTCGCCAACCTGCTGCTCGCCCGCGGCAAGGCTCGCGAAAGAGAGCTGGCGGTGAGGAGCGCCTTGGGTGCTGGTCGCGTGCGGCTCATCCGTCAGTTGTTGACGGAAAGTCTCGTTTTGGCGGTTATCGGTGGTGGGCTGGGGACGGTGTTGGGTGCGTGGTCGCTTCGCCTCCTGCTGGCCGTTACCCCAGGTGACATTCCACGGCTCAACGAAATCGTACTGGACGGGAGAGTGATCGCCTTGATGGTGGGCGTTACGCTCGTTGCCGGGATGGTATGTGGGCTGGTTCCGGCGCTGCAGAGTTCTAAGTCGGACCTGCAGGTGTCACTCAAGGAAGGAGCGCGCGGGGCAACGGTAGGGGCGGGAAGGCACCGGATCCAACAGGTGCTGGTGGTTGCCGAGGTCGGGCTTTCGGTGTTGCTGGTGATCGGTGCGGGACTGTTGATCAAGAGTTTTAGTCGCCTGGTGAAGGTCGATCCGGGCTTCAATACGGAAAAGGTGATGACCGCTTACATCGGTCTCCCGCTTCAGGAATACTCGGACTGGCAACTCGTCACGGGGTTCTACGACAGACTGCTTCCGCGTATTGAGGCGCTCCCGGGCGTGCAGTCCGCAGCGGTTGCGTACGCGCATCCGTTGGATCCGTCGTGGGAAACGAGCTTCCAAATCGAGGGACTGCTCGAGCTGCCACAGGGTCAACGTCCCGAGGCGCGTCTCCGGCCCGTGACGCCCGGATACTTCCGCACGGCCGGGATTCCTTTGAGCAAGGGCCGTGCATTCACAGAACGGGATGACGAGAACGCTCCCGGAGTGGTCATCATCAACGAAAGTTTTGCGCGAACGTTCTTCACAGATGTCGATCCCATCGGCCAGCGTTTGATCAAGCCTTTGTGGTGGGACGGGTTGCCGTCGACTTTCGAAATCGTGGGTGTCACGTCGGAGGTCAAGTTCGACGGGCTGGCAAGGGAGCCCGCTTGGGCAATGTATTTCCCCCATCATCAGGCCCCCATGAATGACATGCAGCTCATCGTGCGCACCGCAGGCGAGCCTGCTGATCTCGCATCTGCGATTCGCAACCAAGTCTGGGCCATCGACCCAAACATTCCGCTAGAGAGCTTCCGGACGATGGAGGACATCGTCGCCGAGTCAGTGGGGCAACCGCGGTTCAACATGTTGTTACTGGGCCTGTTTGCGTCGCTCGCGCTCGTGCTGGCTGCCGTAGGGATCTACGGCGTGATCTCGTACGCCGTTGCCCAGCGCACAAATGAAATCGGTATTCGCAGGGCTCTGGGGGCCAAAGAGGCGCGCGTGCTCGGTATGGTGTTGGGGCAGGGTTTACGACTGACCGTTGCGGGTGTGGCAATCGGCCTTGTAGGTGCGTTCTGGCTTTCTCGGCTCGTGCGTGGTTTGTTGTTTGAAGTTGGTGCCACCGATCTCGCAACGTTTGGGAGCGTTGCCCTCATCCTCGGCGCCGTGGGGATCGCCGCATGTTACCTCCCGGCGCGGCGGGCGATGCGGGTTGATCCGGTAGAGGCGCTCAGATATGAGTGAGAAGGGAGAGGTGAGAAGGGAGAAGGACCGCAGATTGCGCGGAAACGTGCAGATAAACGCTGATCAGATCAGACAATACTTGGCTCTTTAGTGATCTCATCACGTCGTTTTGGTCTGCCTACGGCACCTTGTGGGGTGTGTGGTAGGGACTGTCCGCCAGCCCGCCGGTCCGCCTGCCCGCCCGGTGGGGTTGTGCGTGGTGGGGAAACGCTCCGCCTGTCTGCTACCTCAACATCCGCACGAAGAAGTCCTCCATCGCTTCCCAGCTCGGCTCGCGCCAAGGGGAATCGTTGAAAAACCCGTGGCCGGCCCCATCGGCAGTAAAGAGTTCTGCGACCACGCCTACCTCAATGAGCGCGTTCATCATGTCGACGGACTGAGCGTAGGGAACGGTCTCGTCGTCGGTGCCGTGGAGCAGCAAGAACGGCGGCGCCGCGGCGGTCACGTGCGAAATGGGAGACGCGTTCGCCCACGCGTCCGGGTCGTCGGCGAAGCTCACCCCTAGAAGCAGCTCGATGATGTCGACTGCCCACCAGTCTTCCCTCTCCAAAAAGTCTACGAGATCGATTATGGGGTTGAAGGCCGCCACTGCCTGCACGGCGCTGGAGAATGTGAGATTGCCTCCCCCTTCGAAATCGGCAACACCATCCGTCGTGCCGACTAACGCGGCGAGGTGTCCGCCCGAGGAGCCTCCGGCCACACCGATGCGCGACGGATCGATGTTGTATGTGTCAGCACTGGCTCGGAGCCAGCGTACCGCCGCCTTGGCGTCGTGCAGGGCGGCTGGGAAGAGGTCATCCGGCACGAGCCGGTGGTCGATCGCCGCGCCTACGAAACCGCGGGACGCCATGTGGATGGCCTGCGGTCGAAACTGGCTGCGTTCTCCGGCCCTCCACCCGCCGCCGTGGATGTACACCACGGCGGGAAAGGGGCCGGGGGTCTCCGTGGGCAGATAGAGGTCCAGCTTGAGGCTTCCGGAAAACGCGATCGACCGCCGGATCTCGTACGGCAGCTCCACTGCCGGGGTGCCCGGAGCTTCCGTTGGCGCTGCTCCGCCACACGAGAAGAGGACGGGCATCATGACGACGATCATGATTCGCCACATGGGGCACCTCCGATTGAGAACCATCCGTTGTTCGCAGGTTAGAGGGTCGCGCGACTGTGCGTTCGGACTATCCTTGGTCCGCCTACCCGCCTACCCGCCTACCCGCCTACCCGCTCATGCTCACTGCCGCACCGCGGTGATCGTGAAGGTCACACAGCGATCATCCGAGTCGATATCCGCATCACCATTGCCTGGGGGGTTGGACCCCGCGCCGACGAGGGCAATGTCTTGTGTGAAGGTGAGCGTGGTTCCATCTCGACTCGGCGGGCCTCCCCACACCTGGACGTCGAGGTTGAGGAAGCCATCGATGAAGCCACCCTGGTTCGTTGGGGTGATGAAGCTCAGCCCTGCGCCGGTCTGCCGCCTCCCCCTCGGCCCGTTGAACTGCAGAGAGCCTGTCCAAGCGTCGTCACTAAACTCCCCCCAGGTCGGCACGAACGTCAGCGATGATCCGTCGCAACCACCGGCACCAGCGGTGGTTCCTTCGGGAAACTGAAGCGTCGCTTCAGTGTCCACGCCGGCAAAGGGATCTTTGGAGCTGGCCGTGGCCACGAACTGGCTCAGGATGTCGCCGGTGAAGGTGTACTGATAGGAGGCTTGCTTGCCGCCGCCTCCGTCCTTCTTCAGCAGCGGCACACTCCCGTCGCCCTCGGAGCCCGGCTGAGTAGGCCCCTCCGCGCAGCCAAGGAACGTGAGAGCGGCGAACGCGAGGATCGCGGCGATGTGCGTGGTGTGACGTCCAAATGACTTCATAGCGATCTCCTCCACGGTAAAGACTGGAAATGGGCAGGCCGACGGTTGACCGCCGACTCGGTTCTGCGATCGGGAAGCAATTAGTAGTGCATTTGTCGGAGATGGCGTGCGCCCCGGCAAAGGGCCTCGGCTTCCGTCCCTGACGCACGTGGATCGCGCCCCTGGTCTCGGACCCTTACTCGAACCACCCCCTCAGGTATCTTCATACGATAGTCCGAGCCAGTGACCCACCCGTGATCTGGCGTGACCTCTTCGTGACCCAGCGATGGCCCATCGAGCTGACCGGCCCCTCATCGAGCTGCGCGTGTTGGGTCCCCCGGACCTGCGGGCGTCGGACGGCCACGAGCTCCGTGCGATTCTCTCCCAGCCCAAACGCTTAGCCCTCTTTGCCTATCTCGCGGTCGCGCGCCCGCGCGGCTTCCATCTGAGAGACACCCTTCTCAGCCTCTTCTGGCCCGAGTTGGACCAGGAGCACGCCCGTGGTGCGCTCCGCCAGGCCCTTCGGTTCCTCCGCCGGGAGCTGGGTGAGGGTGTGATCGCCACCCGGAACGATGAGGCAGTGCGATTGGTGGAGCGCGTGGTTCGGTGCGATGTGACGGAATTCGAGCTGGCGCTCGACGAGGGTGACCGGGAGCGCGCGGTAGGGTCCTATGACGACCCGCTCCTCGAGGGGTTCTTCCTGCGGGACACGCCGGAGTTTGAGCGGTGGCTCGAGACCGAGCGGGAGTGGCTCGCGCGCCGGTACGGGCAAGCACTCGAGATGTTGGCGGAGGAGGCCACAGCCCGAGGGGACACACGACAGGCCGTTGAATGGTGGCGGCAGCTGGCGACGGTTGACCCCTATAGCTCGCACACGGCGCTCGGGCTGATGTCAGCGTTGGAGGCGGCGGGGGATCGCGCAGCGGCACTGCAGCTTGAGCAGAGGTACGCCACCCGCCTGCGGGACGACCTCGACGTCGAGCCTGATGAGGCCGTGAGCGCGTTGGCGGCGCGCCTTCGACAGGAGGCGGTGCCGAGTGGCGCGGCCGAACCGTCCACGACACAGACCGGCGGTCCCCGAACCCCGATACGTCTAGGGGCGGTCGCCAGGCCTCGAGTCCCGTGGCGCAATCTTTGGTACGTGGGAGTAGCGGCCGTAGTCGTGCTCGCAGTGTACGGCGTTATCTCCAACAACGATATGCGCCGCCTGCCGCTCGACGTCCGGGACGACCGCAAGGCCATCGCCGTGCTTCCCTTCGCCGATATGAGTGAGGATCCGGGTGACGACTACTTCAGCGCCGGTGTTACCGAGGACATCGTTGCCCGGCTTTCCAAGATCCGCGACTTGCGGGTGATCTCGCGTGCGGCGGTGATGCCCTACGCGGATGGTGACAAGAGTCTTGCAGAGATCGGCGATCAATTGGGTGTCTCGGCATATCTCCGCGGTAGCATTCGCCGGGCGGGGGATCGCGTGCGTATCGTGGCACAGGTTGTCAACGCCCAGACCAACGAGAACCTCTGGGCGGAGACGTACGACCGCGAGCTAGCGGACTTCTTCGACATTCAGGCCGATATCGCCCAGAGCATCGCGACAACACTTCAGGCAACACTCTCTCTGGAAGAGCGGGATCGCATCCGGAGGAAGCCGACCGCAAGCGTCGCGGCACTGAACTACGTACAGCAAGGTGGGAATCTGTACAATAGGTCCCTTGGGAGGCTCGGGTCCGGTGCGCGCCTCCAGTTGGAGCAAGCGATCGAGCTGGCGGACAAGGCGCTCGCGCTCGATCCTGATTATGGGTTCGCTCTGGTGTTGCGGGCTCTCGCGAAGGACACTTGGGCTGACCGGTACGGCGTACCAGGCTCCTTCTTCGATTCGGCCCTTGTGATGGTGGACAAGGCGATGGCACTAGAGCCGGATGAACCTTTGCCCCACCGGGCCCTCGCGATGCTCTCCATAACGCGAGGCTGGATGCGCAAGGCCCTCGATGCGGACCACCGGGCCCTCGAAGCGGATCCCACCTACCTCAACGCATTGGACGCTCTCGAGTTGAAGTACGAGGCCGCCGGACGCTTTGACCAAGCGGCTCCGCTCACGGAAAGAGCCGTCAACCACCGGCCTGCGTACCCACCAAACTACAGTGCCCTCGGTCGGGTCTCTCTGTATCTCGGCGACTACCGTACTGCGAGACAGTGGTTTGAGTATGTGCGGGACCTCGATCCGTGGGCACTAGCGCACTTGGATATCGCCGAGCTCGCTGCGCTGGAAGGCGACTTTTCGGAAGCGAGGGCGAACATCCAAGAAGCCCTTTCCGGTCCGGAGCCGCCGTCCTCCGCATTTGCCATTGCCGGTCTGATCCGCCTCAGTATCAGCGATTACGCCCAGGCGGCAGAAAACCTCGAAGAGGCCCTTCGCTTGCTACGGACTGATTCGCAGACGAGATACGTGTTGCTGTACGGGCAGTCGGTAGCTACAAACCTGGCGTTCAGCTATTGGAAGCTCGGGCGCAAAGAGGAAGCCCTGGAGCTGTTCGAGCAGAATGTGAGCACGGACCACGGCGCCCTGGAGAGTGGCAATGAGTGGTTCCTTCCCCGCTACGACCTGGCGCGCATTCACGCGGTGCTGGGGGACAAGGAAGAAGCCTACCGCTGGCTCGAGGAAGCCATCGATGCCGGCTGGCGTTCCTACTACCGGATCGGAATGGGGTCGAGGGATCCCATGCTCGAGAATCTTCGTGAAGACGAACGGTTCCAGCAGGTGGTGGCCGAGGTCAAGGCCGAGGTCGATTCGATGAGGGTGTTGGTGGAGCAGTAAGAAGTGAGAAGGGAAACAAGAACTCGTGTCGCGTGACCTGGCGGTACCCAGCGATGGCCCATCGAGCTGACCGATCCCTGATCGAGCTGCGCGTATTGGGTCCCCCGGACCTGCGGACGGCGGACGGCCACGAGCTCCGCGCGATTCTTTCCCAACCCAAACGCCTAGCCCTCTTTGCCTATCTCGCGGTCGGGCGCCCGCACGGCTTCCACCGCCGAGACACCCTTGTCAGCCTCTTTTGGCCCGAGCTGGACCAGGAACATGCGCGTGGGGCCCTCCGCCAAGCGCTGCGCTTTCTGCGACGGGAGTTGGGCGAGGGCGTGCTCGTGACCCGCAACGACGAAGCGGTGGGGTTGGCCGAGGGCACGGTCCTATGCGATGCGACGGAATTCGAGCTGGCGCTCGAGGAGGGTGACCGAAAGCGGGCGGTGGAGCGTTACGGCGGGCCGCTACTCGAAGGATTGTTCTTGCGGGACACGCCGGAGTTTGAGTGGTGGCAGGAGACGGAGCGAGAGCGGCTCGCGCGGCGCTATGGGGAGGCGCTCGAGGCGCTGGCGGGAGCGGCCACGGACGGAGGTGATCACCGGCAAGCGGTGGAGTGGTGGAGACGCTTTGCGACGGTCGATCGCTACAGCTCTCGGGCCGCGCTGGGTTTGATGTTCGCGCTAGAAGCGGCAGGGGATCGTGCGGCAGCGCTGCAACATGCGCAGGCCTATGCCGCCTGTCTTAAAGAGGACTTGGATGCCGAACCGGATCCGGCGGTCACGGCATTGGCGAAACGGCTGCGCCGGGAGCAGCCGCCGAATGGGATGGTGGTTGCTGCGGCGCTGGACCGTGGAC
>JBDHFY010000207.1:0-8261 GCA_039590195.1 Gemmatimonadota bacterium | reverse complement strand
GCCTGGCAGCAGCGAAGATTCAACCATGCGGCGTTCGGTGACTTCCGTTTCACACGGGACATGCGCGCCGTGTTCGAGACACCGGCCGACAATATCTTCCTTATCAAGGTCAGCTATTGGCTGAGTCCTTGAGATGAGGTAGTGTGGGCAGCGCTGCGCCTGGGTTTCCCAGCAAGCGTTCGCCGTCCGTATTCCGCCAGGGCGGCATGCAGATTCGGTGACAACTCGGGGAGCGGAGAACCATGGCGTCACTCTTTCGCGCGTGGAACGAGCTGGACCTCGCCCGCCACAAGGCCGAGTTCTATCGCATGTGGCACACCGGATACAGCGCCGGCCTGCCGCACGGCGAAGTTCTTCGACAGATGGGGGATTTCCGTCGCTCGGCTACCGTGCATCGGCTGCGCGATGTGTTGCTCCGCGGCACGGAGCGACGCCAGACGATCCTGCAGACGATTGAAGCGCACGACTCGCTGGTCATACCGTTCGAGGCCGCGCTGCTGGAGCTGGGGGAGGAGGCGGGCCAGCTCGAGGACGTCCTGAAGTTGCTCGGCGGTTACTTTGAGGCCGAACACCGGATGATGCTCTCGGTGAAGAAGGCACTCGCGTATCCCATGACCAGCGCCGTGGCCGTGGCCTTCATCGCGCCGTTTCCGGTACTGTATTTCGGTGACGCGCAACGGTACGTCATCACGGTCGTGGTGGAGCTCATCGCCGCAATGATGTTTGGCGGAACGCTCCTCGCCACGGTCGCCCGGTGGTTCGGCGGCCAGCCCAAGTTCGTCGTCGGGAGATTCTGCCGGGCGCTCGCCATGGCGGTCGAAGCTGGGGCCGAACTGGCGGTCGCCGCGGCAGCGCACCCGGAGCTGACGGCGCATCTGCGCAGGATGCCGCGGCGTGAATGGCTGGGACAACCGCTGGCGACGACGTTTGCCGGGGTCAGGGTGCTGCCACGGGAAGTGCTGGCGGCGCTACAGGTGGCGGATGCGAGCGGCAACTACGGCGACACGGTTCGCAAGCTGGCCGATTTGTACGACGGCGGATACAAGCGCATCCCTCACACCTGAGGCGCCGCCCGGCGTGGTGTGGCGTAACCCTTTGTATGATAAGCGGTTAGTCGCCGAAAGGTGCCTTTTGCTGGCACCTTTCTTGCCGTTTGGCTTCTCCGTCAACAAATTCATACGCTCATGACTCATTCCTGTTTGCGTCGCCAGCCTCTCATCCTGGCCACCGTGGTGGCGGTGGCAGCTGTTGCTGCCAGCTGCGTTCAGGACGCCAGCGGTCCCGGATCTAACCGCTCCGGCTATTTCGCGGTCGTCCCCAGTTTCGCCGCCGCCAACGCCGATATCGTCGAGATCGCTCAACTTCGAGTCATTCTGACCCGGAAGGACGACGAGACGGTGGCGCTGGACACTATCATAGCGGCTCCAGCGGACGCCGATTCCATCGATCTGGCGCTCACCGTGCCCATCGTCTCGGACTCGGACATCTTCGTGATGACTGTCGATTTCATCACGCCGTCCGGCGATGTCGCGTTCTCGGGAGGGCCGGTCGACGTCAGTCCCGCCGACGATGAGACGGCCCCACCCGTTCCGGTAGAGATTGAGATCGAGTACGTCGGTGTCGGGGCCGAGGCTGCCGCGGTGGAGATCCTCACCCAGGGCGCCTGGGTGAGGTTGGGAGAGACCGTCACGCTGGATGCGACGGCGTTGGATGCGGATAACGAACCGATTGAAGGGACGCCGATCGCCTGGAGCTCGCTCGATCCGTCGCACGCATCCGTGCCCGATCCGACCGTGGGGGAGGTGCTCGCGGAATCCGAACCCGGCAGCGCTCGCATTGTCGCAACACTCCTCACCGGCCAGGCAGATACTGCCGACGTCTTCGTGATTTCGCCGGGAACTGGTCGAGTCTTGATCGTGTCCAACAATCACTTCGAGAACGACACGATCATGAAGGAGTTCGCTCTGCGCATGCCGGGCGTCGAGTTTGACACCATGGAGGTTGTTGTTCAGACGCCGACGCTGGCTTTTCTCTCGACCTTCCAAGCCGTTTGGCTGTTCGAGGACGGTCTAATTCGGGACCAAGCAACGGCCGTCGGCAACGTGATCTACGATTACGTCCAGGCCGGCGGGAATGTGGTCATCGGGACGTTCTACTGGCAGGATCGGAGTGACAACCTCAGCTTCGGGCAGCCTGGATGGGGCTCCCTGGAAATGATCGATCCGTTCTTGGGCCCTCAGGGATCCGAATACAACCCCGACGACCTCGACCCGGCATCGATTGTTCCGCACCCCCTCACGCTTGGGGTGAGCAGCTTGAGTGTGGATTTGTATCACGGCGGCGTGGAAGCCAACGAGGGGACAGCGGTCGTGGCATCGTGGTCCGACGGCGTTCCCCTCATCGGGTACCGCACGGAGCCGGCAGGACAGCGTCTCGTTGCCGTCTCCACGTTCCCGGGGTATCCATGGTATTGTTGTGATCGCTTCTCGGGAGACTTCTATCTCATCTGGGAGAACGCCATCAGCTGGGCCCTGGGCGGCACGGAACCAGTGGCCGCCACCATGGCGGAACAGCAGCAGCAGGTACAGCGCGCCGTTCCGGCCCGCAGCATGGTGACGCCCCGCGCCGCGGGCGGCGCACGCCGGCCCTAAACCAGCGGTGATCTGACGCTGCCCCACCGCGCGCCAGAAGTCATGCGCACTTGTCAGCCGCCTTCCTCGTCAGTTCCTCCCTAATTACGCACGGTTTGATATCTTAGAGGTCATGACGGACATCGTCGATTGCCTCGCTTATCCCGTCTTATGAGCGACGAATTCAACCGGCTGAAAGCCGCTCTTGCCGACCAGTACGCCATCGAGAAGGAGATCGGTGCCGGCGGGATGGCGACGGTGTACCGCGCGCGGGACCTGAAGCACGATCGTGACGTGGCGGTCAAAGTGCTCCGACCGGAGCTGAGCGCCGCCGTCGGCACGAGCCGATTCCTGCAAGAAATTCGCGTCACCGCGCAGCTGCACCACCCCCACATCCTGCCCCTCTACGACTCGGGCGAAGCCGGTGCTCTTCTCTACTACGTGATGCCGTATGTCGAGGGTGAGTCGCTACGCCACCGATTGATGCGGGAGGGTCCGCTTCCCGTGGACGAGGCCATTCGGATAAGCCAACACGTCGCAGCGGCGCTCGAGACGGCGCATAGCCGCGGCATCATCCATCGGGATATCAAGCCGGAGAACATTCTCCTGGTGGCTGCCGAAGCCGTGGTAGCCGACTTCGGCATCGCCCGCGCCATGAGCGCCTCGGGTGGCACGCAGCTCACGCAACCCGGATCGGCCGTTGGTACGCCCGTGTACATGAGTCCCGAACAGGCCACCGGCGAGGGCGAGATCGATGGACGCAGTGACATCTATGCGCTCGGTTGCGTCCTCTACGAGATGCTGGCTGGAGAACCGCCGTACGCCGCCCCCACGATCGAGGGCATTCTGTTGAAGCGACTCGGTGATCCGATCCCATCGGTCCGGCGGGTCCGCGATGCGGTCCCGAAGCCGTTGGACCTGGCCGTGCAACGCGCGCTTGCCAAGTCGCCGGGAGATCGATTTGGCACGGCGGCAGAGTTTGCCACGGCTCTTTCCACGCCAACGGGCGGTGCAGGTGTCGTCAGATCAACGGCCCGTCGCGGCCGGCTTTGGTTGATGGCTGCCGCGGTGGTGGTCATGATGGCCGGCGCCGCGACGTGGTGGCTTGTCGGCACCGGCACCGAGCCGGCATCAGTTGCTGCCACGCGCATCGCGGTGCTGCCGTTTTCCTTCCGGGGGAGTGAGGACGTGGGATACCTGGGTGACGGCATGGTGGACCTGTTGAGCACGAAACTCGACGGGGCGGGGACATGGCGCAGCGTCGATCCCCGGGCCGTCTTTGCCCTCGTGAGTGCGGATCCTTCCCCGTCGCCCGATCCGGCCCGCGCGCGTGACCACGCCGACGGTCTGGGCGCGGGTCTCTACGTGTTAGGAAGCGTTGTAGAGGTGGGCGGCACGTTGCGCCTGAACGCGTCTCTGTACGATCGGGACGGTGGACCCGAGCCCGTTGCCCAGGCGTCGGCGGAGGGTGAAGTGGCCCAGGTACTTGGCCTCGTGGACGAGCTCGCCAGCCGACTCCTCGTTGTGCACGGCGATGCGGCGGCCACCCGCCTTACCCAGATCGCCGCCGTGACCACGCACTCGCTGCCGGCCCTCAAGGCGTATCTCCGCGGAACGAGGTCGTTGCGCCGCGGGGATTTTACCGCTGCGGGAGCGGCCTTCGAGGCCGCCGTGGAGGCGGATACCGCATTCGCCCTCGCGTGGTACCAGCTCAGCATCGCGGCCGACTGGCTCTTGCGCGCGGACCTGGCACGGACGGCGGCGGAGCAGGCAGTGCGCTTCGTCGATCGGTTGTCGGAGCGCGACCGTCGCCTCCTCGAGGCACTCCGCACCGTGCGTCGCGGCGATGTAGATCAGGCCGAACGTCTCTATCGGGCGTTTCTTGGCACATACCCCGACGATGTCGAGGCCTGGTACCATCTGGGTGAAGCGCTTTTCCATTTCGGCCCCCGGCTCGGACGGTCACTCTCCGAATCCCAGGAAGCCATGGAACGCCTGTTGGCATTGGAACCGGATCAGTCAACGGCGTACATCCATCTGGCCCGTATCGCGGCCATGCAAGGCAGGCCGGCGGCGCTCGACTCGATCGCGAGCCAGGTCGCCAACCTCCGCGACGTGAGTCGCGTCCTCCTGGAGTTGCGCATGCTGCAGGCCTTGATGCGTGACGACGAGGCATTGCGGGCGCGGGTCGTCGCCGACCTCCGGGCCGCGACGGATGTCGATCTCGCGGAAGTGGCGTGGAGTGCCGCGTCATTCCTCGGCAACCCGGGTAAGGCTCGGCAAATCGTGGCGCTCTTGACCGACGGCCGCCGGTCACTGGAGTCGCGCGTGCTTGGGCACCAGTGGCTTGCCTATCTGGAGCTAGCCCAAGGACGGTGGAGTCGAGCGCAGGATCAACTCGATGCGGTGGAGCAACTCGACGCCGCCACGGCGTTGGAGCACCGAGCTGCTATGTCCAACACCCCATACCTTTCCATGGCTGTCGGTGAGTTCCAAATCCTGCACGATCGACTCCTGGCGCTGGACCCCACGAAGGTCCCGCCAAGTGCTGCGCCGGGTGTGTTTTTTTCTGTTCACGACGGCCTCCACGGTGCCCTGCGCACATACTTACTCGGGTTGTTGAGCGCCCGCCTCGGCGGCGGGTCGGAAGCGGAGCGATACGCGAGGGAGCTCGAGGCGATCGATATGCCACCTGAAGCGGGGTGGCTTGCCGAGGATATGGCCCGGGGGATTCGCGCCTCGGTGGCTTTCACTGCCGGCCGGGCTGCCGCAGGACTGACGGAGCTGGAGGCGATGCGGTCGCAGGTGTGGTATCAACTGATGGTTTCGTCGCCCTTCTATTCGCAGGCGTATGAACGCTTCCTCCGGGCACGATTGCTCCAGCAGGTGGGTCGCGCGCGGGACGCCCTGCGATGGTATGGGACGTTTGCGAACACCTCGGTGCATGATTTGGTGTACCTCGCTCCCTCGTTCTTCCGTCGCGGGGAGATCCATGAAAGCCTCGGCGAACCCGAGCAGGCCGTGTCGCATTATTCCCGCTTCATCGAGCTGTGGGCGGAGGCCGACTCGAGCCTCCAAGCAGTGGTGGAGGATGCTCGTGAGCGCATCGCGCGCCTGACGGCGGAGAGCGCCACCATGCAGTGAAGGTGTGCGAGTCGTGGGAACGAGGCGGTCGGCCCTGCCGCGAGCCACGCCATGAAATCAGAACAGTGAGGCGATGAAGGAATATTTGTGGTGACCACCATGCGAAGGCTGGCTCGAAGCATGGTGAAGCAACCGAACAAGATCTTGCGGGCCGTTCTCGGGTGGATGGTCGCGTGCAGTGCGCTCTTCGCAGGTACTCCCCTTGAAGCGCAGATCCCCGATATCACGGCGCGGAGCCCCATCGATCCCGAGACGGCTCCTCGCCCCTACGCCCGGGCCCTCCCCGCCCCGGCGGAGATCGTGATCGACGGGCAGCTCGACGAGCGTGCCTGGCATGAGATCCCGCCCATCACCGACTTCGTGCAGGCGCAACCGGACGAGGGGCTTGCTGCGTCGGAGGCGACCGCCGTCCGCATTATGTACGACGCGACCCACCTCTACGTCGGCGCGGTGTGCTATGATACCGATCCTGGAGCCGTCGTCGTCAAGAGTCTCGAGCGGGACTATCCCGGCGTGCTCTCCGAGAACATGGATACGTTCGGCGTCACGCTCGATACGTTCTTCGACCGGCGCAACTCTTTCATATTCTTCGTCAACCCCCGGGGCGGACTGAAGGACGGGCAAGGCTTCGACAACGGCCGGAGCCGCGACTATGGATGGGATGGCGTAATCGAGGTCAAAACGACGGTGCACGACTCCGGCTGGACGGTGGAGATGGCCATCCCCTGGAAGACCCTCCGGTTCGACCCGACGCTCGATGGCCAAACCTGGGGCATGAACTTGTTGCGGCGCATCCGGCGAAAGAACGAAGTCTCCTATTGGGCTCCACTGGATCGGCGAGACCGTTTCTTCCGAATGTCGCAGGCGGGCACTGTCGCCGGGCTCCCCAGGCTCTCCGCCGGTCGGAACCTGAGGGTGAAACCCTTCGCGCTCGCGGCGCGGTCCACCGGAGATTCCCTCCTCGAGGACGACCGGGGCAACGAATTCGACGGGGGCGTGGATCTCAAGTACGGTATCACTCCTCGCCTCACCATGGACCTTACGTATCGAACTGACTTCTCACAGGTAGAAGTCGATCGAGAACAGGTCAATCTCACCCGGTTTGCATTGTTCTTTCCGGAGCGCCGCGAGTTCTTTCTCGAGAACTCCGGGACATTCACGTTTGGAGATGTCAACAGCGGGCCGGGTTCTCCGCGCAGCGGCACGTCGCTGCGCGACTTTACGTTGTTTCATTCACGCGAGATCGGTCTCAAGAGCGGCCGGCCCATTCCCCTGTTTGGCGGAGCGAGGGTGACCGGCCGGGCCGGCGCCTTCGAGCTGGGCTTCCTCGATGTGCAGTCCGAGGCCTTCGAGGGTGACCCCGCGGAGAACCTTGCTGTCGCGCGACTGCGACGCAGCGTATTCGGCAACTCGGACGTGGGTTTCATCTTCACCAACCGGCAAGCGACCGGGAGCGGCGCCGCCGGTCAGTACAACCGAAGCTTTGGGGCGGATGCGAATCTCCGTTTCCTCGGCGGGCTTTTCCTCAACACGTACTTTGCCGCGACGCGCGCTTCGGAGGCCAAGGACGAGGCAGCGCGCTTGGCGGTGGGGTGGCGCGATCGCCTGTGGAACGCTTTGGCACAATTTCGCTACGTCGGCGATACGTTCGATCCGGGTATCGGGTTCGTGCGGCGTCGGGGAATTCACCATGGGTATGCGACGCTCGGCGCTCACCCGCGGCCCGACCTTTCACAGATACTGGAGGTCAATCCCTACGTCGAAGGACATTACATCACCAATCTCGACGGCGTACTGGAAACCCGAACCGGCCGTGTCGGCCTGGGAATAACCTTCCAGGACGGCGGCAGGTTCAGCGTGCAGTACACCGACCGGTTCGAGCGGTTGGACGAGCCGTTTCGTGTGAGGTCCGAGGCCACGGTGCCCGTCGGAGATTACCATTTTCGTGAGGGCTCGGTCAGTTACTCATCGAGTCAAGGCCGGAGCCTCTCCGGCAACGTGGGTATCTCCGGTGGTGATTTCTTCGACGGCGATCGATTCACGATCAGCGGAGGCGCGCGGTGGCAGCCGGACTATCACGTGACTCTCGACGTAGAGGCGACCCACAACGACCTCTCCGTGCAGGGGAGCTCCTTCACGGCCGATCTGTACAGCGCCCGCCTCAAGTACGCCTACTCCACGTCGCTTTATTTCGGCGCTTTCGTCCAGTACAACGCCGATGTAGATGAGGTGGTCACCAACGTCCGCGTGAACTTCATTCACGCGCCGCTCAGTGATTTCTTCCTGGTATTCACCGAACGGCGCGACGTCTCTAGCGGCGGCGTCGGAGTGTTGCAGCGGTTCGTGACGGCGAAGGTCACGAAGTTGCTGGCGTTCTGACACGTCCTCCTCCCCACCACCCCAGCTGCCAGCTGCCAGCTGTCAGCTGTGAGGGGCTGACTACCAGCTTCCGGCTGCCGGCTTCAAGCTTCCGCTGCCGCTCCTGCC
>JBDHFY010000206.1:0-8060 GCA_039590195.1 Gemmatimonadota bacterium | reverse complement strand
CGCTCATCGGGCCGAGTCGGCTTGCACCACGCTGGGGATGCTCATGGCGAGGCGGGCGGCATCCAGCGTGTCCATGAGAATGGCCGGGGCGGGCCGCGTAGCCGGCAGGCCCTGGACGATGCGGGAGCCGAGCACGGCAGGCTCAGCGGCCAAGGCCACGAGGATCGGGTCGTAGCGTCTGTCCGGGTCCGGACGGGGAAGCGAATCGAGCCCGTTCATGGCTGCGCATCAACTCCGAGACGAACCGTTGGTCGGCCAGGGGGAGGGATGGAACGCGCGCAGGCGGCAAAGACGAGGTGTGCCGCGGCGACGCGGGGGCGTGCTCGACGGTACTCGCTTCGCGCTCCGGCGTCGCGCATGGAGACCAATCTAGACCCGCCACCCCGGCCGAGGCCAGGGTTGCGGGTGGGTGGGTTCCCGTGACTCCTGGAACGAGCTCGAGACTCTCGCACGAAAAGCCACGCGTCGGCCACGAGCGCGGCACCTTTCACGAGATCTTGAGAGTTTTCTCACGATGGGTTTGCTAGAATTCCCAGTCACTTCAGCAACAGGATCCCGAAGAGAAACCGAAAGCCTTGCGGGGGGATGCTGGTCAGTCTAGGATAGGCTAATCTTCATGAAGACGGAAAGGAGGGCCGCCAGGGGAACCTTGCTTTGTTAGGGACGCATGGAGCAGAGGCGACTCGACGTAAGCCTCCCCCCTGGCGCGCGAACGGACGTTCGCCAGCCACCAGCAATTGAGCAAAGGCGCTTCGGCCCGGTCATATGCAGCCCCCCTGCATGCGGCCGCCGCCGGCATCCTCCGCGCCGGGGAAGCAATCGAGCTTACCTGTTCCGCTCGGCTCCTAATTCACTGCCGTCCAGATTCATTCGCTTTTGTGTAACGAGGAAGCCGCGTGTGCGGTTCCTCGACGTCCTCCTGGGCGGAGGTGTGTGGATGCCGGGACAGCGTGACCTTACCCCTCGTTCAACACAGGAGGATCGTATGAGTTGTCACGCAGTACGTAACGTCGCAGCGCGGGCGTGGCGCGGCTTGGCGGTTCCGTTGGGTGCCTTCGTGGGCCTCGCAGTGGTCGCCTTCGCTGCGCCCTCGAACGCCCAAGCGCAAGCGACCATCCGAGGCACGGTAACCGACGCAACCGGTCAGCCGGTGTCGGGCGTCGAGGTCCGCGTCGAAGAGGATCTCTCCTTTCCGGCAGTCGGCCCGCGCCAGGCGCGCGTCGCGGCCATGACCGGCGACGACGGCACCTTCGAGCTGCTGGTGCCCGCCGCCCGGATGAATGCGACCGGCGAGACGAGAGTGATCTTGTTCGCCCGGCGCATCGGTCTTCGGGCTCAGTCAGTGGTCCTTTCACTGATGCCCGACGCGAGCCTCACGCAGGACTTCACTCTGGCGGCCGATCCGTTTCTGCTGGAGGAGGTGGTCGTCACCGGCCAGGGGCTTACGGAGAGTCGGCAGAGACTCGGAACGACCATCAGCACCGTGAGGGCCGAGGACGTCATCGACAGCCGCGAGACCAACGTCGTGGCGGCGATGGCCGGCAAGGCCCCCAACGTAGAGGTGACGAAGTCCGCCGGCGACCCCGGGTCCGGGACTTACATCAGGATTCGGGGATCGAAGTCCATCGAGGGAGGAACGCAGCCGTTGATCGTGGTAGACGGCCAGCCGATCAACAACTCGAGCCGCACCGTCGAGGGCACTACGGCGGGCACCGTTTACCAGAACCGCGCCGCCGATCTCAACCCCCACGACGTCGAGAGCGTCGAGATTCTGAAAGGCGCGGCGGCGGGGGCCATTTACGGCTCGCGCGCGGCTTCGGGAGTGGTCCTCATCACCACGAAGTCGGGGCGCCCCAACCAGAGCCGCGTGACCGTGTCCTCGTCATACGCGGTGGACAAGGTGAACATCCGGGTCCCCCTCCAGCGGCAGTTCCGGTTGGGCACCGATCAGGCCGCAGTGGGCGGCTCGGGCAACAACCCCGCCGGCGTGCGTTCCTGGGGCACTCCCCTCGATGCCGGCGAGCCGAGCTATGATCACTGGGGCGAGCTGTTCGGAACGGGGCACCAGTGGGACAACACCGTATCACTGGCGGGCGGCACCGATCGGACCACCTATTACCTTTCGCTCGGTTATCTCGATCACAACGGCGTGATCCAGGGCAACTCGGCCTACGAGCGGATCACCGCCCGTCTCAAGGGCTCCCACGACTTTCTGAGCAACCTCACGGTCGGCGGGAACTTCGCCTTCACCACGAGTAACGCCGATCTGATCCAGACCGGGTCCAATATCAGCGGGCTCCTGCTCGGCGGGCTCCGCACGCCGCCCGAGTTCAACAACCTGCCGTATCTCGATCCGGTCACGGGGCTGCACCGTTCTTACCGCAACCCCGACGCGACAACCGTGTCTGAGAGTCGCGGGTTCGACAATCCGTTCTGGATCGCGAACGAGATTCTGAACACCTCCGAGGTGGATCGGGTGTTTGGGAACATCACGCTCGACTACCAGCCCTTCAACTGGCTCAACGTCAGCTGGCTGCTCGGTGGGGATTTCGCGAACGACCAGCGGCTCACGCAGTTTCCCAAGGGCTCCTCCGATTTCCCGACGGGCCGTCTCATCCGGGGCGAGCTGGTTGAGAAGCAGTGGGACCACAGCTTGTTGGTCACGGTCAACCGCACGTTGACCCCGGACGTGGCCTGGAGCCTGACGCTGGGGCAGAACCTTAACCAGACGCAGTTCCGCCGCTATCAGGTGAACGGCTTCAATCTGATTTTCGGCACCGACCAGCTCGATTTCACGATCGATAGAGAGCCGAACGAGTTCATCTCGACGGTCCGTACGGACGGCTACTTCGGTCAGGCCACCATCGATCTGTACGACCAGGTGTTCTTGGCGGGCTCGCTGCGGTGGGATGGGTCGAACACCTTCGGCGGCGAGGTCAACCCCGAAACCGGGAACCGGGAGTCGAACCGGTTCTTGTATCCCAAGGCGAGCCTCGCGTGGGACTTCAGCCAATACGTCGACTTCCTCGATTTCGGAAAGGTCAGAGTCGCGTATGGCGAGACCGGCAAGCAGCCGCCGATCTATTCCAACGTCAGCGCGTTCCAGACCGCCACGCTCACAGATGGCTGGTTGAGCCCGAACGGATTGAACACCATCTATCAGGGATTCGACGGCGTCGTCTCCCAGGGAACGCTCGGGAATGCGAGCATCGAGCCCGAGAAGACCAAGGAAATCGAGGCGGGCGGGGACTTCACGTTCCTGGATTCGCGCGTGAACCTCGGTGTCACCTATTACAGGGACAGGACCGAGGCGGCGATTGTCCAGCTCCCAATCGCTCCCACGACGGGCTTCAACGAGATCTTTGAAAACGGGGCCTCGTGGCGCAACTGGGGCTGGGAACTGACCCTCGACGTGCTCCCGATCCAAACCAGCAACTTCACGTGGAAGATCGGGGGTCAGTGGGCGACCAACAATAGCACGGTCGATACGCTGCTTGGCGCAGAAGAGATCTCGCTGACCGGCTTCACCGGCGGGACCGCCTCCATCGTCCAGGGCCAGCCGTTCCCCGTGCTGTATGGTCGCGATTTCGTGCGTTTCGGGCGTGGCATCATCCAGGGTGGCGTCGACATCGATGAGGCCTACCCCAACGCCCCACGATGCGCACCGGACGCCGGGCGTTGCTCGGACGCCACGATCTACATCGGCGCGGACGGGTTCCCCCGCCTGGATCCGCAGGACCGCGTGCTGGCAGATCTGAGCCCGGAATGGACCGCGAGCTTCCGGAACACCTTTACCCTGTTTGGCAAAGTCCGTGTCTCATCGCTGTTCGATATCAAGCACGGCGGCTTTACGTGGAACGGCACCAAGGGCGCGCTGGTCAGCTACGGCACGCATGGCGTCACGATCCCATGGCACGGCGAGGGACAGGACCACGTGTTCCCGGGCGATGGCCCAGGCGCCGGGCAACAGGTCAAGCTGAACTGGTCGACCTGGGGCCAGAACGGGCTCGGGAGCGGGTTCAATGGTCCCCGCTCGCAGTTCATCGAGCCGTCCGGATTCGTCAAGCTACGAGATGTGTCGGTGAGCTTCACCGTGGACGCACCGTGGGTCAGGACGATCGGCTTCAACTCGTTCGACGTCACGGTGAGCGGGCGGAACCTGAAGACGTGGACCGACTATGGGGGTATCGACCCCGAGTCGAACCTGAACGGTCAGACCACGGGACGGGGGCTCGAGTACTTCAACCATCCGCAAACGCGGTCGTTCGTGTTTGCCCTGAGCCTGCACCGTTAGCGCCAAGGCGAGAAAGGAGCTACACATCATGTTGAGAGTGAAATGGTGTGGCCGCGCCTTTGGCGCGGTCCTGATCACAGCCTTAATGGGATGCGACTTCATTCAGCCCGTCGAGGTTGACCCGAACACGGTATCCAGCGCCGGCCTCGGCCAGCTGTTGGTCGGTGTCCAAATCAACGGCTACCGGCTGGAAGAAGGGCAGGCTGCCAGGCTCTCGTCCGTGTGGATGCAGCAGATGGCGGGTACCGATCGCCAGTTTGCGACCTTTGATACCTACGTCATCGTGGAATCGGATGTCAGCGATCAGTACATAGACACCTATGGGCCTGGTGGTCTTGTCGACATTCGTAATGGGACGGCCGCGGCGGAAGAGGCCGGATTCCGGCTGTTCGCCGGGATCTTCAAGTTGTACGAGGCCTACTTCGTGGGACTGGCCGCGAGCACCTTCGGCGACGTAGCCTACTCCGAGGCCGTGAACCCCGATATCGCCGAGCCAAGCCTCGATCCGCAGGCACAGGTCTACGCGGCGGTTCAGTCGCTGCTCAGCGAAGCCATCGATGATCTGTCCAGCGGCCCGGGTTCCCCTCCAGAGAGGGCCTCCCTCCAGGCGGCCGACTTCGGTTTCGGCGGCGACGCGGCCAGTTGGATCGCGGTCGCGCACACGCTGAAGGCCCGCTTTCACATGCACCTGGCGGAGATGGATGCCGGTCGGTACGCCCAGGCCCTCGGAGAGGCGCAGCAGGGTATCGCGTCTTCGTCGGGCGACTTGCTCGCGGCGCACTCCACGACCTCGACGGAGAACAACTTGTGGTTCCAGTTCATGCGGGACCGCGAAGGCTACATCTCCGCGGGCGCGTTCGGCGTCGACTTGCTTCAGAACCGGAACGACCCGCGTTTGCAGCGGTACTACTCCGCGGGCTCCGGTGCCTTCGCCGGGCAGTACATCGGCTCGCCCGTCGGGGAGCCCGCCGGCGACCCCGGGACCAACGCGTCGAGGCTCAACGCGGTTGACGGGGCCGGCGCGCCCGACTACAAGCAGCCATTGATTACCTGCGCGGAGACGCAGTTCATCGCCGCCGAAGCCCTATACCAGACGGGGGCGACCGACGCGCAGATACGGACCGCGCTCGATGCCGGGATCGCCTGCGATGCCGCCCGAAAAGGGGTCGACCTGACCGCCATCCAGGCGGCCAACGACGCGCTGACGGGGGCCGCGCTGTTCGACGAGATCATGACGCAGAAGTACAGCGCCGTGTTCTTGAACCGTGAGGTCTGGAACGACTACAAACGTACCTGTCGCCCTGCGATTACAACATATTTGGGACAGCCCATACCGGGCCGCTTGTTCTACGACAACGAGGAGCGTGAGACGAACAGCAACATCCCCGATGCAACGCTGCAGCCTGTGCGCAATGCCAACGACCCGAATCCCTGCTGATGTAGGGAGCGGACGTGCGTCGAGGCGTTAGGTTGCTTCGAATGCCGTTGCCGGTCGCGCTGCTGCTTATCGCAGCATGCGCGGCCGGCCGCGGTTCGGGCACCGCCACTCCGGAGCCCGGCGAGAATGTCGTCGCCATCACCGTGCGCAACAACCTCACGCCGCGCACGCTGGTGACGGTTCGAGTGTTCTCCAGATCGGGAACACGGACATTCCTCGGCAGCGTATCTCCTGGCCAGACGAAGTCGTTCACGTTCGACGAGCCGCTCTTCGAGCCCGCGTACCAATTGGTGGCGGAGACGCAAGGCGGTGCCGACGTGACGTCTCGCGTGTTCGAGCTCTATCCAATGGCAGCCGTCGTCTGGACACTCCAGACCAACGTCATCGCGCTGTCCTCGCGCTGAGTGCCTCCGCACGCATGCGTCACTCAGTCGACACTCGCCTTGGGCCGGCATTAATGCGAAACACCCTCATACGTCGCACTGTCACCAGCTTGGCCCTCGGGGCGCTATCCCTTGTTAGCGTTGGTTGCGTGGGATATGCACCGGTCGACGGCACGCAACCGGCTCCACAGCTCGGTTCGGAGGTGCGGGCACACCTCTCGACGCCGCAGAGCTTCCCATTGATCAACCTTACCGCGAACAACGTCGTGCAGGTCGACGGAGAGGTCGTGCGTTGGGAGGAAGACCGACTTGTGCTATCGGCGTGGTGGCTACGCGGCGCGAACGGCATCGAGCACCGGGGTATCGGCGAGACGGTGAACATCCCGCGTGGCTTCCTCGGTTCCGTTGAACGGAAGCAGGTTTCGGTGGCTCGCACCGGCGTGCTCGTTGGCGTCATCGCGCTCTTGGCGGTGCTCGCTCAGGCTTCGTTGGGCGGGGGCGGGGGCCCGGAGGGGCCCGGGGGCGGACCGCCTCCCGAGCAGTAGACCGTTTCCCACCTTCTCCGAATACCGCATGGCCGCGCCCTGCGTTCGACTGAGCATGCGCGGGGTATTTGCGGTTCTATCCCCATGGATATCGGTCATGGCATGCGGCCCTGACCAGACGGGACCAGCGACCGATCTGTTCGCTAGCCTGAGTGCTGGCGGCCTTCACACCTGTGGCCTCGCTACGAGCCAAACGGCGTATTGTTGGGGTGCCGGTTTCTCGGGCCAGCTGGGCGGGGGCACCATGGCCGACCGTGCAACGCCCCAGCCCGTCGCTGGCCAAGCCACGTTTCTCTCGCTGGAGGCCGGCATCCCCCACACCTGCGGGTTGGGAACCGATGGCATGGCGTACTGTTGGGGCCAGAACGACCGCGGACAGGTGGGGGACGGCTCCACCACCAATCGCGATGCTCCGTCGCCGGTCGCCGGCGACATGACCTTTCTGTCGGTGACTGCGGGGGGCACGCACACCTGTGGTATCGTGACGGGTGGCAGCCTGTTCTGCTGGGGCGAGAACGAGCACGGTCAGCTCGGCGACGGCGGCGCGACGCCGAGTGCCGAACCCGTAGGTGTCAGCGGCAACCTCGTGTTCGAGTCCGTGACCGCCGGAGCAGCGACCGCTGGAGCCGCGCACACATGCGGCGTAACCGCTGGCGGCGCAGCTTTCTGCTGGGGGCGGGGCGCGTCAGGTCAGCTGGGTAACGGACTGCCAAACGACCAGACCACCCCCACGGCAGTGGCTAACGTCCTCACCTTTGCCACGCTCTCCGCCGGCGGCTCCCACACTTGCGGGCTGACGTGGGCTCGCGAGCTGTATTGCTGGGGTGACAACGCCTTCGGCCAGGTGGGCAACGGCTCCCGCTTCAGCCAGGGCTCTCCCAGACGCATCGCCGAGCAGCTCGAGTTCCAAACGGTCACTGCCGGGTTGGATCACACTTGCGGGATCACGACGGACGGAACGGCCTACTGTTGGGGCCGCAACGACCGCGGCCAGCTTGGCGAGGGCTCCATGACCGACCGAGATACCCCCGAGCAAGTGGTTGGGGGCTTCAGGTTTCGCGATGTGACTGCCGGGGGACTTCACACTTGCGGCATAACCACCGATGGCGAGTCATATTGCTGGGGAAGCAATTCCAGCGGTCAGCTCGGGTTCACGGCGGGCGGCGACCGAACCACTCCCGCCCCGGTGTCGGCGCCGTAGCATGGGTCGTCAGGCGAGCGTGGCTCGACGGGTCGCGCCGGCAGCCACACGGAGGGCTCCTGACCGGCGGCGTCTGTCGCCCCGACGAGGCGGCGTCGCGATCGTGGGACTCACCGCGCTCGCCAGCGCGCTCGTTGCGTGCGGTGGCAGCTCGTTCGAGCCGGCAGCAGGGGAGGGGAACTTCGCGGGCTCGTTCAGC
>JBDHFY010000205.1:0-9843 GCA_039590195.1 Gemmatimonadota bacterium | reverse complement strand
GAGTTCTTCCCGGGTTTCGACCACGACGAGCCCGACCGCCGGAGCTACCTGAGCGTTGCGCGAGCCGAACGCGAAGGTGACATGATGCGGTGGACCGATTACCACTATGACGGCGTGGCTCGCGGCATCGCGGGCTACTCGAAGCCCGCATCATTGTTGGCCGCTCTCCGCGGCCTCCTCGGTGAGGAGACCTTCCTGCGCGCGTATCGCGGTTACATCGCCACCTGGGCATACCGCAATCCAAAGCCCTGGGATTTCTTCAACGCCGTCGAGAGAGAAGCCGGTCAGGACCTCGACTGGTTTTGGAGAAGCTGGTATTACGAGACCTGGTTGCTGGACCAGTCGATCACCAGCGTCTCGTCCACCGTGGACGGCACGCGGATCGTTGTCGAGGACCGCGGGAACGTCCCGATGCCGGTGCGTCTCGCCATCACCCTCGAGAGCGGGGAAATGCTCCGTCGCGAAATCGGCGTGGAAACGTGGCTGGCCGGAGCTCGGACTGCCGAGGTGATGATTCCTTCGGGCTCGTCGGTGACGCAGGTGGAGATCGATCCGGAGCACTTCTTCCCGGATGCGGATCGGAGCAACAACGGCTGGAGGCGAAGAACCTGACGTGACGCGGCAAAGCCACAGTCGGGCGGCAGCAACACCCGAGGCTCGTTCCAGACGAGGCGTTGCGCAGACGCAACGAACCGCTTGCCGCGGCTGATCCTGCGGCTGACAGCTCGGTAGCTATTAGTTCATCGCTCGTGTTTGAATCAAACGGCGGCTGCTTGCGTCTCCGAGGTATCTGACGAAGATTGAGCTGACATATACGAAGGATCGCGTACGTCCGAGCGCATTTTTCCGGTTCGCAGTATGCCGGTAGAGGAGTCGGCGTTATGAAATGGACGACCGCAGCAGCAGCAGCCATCGGTGCCGTGTCACTGTTCGGGCTTGGCCTCACCGGCTGTGCAGACCCACCCACTACCCCAGAAGCAGAGAATGTGGCGGATTCGCCGGCCGACAACTGGAACGGCGACGTCCTTACCTACGCTCACGGTTACGTCCGGCATGACGAGCCACTCGAGCCACCGGATGACGAAGTGGAAGGCATACCAATTTCCGAGATCGTCAATGCGTTGGGGTTTGCGTATGCGGCAAGCAGCTACAGCGCGAATGGTCTCTGGGTCCCTGAGGCGGTCGAGGATAATCTGGATTTGTTAGACGTGTTCGCCGGCGAGTTCGGGCCTCCTCGTCACTCCTATCTCGTCGGGGCATCTGAGGGAGGGCTGGTTACGACGTTGACGCTGGAAAGAGCCCAGGACAAAGTGGACGGCGGGTTGGCCGTGTGCGGTCCCGTGGGCAGCTTCCAAGGTCAGCTCAACTACTTCGGTGACTTCCGCGTCATCTTCGACTACTTCTTCCCAGACATAGCCGCTTTGCTCGGCGATCCCTTCGCCATCCCCGAAGATGTGATGGAGGATTGGGAAGCGATTTACGAACCAGCGGTGCGGATAGCGATCGCCTCCAACCCCCACGCCACCGAGCAACTGCTCAGGGTGACCCGAGCCCCTATTGACCCGACCGATCCGACTACCGTCGAGGAAACGGTGTTGGGCCTTTTGCGGTACAGTATCTTCGCCACCAACAACGGGACGGACAGGCTCGGCGGACGTGGCTACGGCAACAACCAGCGCTGGTATTTCGGCTCGGACAATGACCTGAAACTCAACCTCACGATCCCTCGCTTCACGGCCGACCCGATCGCCGTTGAGGCGATGAGGACGCGGTACGAGACATCCGGTCGGCTCGGCGGTCCGCTCGTCACACTCCATACCACCGGTGACCCCATTGTCCCCTACTGGCACGAGCCGGTGTACCGCTGGAAGGTGTTCCTCGGGAGATCCAGTCTCCAGCACCTCAACCTCCCGATTCTGGGTCGCTACGGTCACTGCAGCTTCAACGTGAGCGAGGTGTTGGCGGGCTTAGCCATCCTGGTGCTCAAAGTGTCCCTCCGCGATCTCATCGCAAGCGCGGACGTGTTCCCGAGCGCCGAATCGCAGGCCGAATTCCTCCGGCTGGCCTGGGAAGCCGGGGCACGGCCGCAAGTGACGGACGAGCCACTTCATACTCTGCATTAGGTGGATTGTGACGATCCCCTGAGCGGATTAGAACGACCGCCGAGCTTACGCCACAGGAGCAAACCGAAAGACCCCGCTGGACGAGCGCCAGTGGGGTCTCTGTTTTCGGGCCTCGTGAGGGCTACCGCGGGCGGCAAGCCCATTGAATATTGTCCTGTCCGGTACCGCGGGTGGCGACTGTTTCAGACCTCGTGAGGGCTGCCGCGGGGAGGACCACAGCCTTGGCGACGCTCTGCTCCCGTCAGACATCTTTCGGGGTGAAACATCCATGCTCGCCGGGGCGTAGTAGAGGTTAATCACGCAAAAGCGTGCCCAGGGGGCCGGGGGCAGGGGCACATCATGACAGATCCGCCGTCAAGCGTCAGTGGGAGGGCCATGCCGTTCTTCCGCGGCAAGCGCCAACGGGATTGTTGGCTCCTGCTCTTGCTGCTCGTCATTCCAGCTGTAAACACAACCGCCCAGACCACTCAATCAAACGAGGCCTCCCGAACAGGATCATCCGCGGCGTTTGCCACGCTGGCGGCTCCGGTGCCACCGGACATCGATGGCCGGCTCGACGAAGAAGCGTGGGCCGCCGCGGTACCGAGGTCCGACTTCACCCAGCAGAACCCCGATGAGGGAGCCCCTGGCACCGAGCGCACGGAGTTCCGAATCATCTATACCGACGCCGCCGTGTACGTCGCCATCCGCGCGTACGATTCCCAAGCGGATCAGATCTCGGCGCAACTCACCAGGCGGGACGAAGAATCCCCCTCCGATTGGGTCGGCGTGGGGTTCGACTCATATCACGATCGGCGCACCGCGTTCGTGTTTCTCGTCAATGCCGCGGGTGTCAAGCGGGACATCTATTTCTACGACGACAATAACGAGGACACCTCCTGGGATGCTGTGTGGGATGTGGCGACCTCCCGCGACCCAGAAGGATGGACGGCCGAATTCAGAATCCCGTTCAGTCAGCTCCGGTTTCCGGCAGCTCCTAGGTACACCTTCGGACTCCAGGTGTATCGCATGCTCAACCGGCGGAATGAGGAGCAGTTCTGGCGTTTGCCCCCGAAGGATCAATCCGGCTTCGTCTCGCTGTTCGGCGAGCTGGAGGGCATCGAGGGGATCACACCCCCCCGCCGAATTGAGGTGATGCCCTACGTATCCGCGACGGGTGCGTGGGCGCCGTCCGAGGACGGGAATCCGTTTCAGACCGGTACCGATCACACGGGCAGGGTGGGTGCGGACTTCAACATCGGTGTGACGTCCAACTTGACACTGTCGGCTACGATCAACCCCGACTTCGGGCAGGTCGAGGCCGATCCGGCGGTGGTCAATCTCACGGCATTCGAGACGTTCTTCCCCGAGAAACGGCCATTCTTCAACGAGGGGATCGATATCTTCCGATTTCCCATCGTGCTCGGCGACGGCCCTGAGGCCAACGAGCAACTCTTCTATTCCCGGCGCATCGGCCGGGCGCCACAGGGCGAGGCGGATGAGCGTGGCGGTTACGCGGAGTCACTGCGGGAAACCACCATTCTCGGTGCGGGGAAGCTCTCCGGGAAAACGCCGAGCGGCTGGACTGTCGGATTGATCGGGGCCCTCACGGCCGAAGAGCAAGCCGACGTCGTCGACTCGGCGGGAACGTCTCACAAGGATATTGTCGAACCCCGATCCGGCTACTTCGTAGGACGACTGGCTCGGGATTTCCGCAATGGCCAAACGCAGGTAGGGTTGTTCGCCACCGTCGTCGACCGCGGCCTGCCGAGCAACTTGATGGACCTGCGAAGCTCAGCGTACGCCGGGGGCCTCAAGTGGAGCCACCGCTTCCGCAACGATACGTGGTCCGTGCAGGGGTGGGTCGTGGGGAGTCACGTGCGCGGGTCGGCGGAGGCCATCGAGGACACCCAGACCTCCTCGGCGCACTACTACCAGCGACCCGACAACGACTACGTCACGTTCGACCCGACACGGACCTCACTCTCCGGCTACGCCGGCCAGTTCACGTTTGGGAAACACGCCGGCAATTGGCGGTTCTCGACGGGCATCGATACCCGCTCGCCCGGTTTCGAAGTGAACGACATGGGATTTCAGCGGGACGCCGACCGCACGATCCAGTTCGTGTGGCTCAACCGCCGCTGGCTCCAGCCGGGTAAGGTCTTCCGCAACTTCAACGTCAACTTCAGCCAGTACAGCGCTTGGAGCTACGGTTGGGATCGGCTGGGCCTTGGCGGCAATGTGAACACCAACTTCACACTGCTCAACTACTGGAGTGGGTACTTTGGGCTCGCGAAGAGCTTTCCGGGACTTTCCAAGACCGCCCTGCGGGGCGGTCCTGCGTTCACGGAACCCAGCAGCATCCACAGTTGGGCCGGCTTTCACAGTGACAGCCGGAAATCGGTGCGCGGCGGCTTCAACACGTTCTTCTCGGTGAACGACGAGAGCGGCTCGTGGGTCTACAATCTCTCTCCCAACATCTCCGCGCGTCCCGCGACGAACATCGATCTCACGTTTGCTCCATCCTTGTTCCGCCAGTTCGACACTTGGCAGTATCTGGACGACGCCGAAGCGCTGGGCACCGACCACTACATCTTCGGCAAGCTCGAGCAGACCACGCTGAACATGACGCTCAGGGCCAACCTGACCTTCACCCCGGATATGTCACTGCAGGTTTACGCCCAGCCATTTGTATCCTCGGGCAATGTCGTGGGATACCGGCGCGTGGCCGATCCACGAGCCGATCTCTTCGAGGACCGGTTCGAGGATTTCGACCCCAGCCAAGTGACTAAGGACGACGAAGACGTCTACATCGATCTCGACCGGGACGGCGCAAGCGACATCGAGTTGGAGAACCCCGATTTCACGTTTGTCTCGTTCCGCTCCAATGTGGTGCTGCGGTGGGAGTACACCCTGGGGTCGACGCTCTTCCTGGTGTGGCAGCACGGGCGGGAGGACGATTACAGCGATGGCCAATTCCGGCTGGGGCAAGGTCTCAGCAACCTGTTCAGTGCCGACCAGGAAAACACGTTCGTCATCAAGTTCAACTATTGGTTGAGTCTTTAGTTCGGGCTAAGGGCTTAGGCAGTAGGGCTTTGAACTGGGGCTTCGGGCTTGGGCAGTGGGGCTTAGGGCATAAGTGGTGAGGCTCGGAGCACCTCATCACCACCCCCTAAGCCCCAATACCTACTGCCTACTTCCTGGAGAGGAGAGGTGAGCGGGGCAAGCAGCGGCCGGCGCAGGGGACTCCAGCCGTCAGCGGACAACTGAACGTCTACTCCCCGCCCTGCCATCCGACCGCTGCATTGACACGCCCCTAGACGCCCCTACGTGTTCTTTGTCGTCATCTCCGCGAACATGACCGCAGTGCCGCACGGGGCCCGCACGCCGATTTCGCGGGCACCGTAGAAAGTCTTGCGCTCGGGAACGATCACCTCGACGCCCTTGAGACGAGACGCCACGTCGTTGAGATCGCTCACCTCGACGTACAGGGTGATCCCGGACCGTTCGAACGCCCCTTCCGCGAATGCGGGTACGTCGTTGGCAAGGCTCGCGCGGCTCTGGTACATCACCTCCACCCTGCCCTTCTGGGCGGCGGCGAAGCCCAGACGGTCACCCCCGGGAACCTCCATGGTCCTCTCGAACCCCAGACGATCCACCCAGAATTCGAGACACGGCTCCACCTCTTCGACGAAGATCACCGGCGTCAGTCTCTTCATTGCTCTCCTTTGCGCATTGGCGTGCTCGTTGTTCAAAGGGCTTCCGCGCCCCCGCCCCCGCCCCCTCGCCCCCCAGGGCTTCGGGAGTCCCCACCCGCCATCTCCCCATCCCGGGGCTTAGGGAGGAGGGGGCCAAGTCCTAAGCCCTAGCCCCGAGCCCGAGGGCACTTGCCGCGGATGAACGCGGTGTGTTTTGAGGGCCCTCCTCCACCCCCCCTCGGCGGCCAACAGCCAGCCTCTCTTCTCCGTTCTCCCCGAACATAAACCGAAAATTCCAGTCGCGCAAACACTGAAACCTTCACGCCCCAGTCGCGTACTAACATGTAGCGATATTCGAGATATAGAGAGTATCAATATAGATTATCACGCCACGCCCTCGGCCTATGACATAACATGCCTAGAAATAATGACTTGAGCCTCGGGACAGTCATGGTGCTTCACGCTCTCGCCCGCGGATGCCTGTACGGGTTCGACATCATCGAGGCGACGGGTTTGACCAGCGGCACCATTTACCCGGCCCTCGACAAGCTCGAACGGCTGGGGTATGCCCGGTCCGAGTGGGAGGACGGCCGGATCGCCCAGCGGGAGAGGCGACCCGCGCGCCGCTACTTCACCATTACTGACGCGGGCCGGGACTACCTCGTGACGGCGATGGAGCGCTATCGCTCCCTTGCGCCGGTGGATATCGGCGGCACCGTCCACCCGAAGCATTCGCCGGGCTGATCGGCCGGAGCGTGCTTTGACCACCCGTTCCCCACTCCGCTACCGGCTGTCGGCGGCTCTCATCCGGCTCGCAGCCTGGTTCGTTCCCAAAGAGCGGCGGGCCATGTGGCGCCGGCAGTGGGACGCGGAGCTGACGCACCGCTGGCACGTGAACCGCTGGCAATCCTGCGCTCCCGTCGGAGCCGGACACCTCATCCTTTGGTCCCTCGGCGCCTTTGCCCACGCTTGGTATCTCTTCAGAACGGAATTCACCATGGACTCGATCTGGCAGGACGTTCGATTCGCTTTCCGATCGTTTCGCACCGGCCCGGGACTCATTGCGGTGGCGGTAGGCTCTCTCGCTCTGGGGATCGGTGCCAACTCCAGCGTGTTCAGCGTGGTCGACGTCTTCATGCTCCGCCCGCTCCCCTACCCCGAAGCCCACGAGCTCGCCTCAGTGTATTCGACCAATCAGGAACGGGGATGGACCAGCCTCGAGTTATCCGCGCCCGATTTCCGTGATTTGCGAGACCGAAGCCGCACCCTCGACCTCGCGGCGCAGGACGACGCGACCTACAACTTGTCCGAAGGGGATGAACCGGAGCGCATCCAGGGGAAGCGTGTTTCGTGGAACTTCTTCCGCGTGCTCGAGGTGCAACCGTCTCTCGGACGAGCATTCCTTCCGGAAGAAGAGACCGTCGGCCAGGGCAACGTCGTCATCCTGAGTGACGGATTGTGGCACCGGCGGTTCGGCGCAGATCCTTCCGCGCTGGGACGGTCCGTGACACTGGACGGCGAAACGCACTCCGTCGTCGGAGTCATGCCGCCCAAGTTCTGGTTCGAGGAACCGGGCAACGATCTCTGGACGCCGCTCAGCTTCACCGGTGAGCAAGCGAGGAACGGTCACTACCTGGAAACGGTGGGCCGGCTGCTGAACGGTTCCACACTGGAGCAGGCGCGGGCTGAGGTGGCGCAGATCGCCGAGGCGCTGGCCGATGCGTTCCCCGAGACGAGCGCGGGCAATGGCGCACGCGTTCTCACGCTGCACGAAGAGTTCTTCGACGAGGGGTTCAAGGCGGGGAGCCTCATCGCCACCGTGGCCGTCGCGTTCGTGCTCCTCATCGCATGCGCCAACGTCGCCAACCTCATGATGGCCAGGGCCGCGGGACGGGAGCGTGAAGTCGCCCTCCGCGGAGCGCTCGGGGCCGGTCGGTTGCGGATCGTCCGGCAATTGATGACCGAAGCCGTGATGGTGGCTCTGATGGGCGGCGGACTCGGACTGTTGGTCGCGGTCGCCGGCATTCGCGGGCTCGTCTCCATCATGCCGCCGTCCTTCCCGAGAGTGGACGAGATCGGGCTCGACGGGCGGGTCCTCCTGTTCACAGCCATGGTGTCGCTGGCAACCGGAATCGTCTTTGGATTGGCACCCGCGTTGCAGACATCCCGGGCCAATTTGATCGCCCCTCTCAAGGAGGGGGGACGCACGGGCACGGGAGCCAGGGGGGGGCGGCTGCGCAAGGCTCTCGTGGCAGCCGAAGTGTCTCTCGCGCTCGTCCTCTTGGTGTCCTCCACGCTCCTCGTGCAGGGGTTTCTGCGGATCAGAACAACCGATCGCGGATTCAACCGAGAGAACGTGCTCACGTTCCGGTTCGCGCTTCCCGAGAAAGCGTACCCCGAGGACGAACAGGTTGTGGCTTTCCAGGACCGGTTGATGTCGAAGGTGCGCGCGGTGCCCGGTGTGGTTGCGGCAGGAGCCACGTCCATCTTGCCGATGTGGGGTGGCTCGGGAACGTGGTACTCGATTCCCGGTGAGGACCGCCCCGACGAAGCGGGTCGTCTCGGCACGAGCTATCGCGTGCTACTCCCGGGGTTCTTCGAGACGATGCAGATCCCGCTGGTAGCCGGGCGAGTCATGGAGAACGAGGACCGGTCCGACGGGCCGGCCATCATCGTCATCAACGAGGTGATGGCGGAGCGCCACTGGGGCGACACCGACCCTATCGGCCAGCAGATCGAGTTCGCATCCGGGAGGCGGGAGATTGTCGGGGTGGTGAAGAACACATTGGAGCTCGGCGTGGAAACCGGCGTGGTGCCGATGATCTACTTCTCTGCCTTGCAGAGCACTAGGCGAAGCCTCGCGTGGGTGGTCCGCACCACCACCGCTCCCGAGATGATTGCCGACGCCGTGCAGCGTGAGGTCGCTGCTCTCGATCCCAACGTCCCGGTCTATCGCGTGATGACCATGGACGAGCACCTCAAGGACGTGACCGGGGGTGACACGGTCATGGCCAAGATGATGGCCGCGATGGCGGTCATCGCGTTGCTGCTCGCGGTGGGAGGCGTCTACGGCGTGATGGCCTACTCTGTCTCGCAGCGGACTCAGGAGATGGGCATTCGCATGGCGCTTGGAGCGCAACGAAAGAATGTGCTCTCCCTCGTGGTTCGGCAGGGCACCGTGCTCGCATTGATTGGCGTCGTCGTCGGGACCGGGATTGCGCTCGGTGTAACGAGAGGCCTATCACGGTTCCTGTTCGGCGTCAGTCCCTTCGACCCTGCGGCGTTCGGTGTAGTCGCGGTAACGTTGTTGGTGTCGGGGATCGCGGCCACGTATCTGCCGGCGCGGCGGGCCACGCGGGTCGATCCGGTGACGGCGCTGCGCGTCGAATGACCATCACGCCCCCCAATACCCCACGGCCACCGTGAGGATAGTCAGGACGCCGAAGCCGATCTCCATGAACCCGATGGTCTTGACCGGAACGGGGCGACGATAGCGCGATAGACCGATCGCGGCCCTCATCAGCAACAACACAAACGCCGCCGCGGCAACCATCGGCAGCCACGACGCGAAGACCAAACCAAGGACCCCCGCCAAACCGAGTACGTGCGCCCCGATGGCAAGTCCGGCATTGCTTGCCTTCTTCTTATCCAGGCGAAGCCTGGCCCGGATGTAGAGCACCGAGGGAATGGCGCGGGCGACGATCACCGCTGCGAGCGCTGTGGATTCCACCACCGACCAACCTCCCGCCAAGCCGATGCTCGCCGTCACAGTCGAAAACGCCACAGGACCCGCCAGCTCGGCCTGCCAACTCCTGCTTTGACCCGACACGTCGTACACCAGAAACACGATCAGAAAGGGAACCGCTGCCAGGAGAGGTGTGAGGGGGCGCAGGCCCACGAGAAAAAACGCCGCCGCGAGACAGAGCGCTGCCGTCGCCCCGTAGCCCGCTACGAACCACATGGCCACCGTCGCGCGCCTGGACTGTTTGCGGTGCCAATCGGTCTGGAGGACGTGAGATGGGCGGCGCAGCAGAAAGGCGGCA
>JBDHFY010000204.1:0-13623 GCA_039590195.1 Gemmatimonadota bacterium | reverse complement strand
GCGCTATAGCCACGTGATGCACATCGTGAGCGGGACACGAGGTGTTCTCGTCCCGGAGGCCGACGCTTTCGATCTCTTTGCGGCGGCATTTCCGGCCGGAACGGTTGTTGGTGCCCCAAAGGTTCGTGCGATGGAGATCATCAGTGCTCTCGAACCCGAGCCACGCGGTGTCTACGCGGGGACAGTGGGGTACTTCGGCCACCGCGGGGCCATGGACCAGGCGATCGCCATCCGTACCCTCGTGTTCTCCAACGGAACTTACGCGTACCAGGCCGGTGCCGGGGTGGTCGCCGACAGCATCCCTGAGAACGAGCACGCGGAGATCCTGGCAAAGAGTGCCGCCCTCGAAGCCGCGCTGCAACTCGCCGAGGAGGGGTTATGACACGCCGGGTGCTCGTGATCGATAACTACGACTCTTTCACCTACAACCTCGTGCAGGGGCTTTCGGTGCTTGGCGCCGAGGTCGTCGTCCGATGTCACGACGAGATTTCGGTGCAGGAGGCGTCGAGCCTCGAACCCACACATCTCGTCATCTCGCCGGGGCCCGGTCGTCCCGAACATGCCGGGATCTCCATGGGAATGATCCAGGCGATGATGCGTCGAGTCCCCGTGCTGGGTGTGTGCCTCGGGCACCAGGCTTTGGCCGCGGTGCTCGGCGCCACCATCGGATCGGCGCAGCGGCTGATGCACGGGAAATCCTCACCCGTCTACCACGACAACCGCACCTTGTTCGAGGGCCTGCCAAACCCACTCACCGCAGGCCGATATCACTCTCTCGCCGTCACCGATGAGTCGTTGCCTCCCGATCTCGTCGTGTCCGCCTATACGTCGGACGGAGAGATCATGGGCGTCCGCCACCATTCGTTTCCCACCGAAGGAGTCCAGTTCCATCCGGAAAGCGTGTTGACGCCGGACGGTGACCGCATCCTTCGCAACTTCTTGGACCTCGAACGTCCGGGCGACAGGCCATGAAAAAGTTGCTCGAACACCTGCTTCAGGGCCGCCACCTCACTGAGGACGAAGCCGCCGACCTGCTGGTGCTGCTGACCGATGATTCCGTTCATCAGGCTATGGCGGGCGCCGTGCTCTCGGCGCTGCGAAGTAAGGGAGAGACCTCAACGGAGGTTCGCGGGTTTGCGAAGGGCATGCGAAGCCTGGCGCGTCGCCCCAAGCTCCCAGACGGCAGACCGGCGGTGGACATCGTCGGCACCGGCGGTGATGGCTCGGGAAGCTTGAATCTTTCCACGGGCTCCGCACTGGTAGCAGCGGCCTGTGGTCAGCCGGTCGTCAAGCACGGCAACCGTTCCGTATCGAGCAAATCCGGCAGCGCGGACGTTCTCCAGGAACTGGGATTACGTCTCCCATTGGATGAGGAAGCAGCGGGAGAGTGCCTTCAACGGACGGGATTCACTTTCCTCTTCGCACCGTACTACCATCCTGCTATGAAGGCTTTGGCACCGGTCCGTCGGGCCCTCGGCGTACGGACCGTGTTCAACCTCCTGGGTCCCCTCACCAATCCCGCCGAGCCGCCTTTCTATCTGATCGGTGCATTCAGCATCGATGCTGCTCAGTTGATCGCGGACGCGTTGTCAGGTCTCGCTGTGGAGCGGGCGTTCGTCGTCCACGGAGCGCCCTCGTGGGACGAAGCAACCCCCATCGGTCCGTTCGCGCTGTTCGACGTGCGCAATGGCGTCGTATCCCGCACGGAGCGTGACCCGCAGACATACGGGCTCGCGCGATGCCGGCCGAAGGATCTCGCCGGGGGTGACGCCACGGAAAACGCCGATCAGATGCGGGCGACGTTCGAGGGAGAGCCGGGTCCTCATCGTGACGCACTTGCCTTGGGGGCCGCGCTGGCCCTCGAACTCACTGGCGTGGCACGGACACCGGACGCCGCCCTCGGCACGGCGCTCGACGCCATCAACAGCGGTGCGGCTTCACGGCTGTTGGAGCGCCTGACGGGGTTCGCCCCCCAAGACACCGCTCCGGCGGAGCAGCCCGGTGACTGACTTCCTCGCCTCAATGGCACAGGGCAGCTCGCGACGCGCTGCCAGCGCAAAGCAGCGGGAGCCAGAACACGTCTTGCGGCGTCGGGCGCTGGACTCGGCGCAACCACCGAAGCTTGCACTCCACCCGAGAGCTTTCGATGTCTTTGCGGAAATCAAGCGCCGCGCCCCGTCGACGGGCAGTTTGGTGGAAGCCTCCGGTAGCAACCGCCGGTTTGTGCGCCGCCAAGCCGACGCGTACGCACGCGGCGGTGCTGCCGCCATCTCCGTGCTAACCGAGCCCGGGACCTTTGCGGGCAGCCTCTTCGATTTGAGCGAAGCGGCGGGTGCCGTGCTCATCCCTGTCTTGCGCAAGGACTTCCTCGTCGAGCCATATCAGGTCTTCGAGGCCCGTGCCGCAGGCGCAGGAGGTGTGCTGCTCATCGCACGGATGGTGAACGACGCACGCTTGCTCGAGATGGTAGATGCCGCGAGCGAGATGCAGCTCTTCGTCCTGATCGAAGCGTTCGACGCGGAAGACCTCGCCCGCGGGGCCGAAGCCGCGACCGCATGCACGCGGGTGGGCGTGGATGCGTTGGTCGGGTTGAATACCCGAGATCTCGTCAACCTTTCCGTTGACCGGGAACGCCTCCGTCGGCTGCGGGACAGCTTTCCGCCAGACGTTCCACGCGTGGCCGAAAGCGGGCTATCCTCCGAGCAGGATGCCCGAGACGTGGCGGCCTTGGGCTATCACGTGGCCCTGGTGGGAAGCGCGCTCATGAGGGTCGCCGACCCAGCGAGACACGTCGCGCAAATGATTGCCGCCGGTCGCCAGGTGAAAGGTTCATCATGGGCGTCCGCGTGAAGGTCTGTGGTATTACGACCCCCGAAGCGGGCATCGCGGCGGCCGAGGCGGGCGCCGACGCCGTCGGCTTCGTGTTTACAGATTCGCCACGGCGCGTGGATCCGCGGGAAGCGGTCGAGTTGGCATCCCATCTCCCACCGTTCGTCACCACGGTTGCGGTGTTCCGCTATCCCACCTCGAACGACGTGTTCGAGGTGATCTCTCGCTTTCGGCCCGACGTCTTACAGGTGGAACCGTGTGTCGGCATTCTGGACGCCGTGCGGGATGGCTTCAACATGCTCCCGGTGTTCCACGACGGCCCCGACGTCGAGTCGCAGGTCGATTTCTTCCTGCAGAGCATCGGTCGCCGGTCGGCAGTGCTACTCGAGGCGTCAGGGCGGGGTGGGCGGGGGGTGGCACCCGACTGGAACCGGGCCGCGATAATGGCAAACCGTCTCCGGCTCGTTCTGGCGGGTGGCCTGACGACCGATAACGTTGGTGACGCCATCCAGCAGGTGCAACCGTATGCCGTGGATGTGAGCAGTGGAGTGGAATCTTCTACGGGAATCAAGGACTCAGCCCGCATCGCCGAGTTCGTTCGATCAGTTCGCGAGGCGGAGGCGAGGTCAAGCGCGGAGGCCAAGTCATGAGCGACGCGTTCATGGTCTCGCATGAGGCCGGAGGTGCAACACTCCTCGACCTAATCGAGGGTCGCCTCCCAGATGAGCAGGGGCGATATGGCCCGTTTGGCGGACGCTTCGTCCCCGAGACGTTGGTTCAGGCGCTCGCGCGAATGGAAGAGGAAGCACGTCGGGCGCTGTCGGACCACCGGTTTCTCGAGACTCTTGACCGGCAGCTGCGAGATTGGGTGGGCCGTCCAACCCCGCTGACACTGGCCACACGTCTGGGAGAGGCCTGGGGCCGCAGCACCGAGCTCTGGCTGAAACGCGAGGATCTAACGCATACCGGCGCGCACAAGATCAACAACGCGATCGGTCAGGCGCTGCTAGCGGCGCGCCTGGGAGCGGATCGCGTCGTTGCGGAGACGGGCGCGGGACAGCACGGCGTCGCAACCGCCTCCGCCTGTGCGCGGCTCGGCCTGCCCTGCACCGTGTACATGGGTGAGGTCGATGCCAGGCGTCAGGCACCGAACGTGGACCGCATGCAGCGCCTCGGCGCCCGAGTGGTGCACGTCACAACCGGCGACCGAACGTTGCGCGCGGCGATCGATGAAGCGCTACGGGCGTGGGTCGCCGACCCGCAGGGCACCTATTACCTACTGGGGTCAGCCGTGGGCCCCCACCCCTACCCGTGGCTCGTTCGTGAGTTGCAGTCCGTCATCGGCCGCGAGGCTCGCATGCAAGTTCTGGCGCAGGCCGGCCGATTGCCGGACGTCGCGATCGCCTGCGTCGGCGGCGGATCCAACGCCATCGGGTTGTTTTATCCCCTGCTGGCGGACAGCGATGTCACTCTGAGGGGTGTGGAAGCCGGCGGCTCGAGTTCGCGGCCTGGCGACCACGCGGCAACGCTTTGCTTCGGAACCCCAGGCGTGCTGCACGGCAGCCGGTCAATGTTGCTCCAGGACCAACACGGGCAGGTCATTGAGACCCATTCCGTCTCAGCGGGATTGGACTACCCCGGCGTGGGCCCGGAGCACGCCTTCTTGAAGGCCACAGGGCGAGTGGAGTACGAAGCGGTCTCCGACGATGAGGCGATCGCCGCCCTCGACGAGTGTTGTTCCCTCGAGGGTGTCCTACCGGCGCTGGAGTCGGCGCATGCCCTCGCCGGAGCCAAGCGGTGGGCGACGAAGCATGGAGGCGGTTGCATCCTGGTGGGACTCTCAGGGAGGGGAGACAAAGACCTGCCCTCGCTCCGGAACGGGCCAGCCACCTCATGAAGATCGATACAGGCACCGGCGCGGCATGCATCGAACGTGCAATCCGCAACGTCACCGCCGGTGGCCGTCCGGCGCTCGCCGCATTTCTCACAGCGGGCTTTCCGGACCCGGAGACCTTCCGGGCGGTTCTAGCAAGCGTCGCTGAGGAATCCGACATTGTGGAGATCGGTGTGCCCTTCAGTGACCCGATGGCCGATGGGGTCACGATTCAACGCTCAAGCCGAGCCGCTCTCGAGGCAGGAGTCACTCTGCCGTGGATCCTCGAGGTCATGGAGGAGACCCGGCCGTCATCGCCGATCGTCTTGATGAGCTACCTGAACCCGCTCCTTGCCTTTGGAATCGAGCGGCTCGCGCGTGCCGCGCCTGACGCGGGCGTCTCAGGACTCATCGTTCCAGACTTGCCGTACGAGGAATCCCACGGGATACGAAAACATCTCGACGCAACAGGCACGGCGTTGGTTCAGTTGGTGACGCCCGTAACACCTGGTGACCGCCTGATACGACTCTGCCACGCAAGCCGCGGGTTCGTGTACGCCGTCACGATGACCGGAACCACCGGCGGGATGGCTGACGACGGCGCGAGCGTGGTGGCGTACCTGGACCGCGTCAGGGCCGCATCACAGCTCCCCGTGCTGGCGGGATTCGGGATTCGAACGGCGGCGCAAGTGCAAATCGTCCACGACCACGCGGACGGTGTTATCGTCGGGAGCGCACTCGTCGAGGTGTTGGAACGCGGAGAAGACCCTGCAGCGTTTCTCCGCACGCTGAGGGAGCCGCTCCCGGAAAGGCAGCAAGACCAATGATAGCAGTCGTGGACAAAGCGTGTCCTCTGAAATTGAAAGCGGAAATCGTTCGGTTCGTCGAACGCGAGGGGTTCAGGGTTCAGGTGAGCGAGACCGGTGATGAGAGTCTGGTAAGTGTCATCGGTCCGGGCGCCGACGCGCTTGCCGACAGACTCCGGGCCATGCCGGGAGTCCGAGACCTGCGTCCGGTGGCTCCACCGTATCCACTGGTATCGCGCGAGCATCGACCGGACAGCACGCGGGTCAAAGTCGAGGACGTGGCGATCGGCGGTGAGGAGATCGTCGTGGTGGCGGGGCCCTGCGCCGTCGAGTCGCGTGAACAAATCTTGAGCGTCGCGCGATGCGTCGGGGACCACGGCGCAAGCCTGCTTCGAGGTGGAGCATTCAAACCCCGCTCATCCCCATACAGTTTTCAGGGCCTCGGTGAGAAAGGGCTCGAGTTGCTAGCCGAAGCCCGCTCGGTCTCGGGTCTGGGTATCGTCACCGAGGTTGTCGCACCCGAGGACGTTCCACTGGTGATCCGGTAACATGCAGAACTTCCGCTTGTTGTCGGCGGTGGGTGAACAACCGCGGGCCGTCCTGCTCAAACGGGGCATGATGGCCACCGTGGAGGAGCTGTTGCTCGCCGCCGAGTACATCGTGGCCGCCGGCAATCCGAGAGTCATCCTGTGCGAGCGGGGGATCCGAACCTTCGAGACCGCAACCCGCAACACGCTGGACATCTGCGCCGTGCCCGTACTCAAGGAAAAAACCCACCTTCCCATCATCGTGGATCCGAGCCACGCCGCAGGCCGCCGTGAGTTAGTGCCCGCCCTCTCCCGAGCCGCAGTCGCAGCGGGCGCTGACGGGCTCATCGTCGAGGTCCATCCAGATCCCGAGAACGCGGCGAGCGATGGACGTCAGAGCATGACGTTCCAGGAATTCTCCCGCATGATGGATGACCTGCAAACGGTAGCCGCAGCCGTGCGGCGGAGGCTTGGGAAGAGACTACATCGGAGCTAAAAAAAAGCGCGGGAGGCAACCCGCGCTTTCCTTCATCTGTTTCCCCGCCAGGCCCTAGACCGTGGGCGTTCGCGCACTGGCAGTTGCTTCTGCCGTCACAAACGGGCTCGCAACACCTTCTTCCTCCTCCGGGGGCGGCGGCGGCTCGAAGCCCTCGGGGGGCTCAACCTCAATGTCGGAGTAGCGATAGATTCCCGTTCCGGCGGGAATGAGGTGGCCGATGATGATGTTCTCCTTCAATCCCAGGAGGTCATCCCTCGAGCCCCTGATGGCGGAATCAGTGAGCACCCTGGTCGTCTCCTGGAACGACGCGGCCGAGATGAACGATCGGGTCGTGAGGGACGCCTTGGTGATCCCAAGGAGCAACGGTTCCGACGTTGCCGGCTTGGCGTCCTTGTTGATGACACGCTCGTTCCGTTCCCGGAACGTCAGCTTGTCGACGTTCTCACCTTCGAGGAAGTCGGTGTCGCCGGGATCCAGCACCCGCACCTTCTGCAGCATCTGGCGCACGATGACCCCGATGTGTTTGTCGTTGATCTTCACACCCTGCAGTCGATACACCTCCTGCACCTCGTTCAAGAGGTATTCCTGCACGGCGCGAGGTCCCTTGATGCCCAGGATATCGTGAGGGTTGACGGGCCCCTCCGTGAGACGATCACCTGCAAGAACCTTGTCGCCTTCGTGCACACGAAGGTGCTTTCCGGCCGGGACATCGTAGGTGTGGGCGTCACCGACTTCCTGCTCCACAATGATCTCTCGCTTCCCGCGCTTGATGTCGCCGAACTTGACGACGCCGTCAATCTCAGAAATCGTCGCCGGGTCCTTTGGGCGGCGGGCCTCGAAGAGTTCCGCCACCCGCGGAAGGCCGCCCGTAATGTCACGGGTTTTGTACGCCTCACGGGAAATCTTCGCAAGCGTGTGGCCGGCGCTTACCTTACTACCGTCCTCGCACGTGAGCTGCGCCCCTTCGGGGATCACATAGTTTCGGATACGCCGCTCCTTGCCACCCTTGATGGTTTGTACGATCTCGAGGTGCGGATGGAGTTTTTTGTCACGGTCCTCCGTGATCACGCGTTGCCGCCGACCCGTGATCTCGTCGAGCTCCTCGCGAACGGTTTCGTCATCGATGATGTCTACGAATCGCACCGTGCCCGCGACGTCGGTCAGGATGGGATTGGTGTACGGGTCCCATGCAAAGAGCAGGTCGTCACGCTTAATATGTTGCTCATTCTCCACCTCCAAGGTCGCGCCAAGGGGTACCTGGAACCGAGAGCGGACGTTTCCATCGTCATCCTCGAGCACGAGTTCACCCTCGTAGCCCGTCACGAGTGGCTTACCGTCCTTGATTTCCACAAACTGCAGCCGGCCACCGAATCGGATGATCCCTTCGAGTTTCGACTTGCGGAACGTCTGCTCAGCAATGCGGGCGGCGGTTCCACCAATGTGGAATGTCCGCAGGGTGAGCTGGGTGCCGGGCTCACCAATGGATTGAGCCGCGAGAATGCCGACAGCCTCGCCCAGATCCACCATGGCCATCGTGGCCAGGTTACGGCCATAGCACATGCGACAGATGCCGCGGCGAGCTTCGCACGTGAGCACGGACCGGATCTTCACGGCCTCGATGCCTGCATCCTCGATGGCCTGGGCTGTATCCTCATCGATGAGCTGGCCCGCTGCGCAGAGTAGCTTGGCATCACGATGCTCGTCGAGTTCGTGGGGATCGACGACATCGTCCCCTGCCACGTTGCCCACGATGCGCTCCGCGAGGGGCTCAATGACGTCCTCGCCCTCCTTCAGCGCCGAGATCTCAAGCCCGAGGATCGTACCGCAATCCTCTTCGGAAACCGTTACGTCCTGCGCTACATCGACCAGACGGCGAGTCAGGTACCCAGCGTCCGCGGTCTTCAGCGCCGTGTCCGCCAATCCCTTTCTGGCGCCGTGCGTCGAGATGAAATACTCGAGCACGGTCAGGCCTTCCCGGAAGTTGGACTTGATGGGACTCTCGATGACCTCGCCAATGCCGCCCGTGAGCTTCTTCTGAGGCTTGGCCATGAGGCCGCGCATTCCTGCTAGCTGGCGGATCTGGTCGCGGCTACCCCGGCTACCCGAATCGTACATCAGCCATACGGGGTTGAAGCCGCCCCGTGCGCTTGACAGGTTCTTCACCATGGCTTCCGCAATATCGTTGTTCGCGTGTGTCCACGCATCGATCACTTTGTTGTAGCGCTCACCAAACGTGATCTGTCCGGTGGCGTACGCCTTTTGGAACCGTTCCACTCGCGCGTTCGCCGCGTCGAGGATCTCTCCCTTTTCTTGTGGCACCTGGAGGTCCTCCACGGCGATGGAAACTCCACCGAGTGTCGCGTAGCGGAAGCCGAACTCCTTGAGCCGGTCGAGGAATGTGACGGTGTCCGCGATACCCGCTTGGCGGTACGCCTCGAAGACGATCGTGGAGAGCGTGCGCTTGCGAAGAGCCTCATTCTGGTAGCCGAGTGCCGCGAGGACCCGACGCGGGAGGATGCCGTTGAACAGCACCCGTCCGGCCGTGGTCGGAATCCATTCCGCCTCCTGGTTTTCAGCGCCCGGGAGCGGAGTGTGCCGGAAGTACAGCGGCGAGTGGTAGTCGAACCTGCCGTTGGTGACGCCCATCTCGACTTCGGCAAGCGTGCCGATATGCGGTGCTTCCTTCAACCGCTTCTCGAAATCGGCCGGCTCCTTGGTCAAGAAGTAGCAGCCAAGGACCATGTCCTGCGAGGGCTCGGCCACCGGGCGGCCATCGGACGGCTTCAGAACGTTGTTGCTCGAGATCATCAGCACGCGCGCCTCGAGCTGGCTCTCGAATGAGAGTGGCACGTGCACCGCCATCTGGTCGCCATCGAAGTCCGCATTGAATGCTGCGCATACCAGCGGGTGAATTCTGATCGCCTTGCCCTCAACCAGTACCGGTTCAAAGGCTTGAATGCCCAGCCGGTGTAGGGTCGGCGCCCGGTTCAGCATCACCGGGTGATCCTGAATGATCTCTTCCAGGATCGAGTACACTTCCTCGCTCTCCCGCTCGACGATCTTCTTGGCCCGTTTCACCGTTTCGGCGATGCCGGTTTCCACCAACTTGTGGATGATGAACGGCTTGAACAGTTCGACCGCCATCGTCTTGGGCAATCCGCATTGGTGGAGTCGCAGCTCCGGTCCCACCACGATGACCGAACGCCCCGAGTAGTCGACCCGCTTCCCCAGGAGGTTCTGGCGAAATCGGCCTTGCTTCCCTTTGAGCATGTCGGAGAGAGACTTGAGGGGTCGCTTCCCGCGACCACGAATGGCCTTGGCGCGCCGGCCGTTGTCGAAGAGAGCATCCACCGCCTCTTGCAACATCCGCTTTTCATTCCGGAGAATGACCTCAGGCGCACGGTGTTGAATCAGCTTCTTGAGCCGGTTATTCCGGTTGATCACCCGTCGGTAGAGATCGTTCAGGTCACTCGTTGCAAAACGACCACCGTCCAACGGAACCAGGGGTCGGAGGTCCGGCGGAAGCACCGGGACGACGTCGAGGATCATCCATGCCGGATCATTGCGGTGGTCGTCGGCATCCCCATCGCCGGAGTTGCGGAACGCATCGATGATCTTCAAGCGTTTCAGCGTCTGCTTCTTACGATGCTGGCTCGTTTCGACCGCGACCGCCTTGCGAAGTTCTTCGGACACCTTGTCGACATCGAGTCGCCGAAGCAGTTCCCGGACGGCCGGTGCTCCGATTTCGGCAAAGAACTCCGCATCGCCCTCCTCCTTGGCTTTGGCACGCAGTTCCAGATACTTCTCCTCATCGACGAGCTCGTTGGGCTTGACCTCCTGCTGCCCGGGGTCGATGACGACATAGTTCGTGTAGTAAATGACCCGCTCCAGATCTCGCAAGGTGAGATCGAGCAGATTCCCCATTGGGCTTGGAAGCGTCTTGAAGAACCAAATGTGTGCGGCCGGCACGGCCAGTTCGATATGGCCCATGCGCTCGCGTCGCACCTTCGACAAGGTCACTTCGACACTACAACGGTCACAGATGACGCCGCGGTACCGAATGCGCTTGTACTTGCCGCAATGGCACTCCCAATCCTTCACGGGGCCAAAGATGCGCTCGCAGAAAAGCCCATCTTTCTCGGGCTTGAACGACCGGTAATTGATCGTCTCGGGCTTCGTGACCTCACCCCAAGACCACCAAGCGCGTTGCCCCTGGAGCTCCAGCCGCTCCCGGTCCTTGACCTCCTTAGGACCGCGAATCTCCTCGGGGCTGGCAATCCGAATCTGGATGTAGTCAAAACTCGAACTGCGCTGCTCACGTACGCTACGAAAGTCGATCATCGAGCGCTCTCCTTACTCCTTGCCTTCGTTACTGGTTCCCAGCGTCACCTTGAGCCCCAACGCCTGCAACTCCTTGACCAAAACGTTGAACGACTCAGGAATGCCCGGCTCCGGTAGATTCTGACCTTTGACGATTGCCTCATACACTCGGCTGCGGCCGTTCACGTCATCGGATTTCACGGTCAGCATCTCCTGCAGAACATGGGCCGCTCCATACGCCTCCAGCGCCCACACCTCCATCTCTCCAAACCGCTGCCCCCCAAACTGCGCCTTACCGGCCAGCGGCTGTTGTGTAACCAGGCTGTACGGCCCGATCGACCGCGCGTGGATCTTATCATCCACCAGATGTGACAGCTTCATCATGTACATGGACCCGACCGTCACCTCGGAGGCAAACCGCTCGCCCGACCGGCCGTCCCGCAACCGAACCTTCCCGGTGGGTTGCAGGCCGGCCAACGCCATGAGCTCCCGGGCCGCCGCCTCGATATTCACTTCGCTCTTGGGACCGAGGAGACGGCTCATATCGGGAAGGCCAGACTCCTTCAATACTTCAATTGGCTTCAGCTGCTCGAGCTTGTCGGCTTGCTTCATGCCAGTCTTGAGCACTTGTCGATCTCGCTTCGAGAGCTCGCCGTCTTCCGATTCGAGTAGCTCGGTGTGATAGCCTTGTTGATGACCCGCTTCGACTAGCATGCGCTCGGCCAGTTCTCTGGCCGCCGCCTCGAGGAAATCCCGGATCCCGCGCAAGACATCCCGTGTCCCCTGGCTCACGACCCGGCTGCCCAACATGTCCAACTGCACCTTGGTCAGATCCGGCGGCCCGCCGTTGTCTGGCGGCAGTCGCTTTAGATCCTCGAGGAGAATCTGGATCACTTCTGGCTTGAGTTCCGCCGGCCTTGCCTCGAGCCGCAGCATCTCCGAACTCCAGCCGAGCCCGGCGATTCGCATGAGCAATCCGATCTCAGCCTCGTTGGCCCCCCGAAATACCGGAGTCTTGGCCTCGAAGTTCAGCAGCCACGCGGCCCACCCCAGGTGCGTTTCGAGGATCTGTCCGACATTCATGCGGCTCGGAACCCCGAGCGGGTTCAAGACAATGTCCACCGGCGTGCCGTCCGGAAGGAACGGCATGTCTTCTTCCGGTACGATCCTGGCGATGATCCCTTTGTTCCCGTGGCGTCCGGCCATCTTGTCACCGACCGCGATCTTCCGCTTCTGGGCCAGGTAGACCTTGACCAATTGAATGACGCCTGGCGGCAACTCATCGGGCTGGAGAATCTTGTCGATCTGGTCCTCGGATTTCTCTTCGATCTTGGCACGCTCGGCATTGGCCGCCTCGATGGCCGCCCGAATACGCTCGTTGACCGATTTGGACGAAACACGCATCGTCTTGAGATCCACGTCCGCCAAGTTCACATCGGCCAGTACGGCTTTCGTGAGCTTCGTTCCGCCCGGGAGATACTCCTCCACCGTCCCGTTCTTGAGCATCAGGCCAACCTCGGCATTGAGCAGCAGGTCGTGCAGCTCTTCGAACAGGGCCGCGCTCACCCGCGCCTTTTCCTCGTGCTCGAGCTGCCGAACCTCACCGATCCGCTCGCCTCGGTCCTTTTCGACCACGGGATCCTCAACCCGCGAGAAGATCTTCACGTCGATCACGGTGCCTTCCATACCCGGCGGTGCCTTGAGGGACGAGTCCTTCACGTCCTTGGCTTTCTCACCGAAGATGGCCGTCAGCAGTTTTTCCTCGGGAGACAGCTCCGTCTCACCCTTTGGCGTGATCTTGCCAACCAGAACGTCACCTGGGCCAACGTGGGCGCCGATGCGGACGATGCCCCGCTCATCGAGGTCGACCAACGCCTCATCCGACACGTTCGGGATCTCGCGCGTGAGCTCTTCCTGACCGCGCTTCGTATCCCGCACATGAAGCTCGAGCTCGACAATGTGGATCGAGCTATAGACGTCGTCTTTCACCAGACGTTCAGAGATGACGATGGCATCCTCGAAGTTGTGACCATACCACGGCATGAAGGCGACCAAGAGATTTTGCCCAAGCGCCAATTCACCGTGGTCGGTTGCCGGTCCGTCGGCGATGATCTGGTCCGCCTTCACCTTCTCGCCAACCTGAACCAGCGGGCGCTGGTTGACTGCGGTGTCCTGATTCGTGCGCCAGAACTTCTTCAGGCGATAGCGATCGTGCTGCATCAGGCGCGCGAGCGGGGCATCGCTCTTCTTGATGTCCTCCAGCCCGGTATCAATGATGATCTCGTCGGCCGTCACCTTGCTCACGACGCCCGAACGGCGGGATACCACAACGGCTCCAGAGTCGCGAGCCACCTTGCCCTCGAGCCCGGTTCCGACGAGAGGGACATGGGGGAAGAGCAACGGCACGGACTGCCGCTGCATGTTGCTCCCCATGAGCGCGCGGTTCGCATCGTCGTGTTCGAGGAACGGTATGAGGGCCGCCGCGATGGACACGAGCTGCTCCGGAGCCACATCCATGAAATCGATGCGGTTGGGCGACAGAAGCGGATAGTCGTCTCGCTTACGGCACAGCGCCGCGTCGCGCACGAACCGGCCGTTGGCGTCGAGCGGCGCGTTGGCCTGAGCAACGGCGTATTCCTCTTCCTCCGAGGCGGAGAGCCAGCGAATGTCGTCAGTGACTTTTCCACGCTCCACGATGCGATAGGGCGTCTCGAGGAAGCCGAGCTCGTTCACCCGCGCATACGTGGAGAGGCTCGTGATGAGACCGAT
>JBDHFY010000203.1:0-14644 GCA_039590195.1 Gemmatimonadota bacterium | reverse complement strand
CGGTGGACGAGACGCTGGTGATCGCCTGGTCCAGCAACCAGGTCTCGTAATACCAGCTTCTCCAAAACCAGTCGAGGCCCTGACCGGCTTCTCTCTCGACGGCGTTGAAGAAATCCCAGGGCTTTGGATTACGGTATGCCCATGTGGCGATGTAACCGCGATACGCGCGCAGGAAGGTCTCCTCGCCGAGGAGGCCGCGGAGAGCGGCCAACAATGATGCGGGCTTCTGGTAGCCCGCGCCGTCATAGTGGTAATCGGTCCACCGCATCATGTCACCTTCGCGTTCGGCTCGCGCAACGCTCAGGTAGCTCCGGCGGTCGGGCTCGTCGTGGTCGAAACCCGGGAAGAACTCTTTCCGTGCCTGATTCTCGTTGAATGATGTCGTTCCCTCGTCCATCCAGGCGTGGCGTCGCTCGTCCACATTGACGACCATGGGCACCCACATGTGGGCGAACTCGTGCGCCGTGACGTAATAGAGCGCGCTGTCGCTGGACCTGTTGTAGGCGCCAATCAAGGTCATCATCGGGAATTCCATCCCGCCGCCGATGATCTCGGCACCCTCGACGCCGCTCATGTGGGGCCACGGATAGGGGAATCCCGTGAAGCGGGAGAGGAAGTCGATGGAGTGTTGGGCGTAACGGGCCGCCTGTTGCCATTTGGGGGCGGTCGCCCGATAGATCGCATCGACTCGGGAATAATCCACGTTGCCGTCGCCGTCCCGGTCGCCCACAGGTGTGCGGGCGGCGTCCCACAGCGATTGACTCGTTGCGCTGAACGCCACGTCCCGCACACTGTCGCTGTGGAACCGCCAGGTCAATCTCCCGTTCTCGCCGGGCAGCGTGGCAGTGCCGGCGGCGAGATCTTCCGCCGTGATTACAGGTAACACCTGGTCACTCGCTTCGGCCTGGGCGAGCCGCTCACCGATGGTTTCAGGAAGCACCTCCTCCCGATTCTCCAACCTCCCTGTGCCCATCACGAGCCAACCGGACGGTGCCGTCACCGAGAGATCGTAGTTGCCAAACCCCGCGTAGAATTCGGCATTGCCCAGGTAGGGGTCGAGATGCCACCCCACGACGTCGTCATACACTGCCATCTGTGGGTACCAATACGCGACAAAGAATAGGTTGTCACGGCTCCAGCCCATGCGCCCCATGCCGCTCTGAGGAACCGTGAACGCCCAGTCGATCTCGAGATCCAGGGAGTCACCCGGGCCAAGGGCCGTGGGCAGCGCCACTGCGAGAATCGTTCCTCGCACGCGATAACCCGGTCCAGCGCTGAGCGTGAGCCCCCGAGCCCGCACTCTGCGAAGCTCGACGCCGCCCGTGACCTCCACCGGCTCATTCCGTATCGCACCCTCTGCGTGGACATTTTGGTGAAGGTGCACATAGACGGGATTCAGCGAGTCCGGGGAATGGTTGAAGTACCTGATGCTTACGGTCCCTTCCACCCTCTTTTCCTGGGGAAGGAGCCGGGCGTCGATCCGGTAGTTGGCCCATTGCTGCCAGTAGCTGGACCCCGGCTCACCTGTGGCCGTGCGGGTCCCAGCTTCGATGGCTCGCTGGAAGTCGCCCGGTGGCACGACCGGATACGGAATTGGTCTCCCGCTGCTCGGGGGTGCGCTTTGTGCCAGCACGGGACGGGGGCCGGTGAGAAGAGCTAGGAGCCCCACCGCCGCCGCGGCAAAACGAACGCGCTGCATGAGAAGGCCTTTCATCTTATGAATCTGGGAGGGTCAGTGATCAATTTCGACCTTTGAAGATAGCCGCGGGGCGCTCACTGTCAGGAGCAGAGATTGGTGTGGGGGCGCGAGGGGCGGGAGGGGCAGGAGAGGCAGGAGGGGCAGGGCACAGGGGGGCAGGGGGGGCAAGGGGGGGCGTCCCGTGCCAACTCCCGTCCCCTGACTATCTTTCTCGCCATCCCCTCGCAGGAGGTCCCTTGGTCCTATCCGTCGACAACGGGTTCATCCGCGACGTCCTCACCCGCCTGGTCACCATCAATTCCGTCAATCCGACTCTCGAAGCCGAGAGCGCAGGAGAGGCCGAGATTGCCGCATATATCGGTGGCGTGCTGGAGGCGCTGGGCCTCTCAGTTCGGATGCTGGAGCCCGAGCCCGGACGTGTCAGTGTCGTCGGGACCATGCCCGGTGCGGGAACTGGCCGATCGTTGATGCTGAATGCCCATGTGGACACGGTGGGTGTCGCGGGGATGCAAGATCCATTTTCGGCGATTGTCCGGGACGGTCGGCTGTACGGCCGGGGCGCCTTCGATATGAAGGGGGCGATGGCGGCGTGCATCGGAGCCGTCAAGGCGCTCAAGGAAGCTGGTGCGACGCTTGCGGGAGATCTGGTCGTGGCCGGCGTGGCCGACGAGGAATACGCGAGTCTCGGGACCGCCGAGGTGATCCGCCAGGTCCGGGTCGATGGGGCCATCGTGACCGAGCCCACCCAACTCGATGTGTGTCTTGCCCACAAGGGGTTTGTGTGGCTCAAGGTCTGCACGGTTGGGCGTGCAGCTCACGGTAGTCGCTTCGAGGAGGGCATCGACGCCAACATGCACATGGGTCGCGTGTTGTCGGGGCTCGGAGGGCTCGAAGAGAAACTCCGCACCGGCCCACAGCATCCGCTGGTCGGTCCGCCTTCCCTGCACGCCGCACTTCTCCAGGGCGGATCGGGCATCAGCACCTACGCCGCGAGCGCGGAGCTTCAAATCGAACGCCGCACGATCCCGGGCGAGTCCCAGGAGCAGGTGGAGCGGGAGATTCAGGAGATCCTCGACCGGTTGGCTGCCGCAGACCCCTCGTTCCAGGCAACCCTCGACACTTTTTTCGTTCGCGAGCCGTTCGAAGTCTCTCCGGATGCTCCGATCGTGCACGCCGTGCGGCAAGCCGCCTGCAAAGTCGCGGGGGAGCGTCCGGTGGTCGGCGACACGCCGTGGATGGACTCTGCGCTGTTGCAGGCGGCCGGCGTGGAAACCGTCGTCATCGGTCCAGCGGGCGCCGGAGCCCATTCCGCCGACGAGTGGGTGGATCTCGACTCCGTTTTCAGTTTGGCGGCGATATTGGCGGAGGCGGCGGTGATATACTGTGGTGAGAAGTGAGAAGTGAGAAGTGAGAAGTGAGAAGGGTGTAGGGCGTAGGGTGTAGGGCTTAGGGAATGAGCGGTGAGAAGGGAGAAGGTCCTATCCCGCCGCGGGTCGCCTTGCAGAGCTGGACGGCGGCAGCTGGCCGCTGGGGTGGTGGAGTGCTAGTAGCTAATAGCTAACAGCCGGAGAGGGGTGGAGGTGAGACGTGAGACGTGAGAAGGCCCTATCCTACCACGGGTCGGCTTGACACAGCCGGCCGCTGGCCGCCGGTAGCTGGGGTGGTGGGGTGCTAATAGCTAGCAGCTAACCGCTTGGGAGGGGTGGAAGTGAGAAGGGGGAAGGGAGAAGGGTGGGTGGGTTCGACATACAATAGCTGATCGCCGGCCGCCGGCGGGGATGGAAAAGGGGAAGGGAATGAACATCATCGTGCTCGGAGGAGGCCGCGTCGGTACCGCGGTGGCACTCGACCTCGAAAGGGATGGGGAGTACGGTGTCACCGTGGTAGATCAGTCGGAGAAAATCCTCGAGAAACTCCACGAGCATCACGGCATCGCGACCCTCCAGGTTCATCTCGACGATCCTCGGAAGGTGAAGCGGGTCGTGCGAAGGTGCGATCTGGTGATCGGCGCGCTCCCTGGGTCCATGGGATTCGCAACCCTGCAGGCGGTCGTGGCAGAGGGCAAGAACATCGTCGATTCCTCGTTCTGCCCGGAGGATCCCTTTCTCCTCGACAGCGTGGCGAAAGAGGCCAAGGTTACGGCGGTGGTAGATTGCGGTGTCGCGCCGGGATTGAGCAACATGATTCTCGGGCACCACGACGCCATGATGGCTCGGGTCGACCGGTTCGAGTGCGCGGTAGGAGGGCTGCCGGTGGAGCGCATGCCGCCGTGGGAGTACAAGGCGTCGTTTTCGCCGGCAGACGTGATCGAGGTGTGCACCCGTCCGGCCCGGTTCGTGGAGGACGGCACGCACACCACCCGGCCGGCGCTCTCGGATGCCGAACTCATCGAGTTCCCGAGCATAGGAAGACTCGAAGCCTTCAACACGGACGGGCTGCGGACGCTCCTCACGACCATGAGTGTCCCCAATATGAAGGAAAAGACCCTTCGCTATCCCGGACACATCCAGAAGATGGCCCTGCTTCGGGATTCGGGCTTTTTCGACAGCGAGCCGGTGAAGGTCGGGAGCGCCATGGTGGTGCCGAGGGAACTCACATCCAAGCTGCTCTTTGCGCATTGGGAGCTCTCACACGAGGATCGGGACTTCACGGCCATGCGCGTCGACGTGGAGGGTGTCGAGGAAGCCGGCCAAGAGCCCGTTCGGTATCGGTACGAGTTACTGGACCAGTATGACGAGGCCACGAACACGACCTCCATGGCTCGCACCACTGGATACACGTGCTCTGCCGTGACCAGGCTCATTGGAAACGGGACGTACGAGCATCACGGGATCTCTCCGCCGGAGTTCATCGGCCGCGAGGCGAAATGCTTCGAGTCCGTCATGACCGACCTCGCCGCGAGAGGCATCGTGTTCGATAAGACGAAATCCCTTGTGAAGGGCGACGAGGAATGAGCGCAGGAGGTGTTTGTCCTCCGCGGCTCCGAGCAAACTGGGAGCGAGCTACGTGACATCAGCCACCACTATCACCACAACCTGCCCACTGGACTGCCCAGACACCTGCTCGTTGACCGTCACCGTTGAAGACGGGAAGGTCTCGACGATCGGTGGTACCTGCGACAACCCCATCACGGCGGGTTTCATTTGTAGTAAGGTGAGTCGCTTTGGCCGGCGGTTGTCGCATGTGGATCGTGTGCTTCATCCCATGAGGCGGGTCGGTCCCAAAGGCGCCGCACAGTTCGAACGCATGTCGTGGGATGCGGCGATTGCCGAGATCACCGAGCGCTTTCGGGAGATCCGGGACAAGTGGGGTGGCGAAGCGATCCTGCCATACCATTACGGCGGCTCCAACGGCGCGCTCACCGATGGTTTCATGGATTCGCTTTACTTCGCGCGACTCGGCGCATCGCGCCTTGCGAAGACCGTGTGTGCAGCGCCGACCACCGCCGTGGCATTGGGGATGTACGGGAAGATGCCGGGGGTGGCGTATGAAGACTATCCGCATGCCGAGTGCATCGTCGTATGGGGTGCCAATCCGAAGGCGTCTTCGATCCACTTCGTGCCGTTCTTGAGGAAGGCCAAAAGCAAGGGGGCCTTCATTGCCGTGGTCGACCCCCGCCTCAATTTCTCGCGGCGCGAGGTCGATTTGCATCTTCCCGTCCTCCCCGGGGCCGATCTGCCGCTGGCTCTCGGCCTGATTCGATGTTGGCAGCGCAATGGCGACCTGGATGACCGGTTTCTGGCCACGCACGCGCGTCATCTGGACGTGATCTTGGATCGCGCCGATGAGTGGACGCTGGAGCGTACGGAAGCGGCGACGGGTGTGCCCGCCTCCGACATCGAAACCCTCGCGGCGCGGTTTGTGGCAGCCAATCCAGCCGTGATTCGATGTGGTTGGGGCGTCGAGAGGAATCGTAACGGAGGCCAAGCCATTGCCGCCATCCTCGCGATTCCAGCGTTGCTCGGGAAGTTCGCTGTGAGAGGCGGCGGATACACAATGAGCAACAGCGGCGCCACCCGGTCGGACGTCGACCGACTGCTGGGGAGCGAAACGTGGCCCAGCCGCGAGATCAACATGAGCCAGCTGGGTGAGACGCTCAGCGGATCCCTCACTCCACCAATCAAGGGACTGTTCGTGTACAACTGCAACCCGGCGGTGACAGTGCCGGACCAGGCGGCCGTGCTCGAAGGCCTCGCCAGCGAAGATCTCTTTACCGTGGTGTTCGAGCAGGTGATGACGGACACGGCGGCCTATGCCGACGTCGTTCTCCCGGCCACGACGTTCCTCGAGCACTATGACGTCCGGGTGTCGTACGGCAACTTCGTGGTAGGGGGCGTCAGACCGGCCATCGCACCAATGGGAGAGGCTCGGCCTAACGCCGCCGTGTTCGCGGAGCTCGGGAGGGCGATGGGCTTTCCGGACGAGGCGTTTAGTTGGGAAGTCGAGTCACATGTCGGGAGGATTTCCGAGGCGCTGCACCTGGAGAAGGCCTCGGCCGATGCGGTGGTCTTCGAGGAGGGAAGGGGACAACGTTACGACTTTCCGGGAGAGGCGCCAATCCAGTTCGAAACCGTATATCCGCGAACCGCCGATGGGAAGGTCGACCTGGCACCAGCGCAACTCGGCGATCGTCCCTATCGTTACGACCCTGTCGTGAGCGAGCAACATCCGCTCGCCTTGATCACGCCCGGGAATACCAAGATGATCAGCAGTACGTTCGGAGAGTTCAACTATCCGGAGTTGCAGATTACGATCCATCCCGACGATGCCGGGAGACGCCACATCACGGAGGGCAAACGGGTGCGCGTGTACAACGAGCTTGGCGAAGTCGTGTGCCGCGCACGAGTCAGCGCCGCGGTTCGGCGTGGAGTCGTGTCAATGCCCAAGGGCGCGTGGCGAAAATCTTCCCGGAACGGGTTCACCTCCACCGCCCTGTGCCCCGCCCATGTCAACGTGGTTGGTGGGGGAGCGTGTTACAACGACGCGCGGGTTGAGGTCGAACTCGCGGTGTGAATGTAGTGCTCGGTGAGCACGTACCTCCCACGTCATCGGCTGAGGCTGCTCAGCTCTATCAACGGCGCTGCGACGAACTGGATGCCGAACGAGCCCAGCTCCGCCGACGCTCTGACCTGATCGCCAATGTGAGATTCTTTGTCTTTGCCGGCGTCGCGGCCTTGGCATTGGCTGCCTTCTTCGGAAGAGTCGATGAAGCACAGTGGAGTGTGTTGTTGCTTGGCAGCGTGTTGTTGCTGGGTGGGTTTTTTCTGGTGCTGATCGTCCTCCATCGCGGGATCTCACGGCGCCTCGAGTACCTGTCGACGCTCTGGAATCGGCAATGGGAGGATCTCCCGACGCCAGCGGTCAATCCCGTTTCGCCGGACCACCCCTATGCAGACGATCTCGACTTGCTGGGGCGAGCGTCCCTCCTGCAGTTGTTGGGCTCCACAAGGACGCCGCTTGGATTGGAAACGTTGCAGCGGTTGTTGCTCGAGCCCGACAGGAACCCGTCGGAAATCCGCAGACGACAGGATGCGGTTCGCGACCTCAGCGCGCGGCTCGAGTTGAGGCAGCGCCTGGAAGTGTCTGGGCGGATGATTGTCGGCACATCGAGTGATCAGGTGGAGCAGTTCCTCCGCTGGGCGGAGGGTGATCCATGGCTGTCGAGGCGGCGGTGGCTGATTCCTCTGTCGTGGCTGCTCGGAGGTGTCGCGGTGACCCTGCTGGTTCTCTATATCGCCGGCGCGGTGGGGCCGGCCTATTGGGGAATCCCGGTTCTCATCAACCTCGGACTGACGTGGAGATACAGCGGTGCCGTCCACGGTATCTTCGAGGAGGGGGCGAAGTGTGAACAGGCGTTCCAGCAGTACTCGGTTATGCTGCACCATGTAGAAGACGCGGAATTCACGGCTGCGCGACTTCAGGACGGCCGGACAGCTCTGAGGGAAGGCTCGGTGGACAACACGGCGCACCGCGAAATGTGGCGCCTGCACCAGTGCCTCGCGCTCTCGAACCTCAGGTTGTCGCAGATCCATGTCGTCGTCCAAGCGCTCATTCTCTGGGATTTCCACGTTCTCGCACAGCTGGAGAGGTGGCAGGCGCGGTGCGGCAACCAAGCCCGACGTTGGCTCGAAGTGTTGGGAGAGGTGGAGGCGCTCTCTGCGTTGGGGTGCTTGGCGCACGACAACCCGGCCTGGTGCTTCCCTGATGTGGATACGGGTGCGCCTGCCGAGTTCGCTGCTACCGCGCTGGGACATCCAATGCTCCAGGAGCACGTGCGCGTGGCGAACGACGTGCGGGTTGGTCCACCCGGATCCTTCATGCTCGTGACGGGATCGAACATGTCGGGGAAGAGTACACTGCTCAGGGCCATTGGCGTCAATGTGGTGCTCGCCCAGGCTGGGGGGCCGGTATGTGCGAGGAGCCTGCGGCTTCCGCCCACACGTCTCTTCACCAGCATGCCGGTTCGCGATTCCCTCGCTCGCGGTGTTTCGCACTTCATGGCGGGTTTGCTTCGCCTCAAGACGATCGTCGTGGCGGCTCGTGAAGCTCTGAAAGTGGGAGATGGGACTTCGCCGGCCAGCCGCGGACCGAGAGTGTTCTATCTGTTCGATGAACTCCTCCAAGGAACGAATTCGGCCGAGCGCGAGGTGGCCGTGCGCAACGTCATCTGTGAGATGCTGTCCCTCGGGGCCGTTGGCGCCGTGACGACACACGATCTTGCCCTTGCGGAGATGCCCGAACTCACTGCGGCGATGCGCGCGGTCCACTTTTCGGAATCGATCGAGGAAGTTCCGGCGGACGGCGGGGGAAGTGTCACCACGATGTCGTTCGATTACGAGTTGCGGCCTGGAGTGGCGACGTCACGGAATGCGTTGCGGCTCATGGAGATCATGGGACTGGGCGGCAGTGGGGAGCGACGCCCCGGGGGACCGCCTGATCCTGCCGATGGGCCACACGCTCAGCCACGGTGAACGTGTGGCAGGTCATTCTTCCCGACTTTGGAGACGGCTAATGATTCGCGCGCGAATGACGAGTTTGTTGCTTATCGCCCTGCCCGCATGGGCTCTGGCCATGGTCGCGATACCTGGGTTCGGTCAGGTCCCCACCTCAGCATCTACCACCGTCATCCTGGTACGGCACGCCGAAAAGGTGGGGCCCACCGGGGACGTGCCGCTGAGCGAAGCGGGCCATGAGCGGGCGCGCGTCCTTGCCCACGTGCTGGGAGAACTGGAGATCGATGCGATCTACTCCACGCCATTTGCCCGCACGCGCCAAACCGCCCAGCCGCTCGCGGACGCCGTGGGGCTCGACGTAACGTTCATTGATGTGGGTGCTACATACTCCCGCAGTATGGCGGCGAAGGTCCGCTCGGAGCACGTGGGGGATGTTGTGGTTGTGGTAAGTCATAGCAACACGGTTCCGGAGATCATCCGGGAACTGGGCGCCGGCCCCGTGCCCACGATCGAGGACGACGAGTACGACGATCTCTACGTCGTGACTCTGACCGGCGATGGCCAAGCGAAGCTGCTGAGTCTGCGTTATGGGCGAGAGACACCGTGAGCCGCCCACGTCCCCCAACACTTCCCCAAGCTGCCAGCTGCCAGCGGCCGGCTGTGAAATGGGAAGGGGAGTGGGGCGGCCCGCTCCCCGCTCCCTGCTCCCAGCTCTACCTCCCTCTCACCTCTCACCTCCGCCCCTCCCCAGCTGTTAGCTACTAGCCCCATCCCCTCCTCCCCTCTCGCTGCCAGCGGCCGGTTGCCAGCTCTGAAATGGAAAAGGGGAGGCGGGGCGGCTCCGCGCTCCCCGCTCCACCTCCTTCTCCCTTCTCCCTCCATTTGCAGGCAACGCTCTTGATGGAGATCGCGGGATCGTATTTGGGTGACGATGCCATGCGGTCCGCGTTCTTCCGGGCTGTTGAGACCCTGGATTCGGACTTCGAGCGCCGCCGCGTGCTCGTGGAGCTCATCGAGGACGAACCCGAGGGTCGAGCCGTGGTGCTCGGGGCCGTCGCTGCGGCCACGGACATCGATTCCGATTTCGAGAAGAGTCAGGTCCTGGTGCAGATCGCACGACGGTACCGGGAGGACGAAACGGTGCGCTCGGCGGTCATAGATGCGGCAGACACGATCTCCTCGGACCACGAATACGGCAGGGTGATGTCAGCGGTGAGAGGGCGGAGGTGAGCAGGGATAGGTGAGAAGGGAGAAGGGAGAAGGCCCCGCCGCACCCCACCAATAATCACCAATCGGCGTGAATCAGCGTTCATCCGCGTTCATCTGCGGCAAAACAAGGGTCAGGTGGGGTGGCGGCCCTAAACCCTAAGCCCTTGGGTTGGGTAGTGTGGGATGGCGAAACTCTAAGCCCCCGGGGCGGTGTGGCGCTGGGGGGCATCGCCTGACCGCCTGCCCGTCCCAACTTGGGATCGTCGGTCCCATCTCCGTGCACGATCGAACCCACACCTTACACACAACTCGTTGCGGTGGAGCGTCTTGCCGAATCACCGTTGAAGCGGCATAGTCATTGCAAACCCACACGTTGCAGACTATCACAGGAGCGGCCGCATAGCCTCAACGGTTCCCACCCTCGCAAGAGTTGCAGCAGTTTGCGGCCTCCTTCTGACGGGGGCCTCGTCGGTTGCCGCGGCGGCGGATCGAGCCGAGACGCCGAAAGCGACCGTAATCACCGATCAGGAAACAGCCAGCGGAAGCGAGTCCACGGCTCGACTCCTTGCGGACCGGCTCGGCCCGTGGGCCTATGTGGTGGCTCCTCTGTTCATGATCGTGGTGGCGATTCTTCCCATCCCCGCCGAAATACCAGCGCTCCTGAACGGCATCGTCTTTAGCATGGTGCTGGGCACGTTCATCACCTGGGGCGGGGCCGTTGTCGGTGCGGTGGTGAGTTTCGAGCTCGCACGCCGATGCGGTCGACCGTTGTGCGAGCGGCTGGCCCGCCCGTCACTGATCGAGCGCGCCGACCACCTGGTGGATTCTGCAGGTTGGCCCGGCATGATATTCCTGCGTTTGGTGCCGGCGGTTGCGTTCACCGCGGTCAACTGGGCGTCCGGCCTTACGTCCATGAATCGCTGGACCTTTCTGTGGACTACCGCGGTGGGTATCTTGCCCGGCGCGATTCTGTTTACGATGTCCGGGAGGGGGGTGGCTGCCATGTATCAGATGAGCCCGGCAGCCGCGGTGGGTCTCCTCGTGCTCGCGATCCTGGTGGTGTGGTGGACGGCGGTCAGATTCCGGCGGCGCCCGCTCAGGCGCTGGACCGGCGAGTTTCCGGCCACCACCTCCTGATACCGCCGCACCCTGCCGCGGCCCGCTTCCAGCTGCCGGCGTCCAGCGACCAGGTTGCTACGGACGGATGTGGCGCGGCGACGGGGGCTACCGCTGGGTCGAGGAGTTGACGATATTCGCAGGTCCGCCGGCCACCGGCGGCCGTTCCCTGTTCATTCGCCATCTTGATATAGGTCACGACACTGGTGCGGTGTAGTGCGCGTCCGATGACCTCCGAACGCGTCCACCGCGAGAGTCATTCACCTCGCACGTCGCAGGAGACGTCCCAGGGGTCAATCTGGAGGGCAAGGAGTAATGAGAAAGTTGTTACGCTCTATTCGAGGATCGGGAGCCCTGGGGGCGCTGAGTGTGATCGTTGCAGCGACGGCTGTTGCGTCACTGGTCGCCCCGACCGCTTCGCAGTCCGCTTCCGCCGGGAACGGGGTCGTGGCTTTCGTGGATGTGAACGTAGTCCCCATGGATCGGGAGCGCGTCCTCGCGGGCCAGACGGTGATCGTGCGAAATGGGCGGATCTTCGAGATGGGCCCGACGGGTACGGTGACGGTGCCGAGCGATGCCGTGCGCATCGACGGGGCCGGCAAGTACTTGATGCCGGGGCTTGCAGAGATGCATGGTCACACGCCGTCGGGTGAGTTCGCGGATGAGACGATGTTCCTGTACCTCGCGAACGGCGTGACCACGGTTCGTGGCATGTTGGGTCAGTCAGGTCACCTGGAACTCAGGGCCAAGACCGCCACCGGTGAGATCCTGGGTCCCACCTTGTATCTGGCGGGACCAAGCTTCAGCGGAGGATCCATCGACTCGCCTGCCCACGCTGAGCAACGGGTGCGCCAGCAAAAAGAGGAGGGATGGGATCTTCTGAAGATTCACCCGGGCTTGACCATCGATGAGTACGACACCATGGCGCGCACGGCGTGGGAAGTCGGCATGCGCTTCAGCGGGCACGTCCCCGCCGACGTGGGGATCGTGCACGCGATCAAGATGGGGCAAGAGACGTTCGATCACCTCGACGGATACCTCGAACAGATCAATGCCACGGACCGACCCATCGATGAGGCTCTCCTTGCCGAGTTGGTGCAGATGACGAAGGACGCCGGCGCGTGGGTGGTGCCGACCATGGTGCTGTGGGAACATGTCGTCGGTCTAGGCGACGTGGAAGCGCAGCGCCGGTGGCCGGAGATGCGGTATTGGCCTGCGCAGCCGCGTCCGGGCGTCCCGGCGATCCAGAACTGGGTACAACGGCAGACAAACCTGCGTAACAGCGCCGACTGGAACGAAACAGCGGCGAGGCAACTGGCGACGAACCGCAAACAGCTGCTCCGGGCTTTGAACGACGGCGGCGTCAAGATTCTCATGGGAACCGACTCGCCGCAGGTCTTCAGCATCCCCGGCTTTTCCATCCACCGGGAAATGCAGGCCATGGTCGAGGCGGGCATGACGCCCTATGAGATCCTGGAGTCCGGGACGAAGAATGTGGGTGAGTATTTCCAGCGGCAGGATGCGTTCGGGACGGTGGCCGTCGGCAAACGCGCCGATTTGATCCTCGTGAACGGGAATCCCCTCGAGGACGTGAGCAATGTGGCAGACCGCAGCGGTGTCATGGTTCGCGGGAGGTGGTTCGCGGAGAGCGAAATTCAGGAGCGTCTCGAAGCGATTGCCGGTGGCCTGACGAGCTAGCCGCCCCGCCCCACCACGCACCGGGGAGCGGGGAGCAGGGAGCGGGTTGCCGCCCCACCCCGCTCCCCGCCGGTGCGCTGGGTGGTGGGGTGGACCGCTCCCCGCTCCGGTGGGGTGGTGGGGCGGGGCAGCTAGTACGCCAGCGCCCACCCCTCCCGTCGACGATCGGCGCCCGCCCGCTTCATTCCCGTCTCTCCATCAATCAGAATCGCCTGTGCCCCGCCGAACTCGGCCGTCCAACCGGTCCTCGCGTACACCACGTAGCCCCGTGCCGCCAGGGCGTCGCGAACGTCTTGGGCGACCCGGTCTTCGATGGCGAGTGAACCGTCGGGGAGGCGTCTGATTCTGGGCGCGTCGATGGCCTCCTGCGGCGTCATCCCGAAGAGCAGGACGTTGTTCAGCACCTGAACGTGCGTGTGGGTCTGACCGTCGCCTCCCGGCGTACCGAAGGCGAGCCACGGCCTGCCTTCTCGCAAGGCCATGACTGGTGCCAGAGTGTGGTATGGTCGACGGCCGGGAGCAAACACGTTGGGGTGTGATTCGTCGAACCGAAACAGCGAGCCCCGGTTATGCAGGACGATCCCGGCTCCAGGGACGACGAGTCCGGACCCGAATGAGTTGAACAGGCTCTGAATCATCGAGACGACGTTGCCGCGCTCATCCGCCGCGGTGATGTACACGGTATTGGGATGATCGTCGTCCTCGGCGGCAAGAGAGCGAGGGGCGTTCCCGGCCGGATCGATAGTGCTTGCCAACTCGGTGAGGCGGTCTCGATCGAGGAGTTGTTCTACCGTCACGCGCATGGCGGCGGGGTCGGCGACGCTCGTGTCCCGGTCGGCCACCGCGATGCGGATCGCCTCGGCTATGGTGTGGAGATAATCCGGCGAGTTGTGGGCCATCGCCTCGAGGTCGAAGTGACTTAACAGAGTGAGTTCCTCGAGGAGGGCTACGCCCTGCGTATTCGGGGGGAAGGCCAGCACCTCGAGTCCCCGATAACCCACACTGATGGGCTCCGTCCACTCGGGACGATACGCGGCCAGATCTTCCGCCCCCAGCAAACCGCCGCGGCTTGCCAAAAACTCAACGATGCGGCTCCCCGTCTCACCAGTGTATACCTCGGCGGGTCCGTTCTCCTGAATGCGCCGGAGCGTGCGAGCGAGATCGTCCATATGAAGCGTCGATCCCGCCTGTGGCGGAGAGTCTCCGGGAAGGAAGATCTCGGAGGCGGCAGGCTCGCGTCGCAGCTTGTCTTCTTGTCCAGTGATATCCAGCGAGAGCCGCTCGGAGACGGGGAGTCCGTCCATGGCCAGGCGAACCGCCGGTGCCAGCGCTTCGGCCCACGAGATGGTCCCGAACCGACTCAACGCTTCAGCCCACCCGCCCACGGCTCCCGGCGCGGAGACGCTCATGGGTCCTGAGTTGGGCATGGCGTCGAGCCCCTCCCGTCGCAGATCGGCCAACGTCTTCGCCGTGCCTGATCGCCCAGACCCGTTCAGGGCGTGCACGTTGCCCGTTTCGGCGTCATAATAAAGGAGGAACATGTCGCCGCCGACGCCATTCATGTGCGGCCGGGCCACGGCCAACACCGCCGCCATCGTGATCGCCGCGTCCATGGCGTTGCCACCCGATTGAAGCACGCTGAGGCCGGCCTCGGCAGCCAGTGGGTGACCGCCGGTGACGGCGCCGTGGGATCCCTGGGCGTCGCGCCCGCTCTCGGTAGCGCCCATGCCGGCACAAGCCGTAGTGGCGAACAAAAAGATCGGAGTTGCCGGGATTCGATGGCTCATTATGGTTATCCTGGGCTCGGGGTCCGGTGAGAGGATAGCGCGTTTGGGGGGGAGGGAGAAGGGAGAAGGGAGCGGGGAGCAGGGAGCGGGACCAGCCGTCAACGGGTCCGTCTTCGATGCCTAGATAACAGCTTCATGGTCTTCTCGGCGCCGGAGGGTCCCGCTGCCCGCTCCCCGCTCCC
>JBDHFY010000202.1:0-7645 GCA_039590195.1 Gemmatimonadota bacterium | reverse complement strand
GACGAGGGCAGCGGTTCTACCGACTGTCCCGTTTCGGCCGTCGGGTGCTCGAGGCGGACGCCCTCCGCATGGCAGATGATCTGAGCGTGGCGCAGGCCACCAATGTGATCGGCGAGCTGGAACTCCGATGACCGCACTCTTTGTCGAATTGACCAACCAGGTTAAAAGAATTCGCCGTTGCGGAATCGCAGGTCCATCCGCGCGACGAGGGCCTCCGTCCCAGAATCCTTGCTTACCATCAGGGGTACCACCACTCTCGTAAGTGCGTTGGGGGCAATGGGGTTCCTTTTTCCCCCTGGCTCGGTTCAAATTGAAATGGTCGGTGCTCGGTCTCGATGGAGAGATCGGGGAACGTTGATTGCAAGGGGGCGTTCCTGTGCGGGTTTTCCTCTCGAGACCTCCCATGCTTGTTGCCGTCGGGCTGTCAGGGTTCGTGGCCGGCGGTTTTCCGAGCCCTGGAGAGCGTCCGAAGGCCGGGCAGGAATGGCCCACGCGGCTGGCACCCTCTGAGGCGGCAGCCGCAATGGTCCCGCCATCGAGCGTGCTCGCTCCGAAGACCCGTGAGGGAAGCGCCGACACCACACCCGCTTTTGGCATCTGGCGGATTAGCGTGCCGCAGCGGCGGCCGGCTGATCTCGCGCAGGAGTTCGAGCGTCCTACCGCCAATCACGAGTTCTACTTCACCAGGGCGGTCTACACGAGCGGCCGGTTTGGCCGATCCGGCCGCTACGGGCGTTGGGCTACGGATTACCCCAAGTCGGATCGGCAGTTCATGGTTGGTGTCAAACGCCTGACCTTCATCGACGGATACCCGATGGAGAACCCGGTTCGCCTCAATGACCCGGACCTGCGCCGCTATCCATTCCTCTACGCCCTGGAGGTTGGGAGTATCGCCCTCACCCCGGCCGAGGAAGAGGGATTGCGCGACTATCTGCTGGCCGGGGGATTCCTGGTGGTCGACGATTTCTGGGGCTCGTACCAGTGGGCGAACTTCGAGGCCCAGATGCGGCGGATCTTTCCCAACCGTTCCATCGTCGAGTTGCCGATCACCCATGAGGTGTTTAGCGCATTCTATAATATCGAGGAGCTCCTGCAGGTCCCCGCCGTGACCAATTGGATGTATAACGGCCGGACGTGGGAGCAGGACGGATACGTTCCGCACGCGCGGGGGATCTTTGACGACGACGGGCGTCTCATGGTCGTGATCAATTGGCATACCGACCTTGGGGACGCATGGGAGTGGGCCGAGAACCCGTACTATCCGCTGCAGCGTTCCACGTTTGCGTATGAGATGGGCATCAACTTCATCATCTATGCCATGAGTCACTGATCGGGATGGACGCGCTCTTCGAGTTCTTGTTCAAATACCGCCCGTTGATATTCGACCGTGGGGACTTCGCGTTTGCCGCGCCGTGGCCAGTGTATCTCGCTCTGATCGTCGGTGTGGCCGTGGCGGTGCCTACCGTGTTCATGTATGCCCGCGTTCGTGGGAAGAGCGGGCGAGGGGACCGGATGGCGCTTGCGGCGATCAGAACGGCGGTGTTCGCGTTGCTGCTGTTCAGCTTGTTCCGGCCCGTCCTGGTGCTGTCGACGGTCGTGCCGCAGCGGAATTTCTTGGGCATCCTCATCGACGATTCGCGGAGCATGCAGATCGCGGATCGCGACGGGGAACCGCGCAGTGCTTTTGTGTCCCGTGCGTTCGGCCTGGAAGAGAGCGAGCTCCTCAAGGATCTCTCTGACCGGTTCATCCTGCGCTTCTTCAAATTCGCGTCAGGTTCCGGGCGGATAACGGGCCTGTCAGAACTCTCCTTCACGGGCAGTCGGACGAACATCGGTGGAGCGTTGGATCGGGCTCGGCAGGAGCTGTCGTCGGTACCGCTGGCCGGTCTCGTGGCCATCACGGACGGTGCGGACAACTCCAATGAGGCGTTGACGGAGCCGCTCCTGGCCCTCCGGGCGCGCTCCGTGCCGGTCTATACGGTGGGTCTCGGGCGCGAGGCGTTCTCGCGGGATATCGAGGTGAGCCGAGTGGAGACCCCGCGATCGGTGCTCAAGGGCTCTTCGCTCGTGGTAGACGTGATGGTGACGCAAAATGGGTACGGCGGCTCGACCGTGCAGCTTCAGGTGGAAGACGCGGGACAGATCGTAAGTACCCAGGAGGTGGAGCTTCCGGCTCGAGGTGAGGCCGCGACCGTTCGTGTTCACTTCACGGCCAACGAAGTGGGTCCACGTTTGTTCCGCTTTCGCATTCCGCCAGAGCCCGGCGAAATGGTGACGCAGAATAACGAACAGGAAACACTGATCGTCGTCGAAGACCGTCGGGAGAGAATTCTCTACTTCGAGGGCGAGCCACGGTTCGAGGTGAAATTCCTGCGGAGGGCGGTGGCCGATGATCGCAATATGCAGGTCGTCACCCTGCTTCGAACGGCGGAGAACAAATTTCTCCGTCTGGACGTGGACGATCAGGAAGAACTCATCGGCGGTTTTCCCAGGACGCGCGAAGAACTCTTCGCGTATCGGGGCATTATTCTGGGCAGTGTCGAGGCCAGCTTCTTCACGCACGACCAGCTGCAGATGATCGCGGACTTTGTGAGCCAGCGGGGCGGGGGCCTTCTGATGCTGGGTGGCAGGCGCGCCTTCGCGGAGGGAGGATATGCGGGTACTCCGGTTGAAGACGTGCTGCCGGTGGTGCTGGAATCGCCCGCAGGTGATGACAAAGAGCTGTTCGTCACCGAAGTGAAGGTGGAGCTCACACCTTCTGGGATGACGCATGCGGCCATGCAGCTCGGGGCCACGGCCGAAGAAACGGGAGAGCGATGGAGCACGTTGCCGCCGGTGACCATGGTCAACCCGATCCGCCGGATCAAGCCGGGTGCAACGACGTTGCTCACGGGAGACGCTGACAACCTGTCAGGCTCCCCGGTGGTGCTCGCCTTCCAACGCTACGGGAGAGGCAAGGCGTTGGCGTTCCCGATCCAGGACTCCTGGACGTGGCAAATGCATCAGGACATGGCCCTCGAGGACATGACGCACGAAACGCTTTGGCGCCAGCTGCTTCGGTGGCTCGTGAACGGCGTGCCGGACCGTGTCAACGTGAGGACGCCCAACGACCGAGCGGCTCCGAACGAGCCGGTCGAGCTAGTTGCCGAGGTGGAGGACGACACGTTTCTCAGGGTGAACAACACTGAAGTCGTGGCGAACGTCACGACCCCGTCGGGGGAAGTCATATCTGCGCCCATGGAGTGGACGGTCGACCGTGACGGAGAGTACCGGGCCAGCTTCACGCCGTCGGAACGAGGCCTGCACGAGATTCATGTCCAGGCGCTGGAGGACGGCGAGTTCTTGGCGAGTGAGACGTCGTACATCCAGATCACCGATCTGGCCAGCGAGTATTTCGATGCGGAAATGCAATCCACGGTGTTGAATCGCATTGCCGATGAGACAGGGGGACGGTTCTATACGCCGGAGACGGTTTCGACGCTTGCCGAAGACATCAGCTATACCGAAAGCGGCACCACGGTGCTCGAGCAGAAGGAACTCTGGGATATGCCGATCGTGTTCTTCTTGGTGGTGCTGTTGGTGTCGGGGGAGTGGGGATATCGGCGGTGGCGGAGGCTCGTGTGATCGGCGTGTTGCCCGTGTTGGCTTTGGTGGCTCTCGCCTGGCAGGGGCCGCCCCCCGGCGACTCCCATCTCCTGATCGTGACGGGACTTGGTGGGGAGGACAAGTATCGTGAGGCATTCTACCAATTGGGCGCTGCCATGGTAGATGCCGCCACGAACCGCTTTGGGCTTGCCGACTCGAACATCGTCTTCCTCGGCGAAAAGGTCGAGCGGGACTCGGAACGAATCGATGGAAGGTCGACCAAGGAAAATGTCGAGCGGGCACTCGTTGCGTTGGCTGAACGAGCAGGGCCGAGGGATCGCGTCTTTATCCTACTCATTGGGCACGGTAGCTCGACCGGGAGCGGTGAGGAAGCACGGTTCAATCTTCCGGGTCCGGATGTGACGGCCGGCGATTTCTTGACGCTGCTGGGCAGGCTCCCGACTCAGCAGGTGATCTTGGCCAACACCGCAAGCGCGAGCGGCGATTTTGTCAAGGTGCTCTCCGGTCCGAATCGCACCATCGTCACGGCGACCAAAACCGGCTTCGAGCGCAACGAGACGATCTTTGGAAAGTTCTTTGTCGAAGCCTTCACAGGAGACGGCGCCGACGTCGACAAGAACGAGCGCATTTCGGTGCTCGAAGCGTTCAACTACGCACGCCTGCAAGTCGCTCGCACGTACGAGGAGGAAGACAAGCTCCTCACGGAGCACGCGATGCTGGATGACAACGGCGACGGTGAGGGAAGCGGCGAGCCGGACCCCCAATCGTCGGACGGGGCTCGGGCGCAGCAGCTCTTCCTCTCCGGCGGTGTAACGGCGGGCGTGCGGGCGGTGGTCACGGACGACCCGGTGCTCGCGGCCCTCTACGGCGAGCGCCAGCGAATCGAAGAGCAGATTGAGGCGCTCAAGCTCCGCAAGGAGCAGATGCCGCCGGAGGAGTACGAAACCCGACTGGAGGATCTGCTGGTTGAGCTGGCGCTGAAGAGTCAAGAGATACGGGAGCGGGAGAAGGGGAGTGGCTAATAGCCATTAGCTATTAGCTGCTAGCTATTAGCTGTGACGTTTGCTAGCTGACGTTCGTGTGCCCGTGAGGCCAGCTCTCGACCGAGTAGGGGGAGGTCAGTGTCTAAGTGTTGACGATCGAGGAGGACCGGGCAACCTTCGGTGCAGCTAACAGCTAACAGCTAACAGCTAACAGCTAACAGCTAACAGCTAACAGCTAACAGCTAACAGCTAACAGCTAACAGCTAACAGCTAATAGCTAATAGCTAACAGCTAACAGCTAACAGCTAATAGCTATCACAACACAGGAGACTAATTGAACTTGTTGGCCCCATCCATCACGGTGCGTACACGTTTGTCGGTCATGACGCTGTGCGTGGCGATGCTCTTTGTGCCGGGCGCCGGCAGTGTCGGGGCACAGCAGCTCGACGACGCCCGCACGGCGCTTCGCACGGGTCGTTACGACGAGGCGATCGCGCAGTTGACCCGACTGGCGCAGGGAAACGAGTCGCCCGACGCCAGCCGGTGGCTGGTGCGTGCACTGATGGAAGTGGGCCGGTACCGGCCTGCCGAGGAAGCGGCCAGGCGGTTCGTGGCGGCCAATCCGCGCTCGGCTGAGCTTTCCAATGCGCTCGGTGAAGTGCTGCTTGCTCGTGGTGAGCTGACCGAGGCGGAGGCCGCGTTTGAACGGGCGGTTACCGAGCAGGCGGCTGACAGCCTGACGGCCCAGCTCAATCTGGCCATCCTGCAATACGAGCGGGGCGAGCAGGATCGAGCCACGGCCATGTTCGACCGCTTTGTGGACATCTACAACGGCAGGTCGCAACTCTCATCGGAGGAGCTGACTGCAGTGGCGACGGCGGCCCGCTATCTTGGCGCGCGCAATCCGCAGCTTTCCAAGGACGCCCTCAGAGTGTACGACGAGGCGATCGCGGCGGATCCGAACAATTTGACGCCGCGCGTTGCCATGGGAGAACTCTTTCTGGAGAAGTACCAGAGCCCTGATGCGAAAGCGTCGTTTGACGAAGTTATCGCGGTCAATGCGTCGCATCCGCGGGCGCTGTTGGGTTTGGCCCGAAGCTATCATTTCGATGGATCGCCTGAGGCTCTCGAGACTGCCGGAAAGAGCCTGGAGACGAACCCCAACCTCGTGCCGGCCCGAACGCTCATGGCCCGGCTCTACCTGGAAGCTGAAGATTACGAGGCCGCACTCGAAGAAGCGAACCGCGCGCTGGAGGTCAACCCGACCTCTGGGGAGGCTTTTTCGGTAATCGCCGCCGCCCGGTACCTCCAAGGCGATCTCGCCGCGTTCGAGGATGCGCGGCGACGGGCATTCGCCCGCAACCCCGCTAACGCCGAGTTCTACAACACGCTTGCCGAAGTGAGCGCAAGGAACCGGCTGTACCACGATGCGGCGGAATTCGCAAAGAAAGGGGTGGAGCTCGACGAGAACTCATGGCGGGGTTTTGGGTTGTTGGGCATGAACCAGTTGCGGATCGGCCTGATCGAGGAGGGAAGGGCAAATCTCGAGACGGCGTTTGATGGAGATCCTTTCCACCCCTGGATCAAGAACACGCTCGATCTGCTGGATACGTTTGACGAGTACGGAGTCGTTGCGACCGAGCGTTTCCAACTCGTTTTGCATGAGAACGAGGCGGAACTCCTCACGCCATACGTGAGCACGGTGGCCGAAGAAGCGTACACGCGCCTTTCAGAGCGCTATGGTTTTCATCCCACCTTGCCCATACGGCTGGAGGTCTACCCTCGTCATGCCGACTTCTCGGTGCGGACCGTAGGGCTCGCCGGGCTGGGGGCGTTGGGGGTTTCCTTTGGGCCCGTGCTGGCCATGGACTCGCCATCCGCACGGGAGCTGGGGACGTTCAACTGGGGATCGACGTTGTGGCACGAGGTGGCGCACACGTTTCATCTGGGTATGAGCGGCCACAAAGTCCCGCGGTGGTTCACCGAGGGCCTGGCGGTGTTTGAAGAACGCCGTGCCCGCACGGGCTGGGGTGACGACGTAAGCGTCGGGTTTCTCGTCGCCTATCGGGAAGACCGCCTCTTGCCCGTGAGCAGACTCAACAATGGGTTCGTGCGCCCGAAGTATCCACAGCAGGTCATCTACTCCTACTACCAGGCATCGTTGGTGTGCGAGCTGATCGAGCAGGAGTGGGGGTCTGAAGCACTCCTCGGCATGCTCCGAGCGTTCAGGGAAGGCCAAACGACCCCGCAGGCTTTCCGCTCGGTTCTGGGCATGACGGTGGAGGCCTTTGACGGCCGCTTCACGCGATACTTCGAGGAGCGCTTCGCGGACCCCCTGGCCTCCCTCCGCTCGGCGAGTCCGCCGGAGGAGGGGCAACAGCCTTCTCACGAGGAACTGGCCCAGCGTGCGTCGCTCGAGCCCGGCAACTTCCTGGCACAGCTTTCCATGGGGCGCGTGCTCTTCGCGGAGGAGAGGCTCGACGACGCCCTGTCGTATTTCGAGCGGGCCCGTGATCTGTTTCCCGAGTACGCCGGCCAGGATACCCCGTACTGGTATCTTGCATTGATCCATAAGGCTCAGGGGAATGCCGCCGAGGCGGTGGCAGCCTTGCAGAGACTCACCGATATCAACGCCAACAACTATCAGGCGCAAATAGAACTGGCCGGTTTACAGGAAGAGGTCGGCGACGCCGCCGGGGCGGCCGCCGCGCTCAACGAGGCGATGTACGTGTACCCCTTTGACATGTCCTTGCACATACGTCTCGCCGAGCTGTATGGGCGTCTTGGCCGGCACGACGGGGCAATTCGCGAGTGGCAGGCTGTGGTGGCCCTGGAACCCGTGGATCGTGCCGAAGCCCGCTATCGTCTCGCCCGGGCGTATTTTGACGCGAATCGTCTGAGGGACGCCCGGCGGCAGGTTTTGTTGGCACTCGAGATCGCGCCAGGCTTCGAAGAGGCACAGATGCTGTTGCTCGACATTCGCGGCAGATTAAACCGTTCCCCCGAGGCGGAAGGCGAGGCATGAAACGACTGATGATCGTGGCACTGCTCATCGT
>JBDHFY010000201.1:0-7762 GCA_039590195.1 Gemmatimonadota bacterium | reverse complement strand
GTATGCTGACAGTAGCGACATCTACGAGCTGCAAGCCATACGGGCCGGCGGCAGTGACGTGACGGTAACCGTAACCAGTGATGTTCCCGGCGTAGGACAGCTCGAGACAGACGCGTTTACGGCAGGTTCAGTCGATATCACCATCGGAGTCGGTCAATCAAGCTCAGGGGGTACCGTACCGGCGGGTGGTGTGGCATTCGACCCGCTGACAGCGGGGACAACAGTCGTGTCTGCATCGATTCCAGGGTTCATTACCACCACCAACGTTAACGGTGGATCGCGGACAATCACTGTTTCGGCACCCAGCGTCAATCTATCGCCTGTCATCGTGGGGAGCGGCCTGCAGCGTTCGTGGTCGGGCAGTTTGGGTGCGCCCAATCATGGAGGTGTTACGGTCACGATTACGAGTTCGAGCCCCGGAGTAGCAGTGGTGGCACCTGACGCGAGTACACCGGGTACGGCGTCCGTTGGTATCCCGGTTGCCGATGGCAGTACGAACTTCAGCTTCTATGTGCAGGGTCTCGAGGGACAGACAGGAACGCCCACAATCACAGCTGAAGCATCAGGGTTCTTGGACGCCGCCCCAACGGTGACCGTGATCCAGCCGGGACTCGACATCTCGAGCATTTCGACAACGTATAGTGCGTCTGCCGCTAACGATCCGTTCAACGTACGTATCGGTTTGCCATATGCTGATGGTTCAGATATCTACGAGTTGCAGGCCATCAGAGCGGGCGGCACCGCGGTTACAGCCACTGTGACGAGTAGCGTCCCAAGCGTTGGCCAGCTGGTCACCGCTGCTGATACGGCAGCAACCGTTACGGTGACGATCGACGTGGGCCAGTTGATCTCCGCAACCGCAATTGCTGCGGGCGGCGTGGCATTTGATCCAGTGGCGCCCGGCAATACGAATGTCGGGGCCACAATTCCCGGATTCGTGGCCACTACCAATCCCAACGGGGCTTCTCGGGCGGTCACTGTGAATCCGTAGGTAGGTTACACGCTGGGGAGACAAACGGGCGCGCGCCTGGCCGGACCCCTTCGTACAGCAACAGCAATCCTCGGGCGCCATTGCGCTTTTTTGTCTAATGGGCGATAACTGTCCGATGCTCAGGCGATATGGGTTGTTGATCGCCGCCGCGATCGTCTGTTCCGCGCTTATCTGGTTTTTCCCGCGGACCTCGACCACGACTGCCTATCCCGACGCGGCACGCGAGGTGCGCCACGTCATTCCGTGGCGCGCGGGAGGTGGGACGGACGCGGCAATGCGGGGCTTCATGAACTTCTTCGAGCGCCATCTGGGGACTCGCGTCATCACCGAGAATGTGCCAGGTGGCCTCAGCTCGGTAGGACTTACGGTGGTGCGGAGCGCGCCTCCTGACGGTTACACCCTCGGCACGATGACATACGATGTGCTGACCGTGGAGATCCTCGATCTTGCCCCGCTCAGTTGGCGATCGTTCGAGCCGATCTGCATGGTGACCGATCACCCGAGTGCGCTCATTGTCCCGGCTGACGGCTGGCCAAATCTCGAAACATTTCATGCGGCCGCGCGATCGCAGCCGAACTCAATCACCGTGGGAAACGTCGGTCTACGGGGCATCTGGCATCAGCACGCCGCGGCAATGGAGCAGGCATTAGGGATCGAGTTGCGCCACATCCCCTACGAGGGCGGCTCTGGACCGCAACTTGCCGCGATCCTTGGCGGAGAGGTCGATGCGATTGTGTCGAGCCTGCCAGCGGCGATGCCGTACATGGAGAACGGAGACCTTCGCGTGCTCGCGGTAATGGCAGAGGAGCGGCATCCGCTCGTACCGAACGTCCCGACGTTCGATGAGCTGGCCTTCGATGTGGTGTACGGAGGATTTCGGATCGTGGTTGCGCCGATCGACACCCCCGAGGACGTGCTCGCGACGCTCGAAGCAGCTTGCCGCGCCACCGCCGAGGACACCGCGTTCTTGGAGTGGGCGAACGCAGCCGCGATCGGACACAGCTGGCTTCACCGCGCGGGCTCGATCGAATATCTCCAAGACCTAGCACCGAAGGTGGAGCGCCTGATGGCGGAGATGCAGTCACGGTGAGGGGCGCCGACGCGATCGTGCTGTTGCTCGAGGAGCTGGCGGTTGAGGTGATCTTCGGCCTTTGCGGCGACACCTCACTCCCGATGTACGAGTCGCTCTCCAAATCGGAGAAGATTCGGCTCGTGCTCACCCGCGACGAGCGGAGTGCCTCGTTCATGGCAGATGCGTACGCACGGCTGAGCGGCAGGGTCGGGGTATGCGAAGGCCCGAGCGGAGGTGGAGCCACGTACATTCTCCCGGGCGTCGCCGAGGCGAACGACTCGTCCGTGCCCGTCGTTTGCATGACGTCGGACATCCCGGTGACAGATCGCGGCAGGGGGACGCTGACCGAACTCGACCAGCAGGCGCTTTTTGCGCCGGTCACGAAACGCACGTTTGGGCCGGAGACAGCGACCGAACTGCCGGCGAAGATCCGAGACGCGTTTCGGGAGGCAACTACCGGCAGTCTGGGCGCATGCCACGTGAGTCTGCCGTTCGACGTACAGGGCCAGGATGTCGAGGCAGCTGAGGTGCGCGGTGGTGCACGGTTCGGCTCCTATCCACAAGACAGACTCGAGCCAGATCTGGAGGCCATTCAGACCGCGGCCCGCCATCTGGTCGACAGTCGCCGCCCACTGATCATCGCGGGAGCGGGCGTGATCCGGTCCGGCGCTTGGGGTGAAGTAAAGGCGTTGTCTCAGGCACTTGGAGCCGCAGTATCGACCTCGATCGGCGGCAAGGGAAGCATCGCCGAGACCGACGCGCTTTCGCTCGGTGTAGTCGGGGGCAATGGGGGCCTTCCGTGGCGACACGAACTTTTGCACACGGCTGACCTGGTATTCCACGTGGGAGGTGGCACGGGGTCGGTCACGACGGAGAAGTGGACGCTGCCGGCACGGGGCGCCGCGACAATGCTTCAGCTCGACACAAACGCCGACACGATCGGTCGGAATTACGAGGTCACGACAGGCATACACTCCGACGCGAAACTTGGGCTCGCGGCACTCGTCGAGGAAGTCGGACGCCTCGGCGCTGGGGACATCGGGGACCGCTGGGACCCTTCGGAGATCGACCGCCGCCGGGGCGAGCATGAGGACGCGGTCGCGGAACTCTTCGCTTCGAGCGAGAGCCCGATCCGACCCGAACGCCTCCTACACGAACTGATGGCGGCGCTCCCAAAGGAGTCGGTGGTGATTGCCGATCCTGGCACGCCGTGCCCGTACCTTTCCGCATATTGGTGCCTCTCCGAGGCAGGGCGGTGGTTCGTGACTCCGAGGGCGTTCGGGGCACTCGGGTACTCTCTGCCGGCTGTGGTGGGTGGGTACTTCGCCAGGCCCGAGAGCGGTCGGATTGTTGGGATGATGGGTGATGGATCGTTCGGGGTTTCGACGGGCGAGTTGGAGACGCTCGCCCGTTTGGACGTTCCCGTTACACTCATCGTCTGCAACAACTCTAGCTATGGATGGATCAAGGCCGGCCAGAAGAGCCGAGGCGACAAGTATTTCTCGGTCGACTTCGGCCACACCGACAATGCCGCGATAGCAAGCGCATTCGGGCTCCGAGCCCGCCGCGTGGAAGACCCCGAGGAGTTGGGTGACGCAATGCGGGACGCCCTCACGCACGCCGGTCCGTTCTTGCTCGACGTAGTCACGCAGCCGCTCGAGGAGGCCAACGCGCCAGTCTCGAAGTGGATCGCCTGACGCAAGTGGATCGTCCTACCTCTGACGCAAAGTCGCCGAGCGACATCAATCCGGACGTGATGTCCGGGACGGTGCTGATCGTGGTCGCGGTGGCGTACGGCGCGATTGCGCTACGAATCCCGGGCGGCGAGGGCGAGCCGGGACCAGGCTTTCTGCCCCTGGTGTTGGCAGCGCTTCTCGGTGCGGTATCGCTCGGGATAGTCTTGAGCGGTTTGAAGAAGGAGTCGCGTGAACCCGTCAAGTCGGCGCTTGGCGCCCGCCCTTGGCTCGCCGCGCTCGCGACCGTAGCATACGCGGCGCTATTCCAGCCCGTCGGCTTCACCCTCTCCACCTTGGCATATGTGGCGGCGGTCACTCGGCTCTTCACGCACGACCGACGTGTGCTCGTGGCCGTACCGATCGTGGTGACGCTGGCGCTCTTCTCGTTCTTCCGGTTGGCACTCGGTGTTCGATTGCCTCCCTGGCCTCTCAGTTAGCGTCAGATGCCGGACTTACTCCTGGACCCGGGCCTGTTGCCGCACCTCGTCGGTGGGGTACTGCTCGGGATCGTCGTGGGTGCCGTGCCCGGCCTAACCGCGACGCTGGCCATCGCGCTCCTCCTACCGCTGACGTTCAACCTCCCTGCCGAGCAGGCGATCGTGATGATGACGGGGATCTTCACGGGGGGAATTTACGGCGGCTCCATCGCCGCGATCACGATTCGAGTTCCGGGAGCCCCGGCGAGCGCCATGACCATGCTCGACGGACATGCGATGGCCCAGCAGGGACGGGCCGGGTCGGCGATCGCGCTCGCAACCTTCTCGTCCTTCGTCGGCGGGATCGTCGGCGGCGTGTTCCTCGTCCTGTTCGCACCTCAGCTGGCCCGAGTTGCACTCAAGTTTCAGTCTCCGGAAATGTTCGCGCTCGTCGTGTTCGCGCTGGCGGCAGTCGCGACGGTGTCTCCAGAGTCGTTCGCCAAGGGTGTGGCGGCCACGATACTAGGCCTGATGCTCGCGACCGTCGGGATCGACCAGCTCATCCCGGTCCCACGCTTCACCTTCGGGTCCGTGAACCTGCTGGTAGGCGTGCCGTTGATCCCGGTCGTCATCGGCCTGTTCGCCTTGGGCGAGCTGTTCTATCAAGCCGGTGAAGCAAAGCGTGCCCACACGGCGCCCGCGAACCCGGCTTCGGATAGCAGAGGCGCGTGGTGGGGGGACGTCCGTGCCGCTGGCTGGAAGACGTTTGGCAAGAGCTCGGTTATCGGGACACTGGTCGGAGTGTTGCCTGGTGCCGGGGCGGCAATGGCCGCATTCCTGTCCTACTCGGAGGCTAAGCGCAGCTCCAAACATCCTGAGCGCTTCGGGACCGGGGTACCGGAGGGAATCGTCGCTCCCGAGACTGCGAACAATGCGATGACGGGCGGCGCCTTCATCCCGATGCTTGCCTTCGGGATCCCCGGCGACGCCGTGACCGCGGTAATCCTGGGGGCGCTCGTCATCCACGGCATCACGCCTGGCCCCCAGCTTTTCGGCGAAGCGGCTTTTCTCGTCGGTCCGCTGTTCGCGGCGTATTTCGCTAGCTACTTTCTAATTTTAGCCTCCGGACTGCTCTTGATCCCACTCTTCGCACACATCACGCGCGTCCCGCGTCCGGTGCTCTTTCCTATGATCGGGGCGCTGGCGATCGTAGCCGCCTTCACATCCGAAGGCACCGCGTTCGCCATGTATCTTACCGTAGGTGTCGGCGCCGCTGCCTACGTGTTACGCCGCTTGGGATATCCTCTGATCCCTTTGCTGCTTGGCCTGATCCTCGGGCCGATGCTCGAATCGAATTTCCGGCGCTCGCTGATACTCTCTGAGGGAGATCCAACAGTGTTCGTGAGATCGCCTCTCAGCGCTCTGTTCTTGTTGGCCGCAGTCGCGTTGCCGGCATTGATCGTGTGGAAGACTGCGAAATAAGGTGCACCCCAGTGAACAAGCTGGACTATGGTAGCTCTGCCTCCCTATCGCTTGGTGTGTTTTCTCAACCCGCGCGGGCCAACTTCCGCCCCGTAGACGTTGCCCATGGCATCCGCCGCAACGCCTTCAGCCCCGCTCGTGGCTGAGTTTTCCGGGTCCGGCTCAGGGTCTGGAATGAAGGCTGTGACCCATCCATCTCTGGCACTTCCGATCCGGATGCCCCTCTTCCAGCCCGGGTTCCGCATCGCATTCGATTCCGAGTCGGCTGAGTAAAGGACGTCGTTCTCATCAATGAAGAGCCCACTCGGCCGACCAAACTGTGTCCAGGTGGCTAGGTGCTTTCCTTCTTGGTCGAAGATCTGGATTCGACTGTTCCCCCGATCCCCTACGAACAGCCGCCCCTGTGAATCCATCGCCAGGGCGTGAGGATCCCTGAACTCGCCGCTCCCGGCTCCCGTGGCTCCCCAGGCACTGATGAAACTGCCGTCGCTCGAGAATTTGACGATACGGTTGTTCCCATCGGCACCGTGGCCATCCGCGACGAAGATGGCTCCGTCGGGAGCCACCAGGACATCAGACGGCTGATTGAAGGTGTCCCGCCCATCGCCGGAGATCCCCTTTGTCCCCAGGGTCATCAACAGCTCTCCAACCGGATTGAACTTGTAGACCACGTGACCCATCCCCTCCGGTACGTCACCGAATCCCACTGCGTCGGTCACCCAGACATTCCCGCCCCGGTCCACGTGGATACCGTGGGGCCACAGGAACAACCCCGCGCCGAAGCTCTTCAGTAGCCTTCCCGACGGTTCAAACAAAAGGATCGGTGCGACGTCGTCCTTACCAACGCAGGTGTTCTGGCCACATCTCTCGGCAACCCAGATGTTGCCGTCGCCGGATGGATACACCGCGCTCGTCGATCCCCACTCCCTACCTTCGGGGAGTTGTCCCCAAATCCCATCAGCAGTCCGGAAGGGATTGGGTGCGCTGTTTTGCGCGTGTGCCACCGCCCCTGACATCACCAACACTGCGAGGCCCGTGGCGAAGATGAATCCAATTCGAGTGGTATGTGACATCGTAACCCTCCGTCGGAGAATGGAAGCGGTACTACATGAGGTCGGATCAGCGGGCGACAGCGTTACAGATGTCCTCTCTCGTCTCTTAGGTAGCACTTCCGATACTCCGCATCCCCTAATCTCACGCTCAAGGTGGCAGCGATCGGCAGGGGTGGCCGTGAGCCGGACAAGATGTTCCCTAGAGCAACCCCAAGATGCAGTTGGAAGGAACTATGCGCCAGAGGAAAAGAACTGTCACAGCAAGGCGCGCGCTGCGACAGCGTGTGCCTGGCACTTACCCAACGAATCCTAAAGCACCGGGAGGCGACTTTTAGCCAACGCCAATTGAGCACAAGTTGAGCACGCCTGTCTGTAACTTGTTGTAATTCAATGGGATAAGTGCACGCACGGGATCAGGAATCCCGTGGGTGTAGCCCACGGCCATGCACGAGGAGCGTTCAACCGCTCGTGGCCGCGCCGGTTGACGAATTGACCCCCACCCGAAGGTAGGCCGAAAGGGCTGATGTTCCAGGATGTGGGGGCAGGGAATTGCCTCGCGCCATCGCTGCTCCACGCGCTGGCAAACGCCCCGCCCAAACCGTATTATCTCTCCGCTCCGACCAAGGGACGACGCCCGTGACCGACGCCTTTGATCGTTTGAATTCCGCGCTGGCCGATCGCTATGCTATTGAGCGGGAGCTTGGTAGCGGTGGGATGGCAACTGTGTATCTCGCTCTCGATCTCAAGCATGACCGTAAGGTCGCCATCAAGGTCATGCGTCCCGAGCTCTCGGCGATCTTGGGCGGCGAGAGATTCCTCAGAGAAGTCCGCATCGCCGCGAAACTGAACCATCCCCACATCTTGGCACTCTACGACTCCGGCGAGGCAGGGGAGGTCTTGTACTACGTAATGCCCTACGTGGAGGGCGAGTCACTCAGAGAGAAGCTCAACCGTGAGAAGCAACTCTCCGTTGACGAGGCGATTTCGATCACCAAGCAGGTAGGAGCCGCGCT
>JBDHFY010000200.1:0-7765 GCA_039590195.1 Gemmatimonadota bacterium | reverse complement strand
ACCATCGATTCCGCCAAGCGAAAGGCATCGGCTGGAGATACGTTCACGTTCACCGTGACCAATCTCATCCTGAGCGGATACACCTATGATTCGGCGAACAATGTGGAAACCTCGGATTTCGCCACGGTTCCGTAAGGGGGGGCCGCAGGTAGCACAGAAACCAGCAGATCAGAGCCACAGATTGCACTGAAACGCGCGGATCACCGTAGATCAGAGCCACAGATTGCACTGAAACGCGCGGATCACCGTAGATCAGAGCCACAGATCGCACTGAAACACGCGGATCCTCGCAGATCAGAGCCACAGATTGCACTGAAACACGCGGATCCTCGCGGATGAGCCCCCTCATCGCAGTCATCCGCGTCTGTGCGTTTCTGTGAAATCCGTGGCTGATTCACCCGGCCGTCGTCCTGCTCATTTGCACGAGACGCTCGATGGCCGCGACCACGGCCTTCGGGTCCTCCTCGTGAATGAAGTGCCCCGCGCCGGGCACCGAGTCGATCGCCATCTGCGGAATCCGCTCGACCAGGAGCGCAACGTCGTCCGACGACGGACGGGAGCGATGGGGGGCCGCCCCCAGGAGGAGCAGGACTGGGCATTGGATCTCGCCGAGGTGGTCGGCGAGACGTTCCGGCTCCTCGGCGCGCGACATCGCCTTGAGAGCGTTGAGGCTGGCACCGTAGTCGCGCCGAAACCCGACAGTGTACGCCAGGATGAGCTGCTCGGTGATCCACCCGGCGTCAGCGGATGCGCGCGTCATCTCTTCGCGGATCATCTCGAGCATCGCGCTCGGCCCCAGGATGCGGAACAACGGGGCGAACTTCATCGCGATCCGGAAGCCCTTTGTCGCCAGCGTTTCCGTCGGGCCGCCCTCGAGCGACAGGATGCCCCGAACGTGGCGCGGGTGGCGGTAGGCGATGCGATACGCAATGGACGCGCCCACCGAGTGCGCCACGAGCCAAACCGGGCGGTCAACCAGCGTATCCAACACGGCCGCGATCCGGTCGGCCTGGGCCGTGATCGAGTAATCGCTCTCTTCGGGGCGTTGTGACGAACCGAACCCCAGGGGTTCGATCACGATCGACCGGTACCTCGCCGGGTCGAGATCCGCGATCACGTTGCGGTATCCGTACTCGGATCCGAGCAGACCGGGGATGAACACGACCGGCTCCCCGGATCCCGAGACTTTCACGTTCGACGAGTCGTCAGCCGCAGCCGGATGCGTGCCGGCGCTCAAGGCGGCAACGAAGAGCATGGCAAGCAGTTTCATGTGATCCCTGCCCAGTCATAGATGGAAGACGTGCGCTACCCGCGACCGGCCGCCGGAAGCCGGTCGGGGGCAGCTGTTCCACGGTGCCTCACGCGTACACCTGGGTCATGCGCCACGTGAAGAACAGCAGCGTCGCTCCCTCCAGGACCCAGGGCATCGGCTGGCGGTAGTAGCCTTTGTACATCTCCCAACCCCAGTAGCCGGTGTCCTTGAACAGCGCGAGCGTGTACCGCTTCTTCGAGAACGGCCAGAGAAGCGGCAGCCCGACCGTGCTTCCGATGTCCGCCAGGTAGTGCGCCACCAGCGCCACGAACGCAAACGGTGCGTACGCCGGGGCGATCAGGTACACGAGGCCGCTGACCACGATCGCGAACGTAAGGCTGTGGGTCACGGTGCAGTGGAAGTCGGGCTTCGCGAGGCCGGCTCTGGCCACGAGTGAGTCGGCGTTGGGCAGGTAATGCATGCCCAGGCAGAACAGCGCCATCTTCGGGCTCCAGTTGAACGAAGCGATCGACAGCGCGAGGGGAACATGACCGAGTTGCATGGTAGTGCTCCATCGAGAGACCCAAGAGTTTCGTTTCATTCCCGCGGCCGGCCGCCACGCCAGCTTCGGGCATCGCGTCGAGGGGCCGTGGCGAGCCCGGAGCGGCGTCGTCTCGATGCCGCCACCACGACCGCCACGAGTACCGCCACGCCGCCGCCAAGCAGGATTGCCGAACTGCTGAACGGGAGAGCCGTTCCCAGGAACGCGAACAGCCAGATTCGTGGGAACCGTCCGATGACCGTGGCCAGGATGAACCGGCGCATGGGGTACTTGGCGAGCACGCCGCAGATCCGCACGATCCAAAACGGAATCGGCGTCAGGGCGGCGACCGCCGTAGTCGCGAACGGCTGAGCGGCGAACCAGGCCATGATGCGGCGGGTGAATCGGGCGGAGCGCACCCGCGCCAGCGGATCGGTATGCATGACCGCGCCGAAGACGCGGTAATTGACCCACTCGACCAACGCGATCCCGCCCACGCCGAGGGCCGCCAGCGCCGTCGGCGGGTAAAGCTTCCCGAACGCCATCAGGATCGGCTCGGAGGCACTCGGCAGGAACGTGGACGCCGGGCCGCTGGTGAAGAACATCAGCCAGGTGAACACGGCCAGTTCGGTGCACGGGGGATGGAGCCAGCAGGCCAGCAGCGTCATCAGGGCTGCCGCCCCGCAGCAGTACATCATCAGATCCCAGGACCGGTTCAGCACGGGCCGCGAGGCGGTGCGGCGCAGGCCGGCCAGCAACGACCTGGGATACGACCGGCCTGCGGCAGGCTGCGGTGGGGCGAAATCGGAGAAGCCCTCCCCCCACTCTTGGTCCCTGTAAGTGTCCACGTGACTTCCGGTTACCAGTCTTGCGCTCATTTTCGAACGCTTCTCGTATAGCGTATACGCTATAGATTATAGCGTATACGCTATCTTGTCAAGCCAATCGAGGTGGGGGTGGGCGGCATGGCCGGTGGGGTGCGATTGATGCCGCAGCAGGTGGGAGTGGCGCATAGTCGGCGATCGAGCTTTGCCCTTGGCGGTCCTTGCGTCGCTGCGGTTAGCCGTCCTCCCCGACGCCGGATACCTTCGGTGAAGTGGATCCCATCGCGATTTCCGTCGCCACAGACGCCGACCGCCTCTGGTCCGCACGGCTCATGGCAAAGTCCGACCCGTGGATCCGCCTCGGCCGCGGCTACGAAGAATGCCTGGCTGCGTGCCAACCGCACCTCGATACGCTGCTCTTGATTGCGCGCGACGATGATACGGCCTGCGGGTTCGCGCTCCTGCACGAACGCGGGGTGGCAGGATCGCCTTATCTGGTTTCGATCGGTGTCGCCGAGGCCTACCGTGGACGCGGGATCGGCAGCCGGCTGCTTGCTCACGCCGAGGCGCACTTCCGGCCTCGAGCGCGACACATGTTCCTGTGCGTTTCGTCGTTCAATGATGGCGCGCGCCGGCTGTATGAGCGCTTGGGCTACGTACGGGTTGGCGAGCTACCAGACTACGTCATCGACGGCGCCTCCGAGATCCTGATGCACAAGCGACTGGACCGGTCGTGACGCGGCGCAGTTGGTGGGGGGTGGGCCTGCTGAGTGGAACCGCCATGGCCTCATACCTGGCCAGGGTCAACATGTCGGTGGTCGGCGACCCGATCATGGGCGAATACGGCCTGTCTCAAGTGCAGATCGGGCGTGTGTTCAGCGCCTTCCTACTTGGCTACGCGCTGTGCCAGATTCCCGGAGGCTGGCTCGCTGATCGCTGGGGCACGCGACGCGTACTCGCCGTCTCATCCGCGTCGTGGGTGATTGTGACAGTGGGAATGGCTGCAGCCGGCTGGGGGCCATTGGCGACGATCGGGGTGCTTCCGACCCTCTTGGTGCTTCGCTTCGCTCTTGGCGTGGGCGAAGCGCCGATGTTCCCGGGGGCGGCACGCGGAGTCTCGCGCTGGGTTCCGCCCTCACAACAGGGGAGCGCCAACGGGCTCGTGCTCGCCGCCATCGGGCTCGGCTCAGCCCTGGCGCCGCCGCTCCTCACGTTCACGATGATCCGATGGGGCTGGCGGGTCGCGCTCCTCGTCTCCGTCATCCCGGCGGCGGCAGCAACGCTGGTCTGGGCGGGCATGCGGGAGCCGGAGGCGGTGAACAGGCCCGAGCCCGCCCGGTCGTCCTTGCCCGTGTCGCCGGCGTCGCGGCTCCGGTCGCGGAGCTTCGCGTTGCTCACCGCGAGCTACATGTTGCAGGGATACGTCGGCTACATCTTTGTGTTTTGGTTCTATCTCTATCTCGTTCAGGAGCGGGGTTTCACACTTCTGGAAGGCGCGTTGCTGAGCAGCCTGCCGTGGATCCTGTCGATCGTGTCGATCCCTTTCGGCGGCTGGCTGTCCGATCGGCTCGTCGGCGGGCGAGCGGGTCTCGTATGGGGCCGCCGGATCGTACCGCTCGTGGGCCTTGTCACGGCGGGGGTGCTGCTGTTCCTGGGGGCAGCGACGTTGAATCCCTATCTGGCGGCAGTGTACCTGGCGGGCTCGACCGCGGCGGTTCTCAGTGTGGAGGGACCGTTCTGGGCGACGATGATATCGATGGGGCGCGAGCGCAGCGGCACGGCTGGCGGGATCATGAACACGGGATCCAACGTGGGAGGCCTGATCTCCCCTGCGCTCACACCGGTGCTCGCAGCGTCGATCGGGTGGGAGAACGCCCTGCATATTGCGGCGGCAATGTCAGTGGTGGCGGGGCTGCTGTGGATGGGCGTGCGGGCTCAGTCAGCTTGACGGCCGCATCGATGCCCGGCTCAAGAAGGCGCTCGATGAGGTCTGTCGCACACGCGGCATCGTGATGAACGAACGCGAAGGATTGATCGGGAGTGACGACTTCGTGCGCTTTCTCGAGGTGGTGGGACATCACCCGCACGTGATGGATCTGGCATACACAGAGCATGAGCCCCGCAACGAGTTCGACGCGGCTGCGTGCCCTCTCGAGGAGGTCCGGCGTGAGCCCCGACCAGGCAAGCTTGGAGCGACCGCACACTTTCCGTCACCATACTTTGGATTTACCTCTCGCGGAGTCGAGAAATGTCTATGAATGCCGTGCCGGTCATAATGTTCGCCGCCGTGATCTCGGCACCGCTGGCGACAGCTGCCGCGCAGGATTCAGCAACTGCTATCGGTTCGGCCGCCGCGTTGGCAGGTGCCTGGGCTGGTTTTGCTGCGCACGATGGCGAGCGGTCGCTCGTGGCGCTGGAGTTCGAACCGGGAGACGACGGTAAAGCGCTCGTCAGACTGTCGGTCCCGGCGATGCACGTGTCGCGCCAACAGATCGGGCGCGTGGCCGTCCAGGTCACCGGCGCGGACGTGCGTGCAGGACCCTTCGCATTCGTGTATGACAGCGCCTCCAAGACCTTGAGCGGGATTCTCCCGCGGGCTCTCGTTCCCTTCTACGACGTGCCGGTCGTTCTGCGGCTGGTCGAGCGGCTGGAGCTACCTGTGCGCCCCAGTGTCGACGCGCGGCAGGTCGAGCCCGCCTGGGTCTTCGACGCCGGGTCGGCGCTCTGGGCCGGTCCGGCCGTCGCCGCGGGAATGATTCACGCTGGTGCCGACGACGGCCGCCTCTACGCGTTGGACGCACGGACCGGAACCGAGCGCTGGTTCTTCCAGGCGGGAGGACCCATTCGCACGCGCGCTGCCATAGCGCGCGACGCTGTGTTCTTTCAGGCGGACGACGGCTTCCTATACTCACTCTCGGCGCGGAGTGGGGATGAACGCTGGCGGGTTCGCGTTGTGGACGCAACGATCAAGCGCGTGCCTCCGGGCCAACCGGGGTCGCGCTACGATTCGTTTGGATCGGACGTGGTCGTGGCGGGAGAGCGTTTGTACCTTGGGACGCACGACGGCAAGGTCCTGGCCCTCGATGCGGCGAGCGGCCAACGCGTGTGGGAGTTCACCTGCGGAGACGCCGTCGTGGCCGCCCCGACAGTTGTGGGCAGCAACGTGTATTTCGGGAGCTACGACCACAACGTATACGGCCTAGATACCGGTACCGGGCGGCTGGTGTGGAAGTACGACACTGGTGCGCCCGTGGTCTCGACGCCTGCCGTAGCAAACGGTCGCGTCATCGTGGGTAGCCGGAGCTATGACCTGTTGGGTCTGGATAGCGAGACGGGCGACTTGCTGTGGAAGCGCTACGTGTGGTTCTCGTGGATCGAATCGTCGGCGTCCGTTCGCGGCAGAATCGGTTACGTCGGCTCCTCGGACGCCACCACGGTCTTCGCGTTCGACGCGCGGACGGGTCAACCGGTGTGGGAGGTGGACGTGCTCGGGCGGGCGCTAGGGCGACCGGCCGTGAGTGAGGATCGTGTCTACGTGGGGACGAGCGGGGTGCCGAACTACCTTAGCGACCTGCGGGGCGCGGTCATCGCAATGGATCGGGGGACCGGCCGACCTATCTGGCAGTTCGTTCCGGAGCCGAGCACCGGTGAGGGCCCCTATGGCTTCCCGGGGTCGCCAGCTCTGGGAGCGGATCTCGTGTTTGTGACGGGGCTGGACGGGCGCGTGTACGCGTTCGCCAAGTAAGCGGTGCCGACCGCGGGGAGAGCCGTTGCGATCGGGTCCACGGGTCAACGGGACCACCGCGCCGCGGCCTCTCCCCCCCTCCCGCTCCCCCGTTCCGCGGGTCATGTTAGGTGGCTGATAGGTTTCGTCCTTCCGCCATCCGTGCGTGCTGGCCGCCAGCGACCTTCCCCGCCGGGTCACTCCTTCCGCCCGGCGGCCGCCGTCGATAGCCGCTGTTTCTCGAGGAGGCACCACCATGAGGCGACCGATCTCTTCCCTCGCCATCGCCTTCGCCGCGTTGCTCGCGGCCGCGTCCGTTACCGCCCTGGCTCCCGGTCCGTTGGAGGCCCAACGGGGAGGGTCCGCGGGGAACGACGTCTACGATCCCAGCCTGTACGCCGGGCTCCACTACCGCATGATCGGCCCATACCGTGGCGGCCGGTCTACCACGGTGGAGGGTGTCGAGGGTGAGCCGTTCACCTATTTCAAAGGCACCACCGGCGGCGGTGTGTGGAAGACCACCGACGCCGGACAGAACTGGGTCAACGTCTCCGACGGCTTCTTCGGCGGCGACATCGGCGCCGTGGAGGTGGCGGACTCCGATCCCAACGTGATCTACGTCGGCACCGGATCCGCGTGCATTCGGGGCGACGTGTCTCCGGGGCACGGCGTCTACAAATCCACCGATGGCGGTGAGACGTGGCGCTACATCGGGCTGCCCGAGGCCGGGCAGATCGGCCGGATCGCGGTTCACCCCGCGAATCCGGATCTGCTCTACCTCGCGGTGCTGGGCCATGCTTTCGGCAAGAACGCCGAGCGCGGGGTGTATCGCTCCCAGGATGGCGGCGACACGTGGGAGCCGGTGCTGTTCGTCTCCGACAGCACGGGCGCGGTAGATCTGTCGATGAATCCCCGCAACCCGCGGGAGATCTACGCCGCCATGTGGCGGGCCGAGCGCAAACCGTGGACCCACTACAGCGGCTCGTTCGACTCGGGGCTCTACAAGACGATGGACGGGGGTGACACCTGGGAGAAGCTGGGCGGGGGGCTGCCCGAAGGGCTCGTGGGCAAGATCGCGGTGACCGTGTCGCCGGCGAATCCCGACCGGGTGTGGGCGCTCGTGCAGGCCGAACCGGATGGCGGCGTGTACCGCTCGGACGACGGCGGGAAGACGTGGACCTATGTCAACGCCGAGCGGAAGCTGCGGCAGCGGGCGTTCTACTACACGCACATGCACGCAGACCCGCTGGACGAGAACACCGTGTACGGGTTGAACTCGGACATGTGGCGCTCGGTGGACGGTGGTCGCACGTTCCAGGAGATCGATGTCCCCCATGGCGACGTGCACGATCTGTGGATCAACCCCGAACAATCCAAGTTGATGATCGTGGGGAACGACGGCGGCGGGCAGGTGAGTGTGAACG
>JBDHFY010000199.1:0-7773 GCA_039590195.1 Gemmatimonadota bacterium | reverse complement strand
GTCGGAATTCTCGGTGGGCAATTCGTCGAAGAAATTCGAGGAGAAAACAAGGCCAATGGCCTGGGGCGTTCCCACTGCGTCAAACTCCGCGTAGGACGACGCCGTGGCGGCGCCCACATGGGCGACGGCACCGAGCATCCGTTCTGACTCTCCCGAGCAGCCAAGCAGTACCAACAGGACCACGCTGGAGGTCACGGACCTGCCGAGCGAAACACGCCGCGACACGGATGCAGTGGTAAGAAGGGGGGTAGGGCTCACGATGGTTTCTCCTTATGAAGGGGGATGACAGCAGTGACATTCAGTCGTTCGGCGTCCCAAAAGGCCCACAACCTAGCGCTCAGCGGGATTTGGACTGCGGACGACGCCGTCACTCCCCCACCAGCTAATTCCTATAATAACACTGGGAATATGTAGACCTGGGGCCGGCACCACCACTCCCCTCCCCACCGGGCGGTAGGGTGGGGTTGGGTGGGGACTTACCGCCATCCTCCATCCGGCGTCAATGGTCCGCGGGGCTGCCGGGGGGCCCTCCTACGCGGCCCGCCGATCTGCCCTGTTTCAATTGACTCAGAATTGACCACCCCGCACTATCATCGGATCAGAACGCGTTCGAAAAGGCGCTTCGGGCAGTTCCCGGACGCCCGCGGGCCCTGCCATGAATAGGAGATTACCGATGGGCAACTTCGATCTGCGCCTTGGCCAATCATTGCGACCGGTGTCCCCGAACTTGGGCAATTTTAGACTGCAACTGGACCCGGCAATCGAGGCCGAGATGCGCGCCCTCGAGGCCATGATACGTGACGGCCAACTGCGACGGTCATGGCTCACGCCCAACTGGGCCCTCTTTCAGGAGAGCCAGCTCGACCGGATGCTCCGGCAATCGCCGCCGGCTCCCTCGCGGGGTCCCCTGGTTCCGCGGGGCACCGGGCCTCAGCGACCGCGACCCGGCAAGACGAGAGACGTGCTGAAGGCCGTGTGGCGCATTCCATCGGTGCAGTCCGGCGCCAACCGGGTGCTCAACGATGTCGGCAATAGGTTCATGAGGCAGTGGAACAACGCGTCGGCCGGCCAGCAGGTTCTGGCTGTGAGCCACACGGTGTTGGTGGGCGGAGCGGCGCTGACGGCTATATACAGCGATCCCGAAGCGCGGCAAGTCCTGGCCAACATTGAGAACACGGACATTCCGGTGCCCGGTGCCGACGGGTTAACGTTCCGGCTGGCCCCGCGCGGCGGCGCGTTGGGATATGCCCCTGCCGCGGTGCCAGGATTGTCCGCGCGAGGCGGCTTTCGTGTCAACGACGCGGCAGCCTCCCGACCAGTAGATTACAACGTCATGGTGACATTCGGCGTCGCCGAGTGGCTGCGCAACCGTTGAACCGGCGCACAGGAAGAGCAGTGGGCCAGCCATCTTGCGCGTTCCAGAGGGGTGTGTGACCTATGTCAGCCGCAACAACCGACGAGATCATCGAACACTGCCGCGAACCCCAAAACGGTGGGCACCGGGTGGAGCGGCAGGGGCGGGCGATCTTCCGCGGGGTCCCTGGTCATCATTACGTCGTTCCGGCTCGAACGTTCAGCCGGCATATCCTCCGGGTGGCTCCATTACTCGCCAGGATCACGCACAACAGTCGCGACGACCGCGGCCGGGTCCCCGAAGTCGCTCTGGTGAAGGTGAACAGCACGTACATCGTCTCAATCGGCATTCGGGGCGTCGCGGCGATGGACGTGCTGGTATTTCCTCGCAACGAGGCCTTTCGGGAATACCGATGGATAGCGCATACCCATCCGCTCGAACTGGAAAACGAGTATGAACACGTGCTGCGTAACTCATCTCGTCGGGACGACAGTGCGCTGACACGAATATGCGACACCTGGGACCAACAGAGCTCGTGGGTGGTGGTTTGCCAAGGCGGTCGGGTCATGGGGGATCTGGTCGAGTTTCGCATGAGTCCGTTCGACCCCTGCGTCCTTGGGACTTTCCGCGTCCAACCCTAGCCAGGCACGCACCACGGCTTCAGGCAACCCGCCGCTTGCCCCTCGTTGCTCTCACCCACGATGTAAGCCGCGTCATTCATGGCGGCGAACGGTCCGCCTGTCTGCCTCGGTGGGGATGAATGGGGCGGGGGTCCGCCGCGGGTGGTGGGTTGGACGAAGCGTCGAGCGCCAGCGAGACGCGACCATATCTGGACCGAGCGGGATCACCTACCTGAGCCTCTAGCTCCACGAAGCAGAGAGCCTGACACTCTTTGCGCCACGAACCTCCTTCACCGCATCATTTGCTTCCTTTGTGTAATCGTTGGCGATCGGGCTGTGAATCTCGAAGTCAAAATGCCCAATCGTTCCTTTCCCATCTGCGAAAAAGAACACGCCATCCCGCTCGCGGGTAACCGTCGCCTCAATTAGCGAGCCATCTGTCCAAAGGTCTTCAAGAAATTTGCCTTGGGCCTCTTTATTGAAGTCAACCCAGTTAAGATTCCCCCGAGCTATGTCTCTCTCCCAGTTGTATTCGTCAGGAATAAACGCTTGGGCACCCAGCGCGCCTCCAATGTAGCTTGCCCCATTATTTTGATACTGCCAGACGTGCACGCACTCGTGGATCAATATCTCGGGCTCGCTAGAGGTGTCCACGCTCTTCAGATAAATTGTATTCCCCAGCGTAAATGGCCTACTGTTCAGGCTGTAGAGCCCAGCCCATCCCTCAATTAATCTGACGTTATAGAGTGCTATGGATTCCGCGAACACGCGGCGGACCATCTCCGTTTCAATATCCGTAAGAGTCCGTTCAAACGCTTGAAGATGAAAAACTGATTGAACCACCGCGACAAGCTTTCCGAGAATCAGCAGACCGCCCCCCACTATGCCGGAGACGAGTTGACGAAACCCATCTCCCAGGACCGACCAGTCGCCCGTAAAGATCCCTACGAACACGCCGACCAGCATGGTAACGAGGCCGCCGACGACGCCGGCGACAATAGCCACGACCCCCTTTACGACGGCCGCAACAAAATCGGTAACACTCGAAACCACCGCCCCCAACCATTTGAATGCGCCACCTACCCACGGAACGCGATCTCCAAGCCAGCCAAGGCCATCCTCTATGGCGTTTCCAATCCCTTCAACCACATCAGAAACAACTTCCTCGACCGCATTAACTACTGCCTTAACGGCTTTCTTTACCTTCTTGACGGCTTTCTTAATCCAGCTTCCAAATCCCATTTGAGCACCTCCTGCCTTTGCCGCTTGGAATCGCGGGTTTGGGCGCGCCTCTCGCGTGCTGGGGGCACCTCAGTCTTAAGCGAGCGGTAGGCTGACATCATGACTCCAAACTCACCTGAACTTTGACCGCGACGGCGCAGCCAATCCAGCGCAGGCTATTGGTGTTGGCATTACGATACTGTGACGTCATTTGAATAACGCGGTTTGGCTCAAGTCACTCTCGAACGGATCAGGTATCGGTCGACGCTCTGAGGCCGTCTTGGCTCGCAGGTCCTTGAGACGATCAGAAGCGATATAGTAGCGACCGCGGCGCTCGCCGTATGCTACCAGAAATCCATGGTCGACGAGCGTCTTAAGGTCGCGACTGGCAACCTGGTCAGACAACTCGGCCGCGGACCGATAGGTGGAGTTGCGGACTCTGAACCCAAGGGCTGCGTCTCCAAGAGCTAACACAGTCCTGTCAGGCAACCCGCTTGCATCTAACTCATGCTCGAGAGCGTCCCAGAGACGTTGCATTTCCCGTGATCGACGCAAAAGAGTCGTTGCCTGCCGAAAGTGAGCTGTGAGCGAGAATCTGATCCATGGTCGTGCATCGAGCTGGGGGCTCGACTTTCCGGCACCGACTGCTGCGAGAACATCGTAGTACTCCCGGGTGTTTCTCCCTAAATATTCTTCAATGCTTGCAAACGCTGGGGCCAGTGTGCCCTCCCTCGCGAGAATCAGTGTCTGGAGGCCGCGAGCCATTCGGCCGTTCCCATCGGAGTATGGATGGATCATCAGCAAGTTGAGATGACCCATCGCTGCTTTCACTATTGGGTGCGTGGTATCTGAGTCGTCGTTCAAAGACGCGACCAGTTCTTCAATTAGGGAGGGAAGAAGTTCGGCGTCAGGCCCCTCATACACCACCTCGTTCCTCTCTTCGTCTCGAACATAGATGGGACCAGGTCTCCACCGACCAGGGTTCTTCGTGAGATCGTACTGCATCATCATGAAATGCAGCCCGCGCAGCAGATCCGCTGAATACCCGAAATAAGGATCGTCGGCCAACTGAAGAACGTACGTCATGGCCTGCCGGTACCCCGTGACCGCTGCCCAAGCGTTCGGGTCAGCTTCCAGCGGCGCTTCTCCATCGGCCGCGGCGATAGCGTCGTCAACGGTAACATTGAAGCCCTCAATGCTGTTCGATGCACGGATCGCGCGCGCGAACGTACTTCTGCGCAATAGCCCATACCACCGCTCCGGCTGGGCAACCGCATAGCGAATGCTCGATTTGACCTCGTCGATCCGCTCGATGACGGCTCGTTCCAAATCGTCTAGCACTGGCATGTTGAAAAGCATGATAATGGTTGTTTTTCAACGTCCTTTAGTACAGTTATTAACTGTATTGAAGGCTAATGGACAATATGTTTCCGTCAAGGGGGGCCAACACCGCCACTCCCCTCCCCGCCGGCGGGCTGGCGGACCGGGTGGTGATGGGTTGGGCCGGGGTCCGCCGGGTGGAGACGGGTGGGTTGGGGACCGGCCCGGTGCGGGGGGTAGTGGTGGGGCTGAAGCGAGACGCGACGGCGAGGCCCTAACGTGGGCAATCAAACAAGGAGGGGCGGCACTAGCGGAGGTAACTTCATCTAGGGCACCTTATAGCCACGTTGGGCACCGCGCTGTGCCTCCAGCTAGGCCCACCGATCGCGAAACCGGGAGAGCGCGTGCATGACGACCGCGGTTCTATGGTGTACGCTACTTGCCTCCCTTCACGGTTGTGGGACCGCCGGGCGCGGCGCCACCGCTGAGGCGGATACGATGCGCATCCACTTCGAACGGTCCGGCGGATTCGCCGGTATCACACTCTCCGTCACTATCGAAACCGACACGCTCCCGCCCGGGGACGCGGAAGAGTTGCAGCGCCTCGTGGAGCGGGCAGGGTTCTTCGACCTTCCCGCCACGATCGCGGATACCACGCCGGTTGCCGATCAGTTCGTCTACCGGGTTACGGTGGAGGCGGATGCGCGCAGCCACACGGTCGAAACGAGCGAGGGCGCCGCGCCTTCCACGCTGCGCCCCTTGCTCGACTGGCTCAATCGGGCCACCAGGCGCGCCCGCCGGTGACCCTTGTGAAGGGCTCGTTGGAACCCAGGCCCCGACAACAGGAGGCTCATAACATGGCCAGGCGTCACGGTATCCAGTGTATCATCCCACCACACATGCTCGAAGAAATCGAAAAGAATGGAACGCCGCGGCAGAAAGAACTGGCAAGAGCTAACCTGGCGGCGTCGGACGGGATCCGGGGTGAGCGCCAGGCGATGGCCCTCCGAGCGGCCCCGATGGCAGCGGCGGAGGGGAAGAATCGGACCGTGTACACGGCCAATCAGGGGACTAGTCTCCCGGGAGAAAGGGTGCGGGGCGAGGGTGAGCCTCCAAGCGGCGATTCTGCTGTAGACGAAGCGTACGACGGCTCGGGGAATACGTACGACCTGTATCAGCAGGCGTACGGACGGAATTCATTGGACGACAACGGCATGCAGTTGATCTCGACAGTGCATTACCGGGAGGGCTACGACAACGCCTTCTGGAACGGTCAGCAGATGGCCTACGGCGACGGGGACGAGGACCTCCCGGAGGGCGAGCGCTTGTTCAACAGGTTCACCAAGTCGCTCGACGTCATTGGGCACGAGCTGACACACGGCGTCACCCAATTCACGGCGAACCTGGTGTATCGAAACCAACCGGGCGCACTCAACGAAAGCTTCTCCGACGTGTTCGGATCGCTCGTGAGACAGTGGAAGTCGAACCAAACGGCGGGTCAGGCCGACTGGCTAGTCGGAGGCGATCTTCTGACGGAGAAGGTCAACGGTCAGGGTATTCGATCAATGAAGGCACCGGGAACTGCGTACGACGATCCGGTCCTTGGCAAAGACCCCCAGCCCGCGCACATGGATGACTACGTCGATACCCCCACGGACAATGGGGGCGTGCACATCAACTCCGGTATCCCGAACCACGCATTCTACCGGGTGGCAGTTGAAATCGGTGGCAATGCATGGGAGAAATCCGGACTTATCTGGTACCGTACGCTCTCGGGCGGCCGCCTGAGTGCTCAGGCGGACTTCCAGGCGGCCGCCGATCTGACGTTCACAGTTGCCGGCGAGGTGTACGGAGCCGGCAGCAACGAACAAGAGGCCGTGCGAAAGGGGTGGGCGGCGGTTGGGGTCACCGTAGGAAGCGAAGTGCCACAACCGCCGCCGGAACCGTTGCCGAAACCCAAACCGGGCTGTCTACCGTTCTCGTCCGTGTTCGGCAGGCGCCGGGGCTAAGTCCAGCGACGGGTGCTGACGCAACACTGCGGAAGCCCTAAAACTTTTGCGGGTTCTGCGCCCACAAACCACCCTGCAGGTTGTCACGGGTTTCGACGACTCGTTGCGGTCGTCGTTTTCGGACTAGCGTGCAACGTCCCCACCGGGAAGGGAAGGGAAGTAGCATGGACCCAGGGGTAGTAGCAGTCTTTATCCCCATATTGGGCGTCTTAGGCGGCTGCGGGCTCATGGGGCTGAAGATGTGGTCTCATCACAAGCTGAAAATGCGAGAAACGCCCGACGGCGACAACGAACGCCTAACCGAAGCGGTGCAGCAACTGTCTGACGTAGTCAGCTCGATGCAGGAGGCCCTCGCCGAACTCCACGAGCGCGTGGATTTCACCGAGCGTATGCTCTCGGAGGTCAGGTCGAGGAACGCGATCGGGCCGGGTGACTCCACTTGAGCAGTGTTCCTCTCGAAGCGGCAGGAGTTCAGACATCCCTAAGCGACCGACCCGCCTGGACTCTTCTGATCCAGAGGGGTTCCAAGTCCGACACTAAATCCCAACAAGTTGTTGTCTCAACGCGAATTCGTGTCGTCCGTTGTCGGACTTCGGGCCAGGGCATGTAGGGGTTTGTTGGGCCCAACTGGTACAGTAACTGGCGCAGCAAGCGCCGAGGCACCTTGAGCGGGAGCTTCCTATTGGCATCCAGCAGCTGGATGGTGGTTACGCCGGAGCTGATTGGCGGGTCCGTTAGGCTGCATGGCATTACGCTGCGTGCCGATCAGCAGACAGCCTCAGCGCGTCATTCTGGTCGAGGTTCGAGAGCGGCCGTATTCTGCGGTGGTCTGGGCCGCTTTGCTGACGGAGGGGCGGCGCATTATGGTGCGGCTGAGAGGAGAGACGGGAGATGGGTAGCGCGAGACAATCAATAGTCAGGCGCCCTTGAAGAGGGAGGATTTGTCGAGCATGCCCTTGAGCGTCTGCAGGGAGCGCGTGCCCTGCGCGCCGTCGATCACCCGGTGGTCGCAGCTCACCGTGTTCAACGACACCCATCATGAAGCGGTTGGGCCCCTAATCGTGGCGCAAGGCTTCAGAGGGGTTGACCGCCAAGGCTTTTCTGACCGGCATGAAGGCTGCGGTCAGGGCGATGATCATCAGCGCGGGCCCGATCAAGACGAAGGCGACCGGGTCGGTGGGTGTGACGCCGTAAAGCAGGCTCGACATGATGCGGCTCAGGGCCAAGGCGCTCGCTCCCCCGATCATGA